>NZ_JBWLKM010000033.1:0-99936 GCF_059026085.1 Streptomyces sp. a15 | reverse complement strand
GCGGCGCCCCGCTCACCGTGGTCAGGCAATACATCGAGCAGCAGAACCGGCCGGTATGAGCGTTCCCCGGCTCCGCCGGGGCAGGCCGTCATGACGCTTCGCGCCATGAGTGACGAATGTGCCATCCCCGACTCCGCCGGAGCAGACGCGGCGACGCTCCGCGTCGCCACCATCAGATTCGCTTCACCCCCGGCGTGAACGCCGGGGCACTGCGAATGAACCCCGGTAGCTACCTGCCCCCTCGGTCCGGTAGGTCACTCCATGGTTCGGGAAGGCGGCTGACGGCATTGTTGAACCCAACGAACCCAACGGATCCAGAGATCCACGATCCACAGCCGCCATCCGGGAGGAACCTCCAATGGACTACCCGACCGAGACCCGCCACGAGAGCGACCTCGCCCCGCTCCTCACCGTCTGGGACGAGGCGCACCCCGCCGTCGCCGACCCCGAGTGGCGACACCTGCTGGACGAGCTCGCCCACCCCCACACCACCCAGGCGTTCCACCGCCTGGCGGCGACCGCGGCCTAATAGTCCAAGGTTTCCTGAATCCAGGAAGACCTGTACTGTCGAAGCATGCTGACTGTTGCCTCCGACATTGAGGTCCTGGCCCGCTTCGGCCGCGCCCTGGCCGACCCGATCCGCTGCCGCCTCCTGCTGGCCCTGCGCGAGGCCCCCGCCTACCCGTCCGATCTTGCCGAGGTCCTGGGGATCTCCCGTACCCGCCTGTCGAACCACCTGACCTGCCTGCGGGACTGCGGCTTGGTCGTCACCGTCCCCGAAGGCCGCCGCACCCGCTACGAACTCGCCGACGAACGCCTCGGCCACGCCCTCGACGACCTGCGCACCGCCGTCGTCGCGGTCGAGACCGACCGCACCTGCCCCGACGCCGAGGCGAAGGGCTGCTGCTGAGATGACCGCCCTGTCCCTCGGCCCGCCGCCAGTCCGCCGAGACGTACTCGCCAAGCGAATACGACTGCTGGTCGCGGCGACGATCACCTACAACGTGATCGAGGCAGCCGTAGCCATCACCGCCGGCACCCTGGCCTCCTCCACCGCGCTGATCGGCTTCGGCCTCGACTCGGTCATCGAGGTCTCCTCCGCGGCGGCAGTGGCCTGGCAGTTCTCGGCCCGGGACCACACGGTCCGCGAGGCGCGCGAGCGAACCACCCTCCGCATCATCGCTGTGTCCTTCTTCGCCCTCGCCGCCTACGTCACGATCGACGCCGTACGCGCACTGACCGGCTCCGGCGGCGAACCCGAGCACTCCACCCCTGGCATCGTGATCGCCGCCCTGTCCCTGCTGGTCATGCCGTTCCTGTCCGCCGCGCAACGCAGGGCGGGACGCGAACTCGGCTCCGCCTCCGCCGTAGCGGACTCCAAGCAGACCCTCCTGTGCACGTACCTCTCCGCCGTCCTCCTCGTCGGCCTACTCGCCAACACCCTCTTCGGCTGGACCTGGGCCGACCCGATCGCCGCCCTGGTCATCGGCGCGATCGCCGTCAAGGAGGGCCGCGACGCCTGGCAGGGCAAGGGCTGCTGCGCGACCACGGCACTGCCCTCCGCCGATACCGCCGACGCCGGGGCGGACGGGTGCGGATGCCGGCCCGGCTGCGACTGCTGCTGAACGGACCGTCAGGCAGCGCCGCTGACGCCCGGAGCCACAAAGCGCCGGTACATCGGGAAGAACTCCGCCTCGGGATCGCTCTCCACCCCCAGTTCGCCCTTGAGCACGGGCTCGATCCTGGCGGCGATGAACCGGCCGAAGTGCTCCTCCGACTCCCAGATGTCGAGCACATGGAACCCGTCGGCGGCGAACCACGCCACGTGCATCACGCACCCGTCCGGAGGCTCCTCCTCCCACCGCACCTTCTTACGCACCGCGTCGTACAACTCGGGCGTGATCTCGGGCCACACGAAGGTCATCACGACTGCCATGAAGGTGCCTCTCCATCGTCTCGACGCGGCGCGATCCGCGCGGCTACGCACGACGACGCTAAGCAAGCCAGGTCGGACAGGCATCTCGGAGCGGGCATTCGTGGGGGAGCCGTCCTCGTATCAGGTGAGGTCGGCGAGATCCTCCCGGCTGAGGGCGATCGACCCGGCGGCGGTGTTCTCCTCCAGGTGGGCGAGGGAGCCGGTGCCGGGTATGGCGAGGGTGACGGGGGATGCGGCCAGCAACCAGGCCAGAGCGATCTGCGCGACCGTGGCGTCATGCCGTTCCGCGACCTTGGCGATACGGTCACCGCCGACGTCACTCACACCTCCCCCCAGCGGAAAGAACGGCACGTAAGCGATGCCGGCCTCCTCGCATAGGGCCACCACCTCCGTGTCATCGCGCTTGGCGGTGTGGAAATGGTTCTGAACGGCCGAAACAGGCGCGATCGCCCGCGCCTCGGCGAGATGGCCGATGTCGACGTTGCTCAGCCCCAGATGCCGGATCAGCCCCTCCTCACGCATCGCGGCCAGCGCCTCGAAGCGTCCGGCGACGGACTCCCCCTCCGGTGGCGGCGCCACGCCCCCGATCCGCAGATAGACCAGATCGAGCCGATCCACACCAAGGCTTACGAGGTTCTCCTCGACCAACGCTCGCAGCCCCGCGGGATCGCCGATCGCGGCCAACCCCCCGTCGGGGGTACGGACCGGCCCGACCTTGGTGGCAATGACCAGGTCCTCCGGATAGGGATACAGGGCCTCCCGAATCAGAGCATTGGCACGAACGCGCCCGTCCCCACTGGCATAAAAGGCCGCGGTGTCGATGTGATTGATACCGAGCTCGAGGGCCCGACGCAGCACGGCACGACCGGCCTCGGGATCACGTGCCGGCCCCTGGAAACTGTTCGTAGGCAGGCGCATGGCCCCGAAGCCGATCCGGTTGATCGAAAGATCGCCACCAAGGCGGAAGTCATCGTCATCGCTCATGAACACAGCCTGGGCGACGGGCCCTTCGCCCCACGAACCCATGGCAGCTTCCTGCCATCGGGCAGACTGAAGACATGGCAGAGATCGTGACGATCCGCGGCGACCTGGAACTCCTGGCCCGCACCGAACACGTCTTCTCCTCGATCCAAGAGGAGTTCATCTGCGCCGCCCGCGACCTCAACACCTGGCCGCACCCAGGAGCCCGCCGGATCGCCCAAAACCGAATGCGCACCCCCGAAACCCAGACCCACCGGATCCGCAAGCTGTTCAGCCCCTCCGCGCTGGCCGACAAGAACAGCCGCGACCACCTGAGCGAACTCGCCGACAAGGGCGCCGACGTGCGCATCGCCGCCACCGCCCTCCCCCACGAGACGATCATCATCGACCGCCGCTTCGCAATCCTCGCCGGCGCGAACACCCCCGGCCCCCGCGACTACACCCTGACCACCGCCCCCACCCTGGTCGGCACGGTCCACGCCCTCTTCGAAGCGGCATGGGAAACCGCCACCGACCTCAAAGCCTTCCTACGAGGCGACCACCCCCACCTCGACGCCGAAAGCCGCACAGTCCTACGCACCCTCGGCTCCGGCGCCACCGACGAAACAGCCGCCCGCCAACTCGGCATGTCCCTCCGCACGTACCGCCGCCGAGTCGCCGACCTGCTCGACACACTCGACGCGGGTTCACGATTCCAGGCCGGGATGCGGGCGGGGGAGCTGGGCTTGAGCGGCTGAGGAGCCGACGTAGGCGCTGCTGCACGCACCCTGTCCCTCAGTGCAAGACACCCGCATCTCTCCGCGCCTCTCGCCCGTGCGCACTCGTTGATCAGCACGCTCACGACACCGAACGAACTGGCTCCCCACCACACGGTTCGGGGCACAGCAAACCTCCGCGACCACCCCGAGCACAGCCAGGCCAGGCCACCACGCAACCAGCGCATCACACCGTGCGCCCCTCCCGGCTCAGCCTCAGGCTGGTGCCATGGCCAACGCAAAGCCCATCGCGATCTACCCGCCCGGCGAGGACGGAGGCCGACGCGTCCGCGTCGACGGCCGATTCGTGGGGATGGCTTACGGGCTGCTGGACATCATCGAGTTCCTGCGCCTCGCGGGCCTGGAGGACGTCGACGCCGACTGGGTGCGGCAGTCCGGACTGATCGAGTGGCGCGAGGGCGGCCCGGACGTCTGGAAGCACTGAACGCGACAGTGCGTCTCCAGCGCCGGGCCCAGCTGGCTCAGTCGCTGACAGCGGTGCCGTCCGGTCCCGAGCTTCTGGCATCGGCGATACGCCGACCGCGCTCAGCGGCGCGAAGCAAGGCCTGAGCCACGCGCTCGGCGTCGTCCGGTTGCAGGCGAATCTCGTCGGTCCACAGCACCGACAGCCGTACCGTGCCGTTGAGCAGGTTGGTGGCCACATCCACCTCGGCACCGCTTCCGGTGGCGTCGGTGACGTTCAAGTCCTGGTCGCTGCTGTAGGCGCTCACGCATATGAGCATGCACTCCTGTGTACGCGGACGTTGTTGTTCAGGCCTTGATGTCAGGCCTTGATGTCAGAAACGGCCCTGTCAGCTGCGTGTCTTCCGTAAGGTTCCGGCCGTGACGTCGTATGAGCGGTGGTCCCTGATTGCTTCGTTCGGCTCGCTGCTCGTCAGTGTCGTTGCCTTCGGCGCACTGGCGTGGCAGCTCCTCCTGCTGTCCCGCAGCACAGGTCAGGACCACGACAGGCGACGCAAGCAGGCGACGATGGAGTACCTCACGGCCAACATGGACCGGCGGAAGGCGCTGTCCGACGAGGGGATACCTCCCGACCGGGATCAGGAGGCCGTCGCAGCTCTGGTCAGGCTCTCGCTGGCCGGCGACGATCAAGCGACGACACTGATCGCGGCCTACCTCACCACGTTCAATTTCCTGGCTGTCGGGGCGCAGACGGACGCCTTCGACCGAGAGGTCATCGACGAGGCATGGGGCGGTCTCATCATCTCCGTCTGGACCAACTACCGGCCCTGGATCGACCAGAAGCGGCAGGAGCACGGCGAGCCCCGCCTATGGGAGAACCTGGAGTGGCTGGCCGGCAGCATGACGCCACGCCGGTCCGTCGTTCCCACGGGAGGCAGCGGAAGCCTTCCCCCGCAGGGACAACCCGTTCCGTAAGGGGATCAGGCGTCGGCGTCTAGACGTCATCCATAAGTTCTGGCTCCGGCGTCTCGTCCACAAAGCCGTGCTCGGCCGGGCGCGTTGGCCGCTGGGCCAGCCAACCCGAGACTCGGGGACCGCCGTTGATCGCCGACCCCTCCAAGACCGTGCGGACGTGCTCAAACCCCTGGCGGAGGTAGTACGCCTGCAGGTCCTTGTTGGTCGTCCACGCGTCGAGCCGGAGCCATGTGGCTCCCGCCCGGCTCGCCCGATCCCCCGCCCAGTCGAGCAGGCGCGCACCGACGTCCTGCCCGGCATGCGTACGCGCCACGGTGAGCTTGCTGATGAACAGCGAGGGCTCTGTGAGTTCCCGCTCCGCCCAGAGTCCTGCCGTAGCCATAGCCATAGCCGTAGTCCCAGGCGTGAGTGTGATCGTCGCGGCCGTCGCATCGCCGTCCATGGCCATGAAGACGGTGCCTGCCTCGACCGTTTCCAACAGCTTGTCCACGGGGTAGCGGCGCTGCCACTGATCGGTGCCGCGCCGGGAAAGCCACGCTGCGGCCTCCTCACGGAAGGCCAGCAGCTTGGAGACGTCGTCCGGGCGGGCGGGGATGATTCTCACTGGGGCTCGTTCTCGCTTCGGGCGGTCAGGGCGCTCGCCGATCTTCCCGGGGCCGGCGGAGAGGCGATTGCCGTTTGATCGTCTGGATGCGAACCCCACAACGCAAGAGGCCCCGGGATGAACTCCCGGGGCCTCTCACCTGTGTGCACTCGGCAGGATTCGAACCTGCAACCTTCTGATCCGTAGTCAGATGCTCTATCCGTTAAGCTACGAGTGCTTGTTTTGTTTTCCCACCGCTTCGGCCCTCCCGGCCCGCTCGCGGCGACAGGAAGAACATTACATGACTGCCGCCGCCATGTGAAATCCGTTTGCCATACCGCTTGTGACCTGCGAAAACGGCCCTCAGAGCGGGTTCGGGAGCGATGCCGGAACGACGTGGGGACGACGGGACGACATTGGGACGACGAAGCCCCGGCCGTGTCGACCGGGGCTTCGTGATCAGGTGCGGAGGCGGAGGGATTTGAACCCTCGATGGGATTGAAGTCCCAAACCGCATTAGCAGTGCGGCGCCATAGACCGGACTAGGCGACGCCTCCAGCACAACCGCCCGCGCGAGCGCGAGTGGTGCGTGCAGATGATGACACAGTCGAGCGGGGTGTCACCAATCGCCTCCCACGGTACTAGGCGGGCGGGCCGCAGGGCAAAGTCGTAAGCCGTCGTAAGTGGTGGTGGCCGCGGGGCGCAACGTCATGGGGTGCGGGGCGTTAGTCAGGTCATGTTGCAGGTCACCCGGCTCGGCCGGTTCGCGCGGTTCGCCCCACTCCTCGTCGGCGTCGGCTCCGTCGTCTCCCTGTCCGCGGTGCCCGCTGCCGCCGCCTCCGGCTCCTCCCTCCCCTTCCTCCCCTCCCTCCCCTCTCTCGCGCCCCCAGCGACGGGCGGCGACCATCTCACCGTCACCGTGCGGAACGCCGGTGACGCGGACGGGACGTACGAGGTGGACTGTCATCCGGGCGGGGGGAGCCATCCCGATGCCGGTGGGGCGTGTGCCGCCGTCGAGCGGAACACGCGGTGGGGGAAGGACGCGTTCGCTCCCGTGCCCGGGGACAGCGTCTGCACCATGCAGTACGGCGGGCCGGCCACCGCTCATGTCACCGGGACCTGGGCCGGGCGGCCCGTCGACGCGCGGTTCGACCGCAGCAACGGGTGTGAGATCGGGCGGTGGGATCGGTTTGTGCCGTTGCTGCCCGAGGTCGGCGGCAGCGCTCGATAGGGCCCAGTCGGGGGCCACCGCGTTTTCATGGCGGACGCCCCGCCTCCGTAAAAGTCCCGCGAAGGTCTCGCGGAACCGGAGCGCAGTCGAAGCGCAGCCGAAGTGCAGCCGAAGTGGGAGGACAAGCACCTCTTCGCGGATGGGGTCACACGTTCTACGTCACTTCGTCGTGCGACCTCCCTCTCATCCGGCGTCGCGAGCGCAACCGCTGCCCTTAGACTCCCTCGCGTGACACGTCGCGGGCCGGTTGGCAAGATGGCCCGAGCGGTCGGCAAGGTGCGGTAACAGGGAGGAAGCGTCTCGTGAGCAGCAGGCCATCCCGAGGCGCTGCTCGCCTCGCAGCCATACTCGACGCGCTTCCCGATGCGTTGGTGCTGGTCAACGCCAATGGGACCGTCGTCAACGCGAACACCATCGCGCTCGAGGCCTTCGAGGCGCCGGGGACCGCCCTGGTCGGGCGCGGGCTGCTCGATCTGCTGCCGCAGTTCGACTCCAAGCTGATCCCCGGCTCCATGCGGCGGCCCGACCACATGGACCCGCGCGGGCGGACCAAGCCGACCCGGATGATCGCCCGGCGGACCGACGGGACCGAGTTCCCGGTCGAGGTCACCAGCGCGAATCTGGAGAACGGCCAGCAGGCCTACGACAGCTACAGCTACGGCGGCGACGAACTGCTGATGCTCGTCGTACGGGACCTGACCGGAACCGTGGACACCGAGGCCGAGCTGGCCCGGTCGCAGCGGCAGACCGAGATGATCCTGCGGGCCGCGTCCGAGGGCGTCGTGGGCACGGACACCGACGGACGGATCGTCCTCGTCAATCCGGCCGCCGCCCAGATACTGGGATACCGGGCCAGTGACCTCGGCGGACGTCAGCTGCACGACCTCGTGCTGCACTCCCGGGTCGACGGCACGCCCTTCCCGTACGAGGAGTCGCCGCTCGCCGACACCCTGCGCTCGGGGCGCAAGCACCGAGTGCGCGGGCAGGTGGTGTGGTCGAAGAAGGGCGAGAAGCTCCCGGTCGACCTGACGACCGCGCCCGTCCGCGACGGCGACCAGCTCGTCGGCGCCGTGCTGACCTTCACCGACCGGCGGCCGTACGACGCGCTCGCCGACGAGAAGGCCGCCGCCGAGAAGCGGTACGAGGAGGAGCTGGAACGACTCTCCGAGGAGCACGCCTCCGAGCTCACCGCGCTGCGCCAGAAGCACGTGACCGAACTGGAGGAGCTCCAGGAGCAGCACGACGAGGAGCTCGCCGCCGGCGAGGAGCGGTACGCCGCGCTCGGGGAGCGCGAGAAGGACCGGTTCGAGGCTCTCGCCGGACGTCATGAGCAGCTCCTCACCCTGCTCGCGCGGTCCCTGCGCGGACCCCTCGACGAGCTGCGCCGCGAGCTGGCCGCGCTCGCCGCCGACGACGCCGGGCAGCTGTGGCCCGAGGCGAACCAGGTCCTGCATCACCTCTCGGCCGGCTACTCGCGGATCACCACGCTCATCGACAACGTCCTCGGCTACCAGCGGCTCGACACCGGGGCGGACAGCATCACTCGTATGAAGGTGATGCTCGACGCCGTCGTCGCGGCGGGTGTCGACGGGGCCGTGGAGCTCATCGGGCCCGGCCGCGTGCAGTTCGCCGTGCACGCGCCGCCCATCGAGGCCGAGGTCGACGCCCGGCTCCTCGCCACGGCCCTCGCGCACCTCGTCGCGGACGTCGCCGGCGTCGACGCCACCGGCAACTCGCCCGTCTCGGCGGGCGGTTACATGGACAACACGGTCGTCGTCGCGGCGGCGCAGCGCGGTGAGGTCGTACGGATCGAGGTGCGCGGGCCGTACGCCGGGGGAGACCCGGTGCACGAACCGATCGTGCGCGGCATCGTGCGCGCCCACGGCGGCGTGCTGCAGACGCACGAGGTGCCGGGCATGAGCGGCAGTGCGTACGTCCTCGAAGTGCCGCTCGGCGGTGGGGCCGGGGCCGTCGCGGCTCCCGGTCCGGCCGCGATCGAGGCGGCCCCCGCGGAGGCCGTGCTGCCCGAGCAGGCCACCGGCGGCGGTCGGCGGCGGGCCCGGCGGGCCACGACGGACGCCTTCCTGGACAGCGAGGTGCCCGGCGACGCACCCGACGGTTCCGAGGGTGAGGCCTCGGCGCCGACCGGGCGGCGCAGGCGGCGGGCCGCGGGGGCGCCCGCGCAGGAGATCGCGCCGGTTCCGGCCCAGGCTTCGGGTGACGCCGGGGAGGGTTCCGGCGGTGGTACGGGGCGGCGGCGGGGGCGGCCTGCCGAGGTGACGGCCGAGGGTGCGGTCGCCGCCGGTGCGGTTGAGGGTGCGGTTGAGGGTGTGCTCGGGGGTTCGGTCGCCGGTGTCGCCGAGGGGGCCGTCGTCACGGCCGCCGAGCATGCGGCCGGGACCGCTGCCGTGGGGAGCGGGCTGGGCGGGACCGTACCGCCGCAGGGTGTGCCCGCGCCCGAGGGGCAGCTTGCCCTGCGCGGAGGTGGCGAACAGCACGCGTTGCCGACGGGGTTGCCCGCGTTGGCCTCCGGCGGTGGGGCGCAGGCGCAGGGGGCCGACGCGGGACCCGCCGCGCATGCCGAGGGTGCCGACGGTGCCGGCAATGTCGAGAACGGTGGGCAGCCGACCGGGCGGCGCCGGCGTGCGCTGGCCGCCGCGTCGGAGCGGGCCGCGGCGCAGGAGGCCGGGCCCCGTGCGGTGTTCGCCCTGCCGCCCGCGGACGCGGACCGGGCGGCCGAGGGTGCGGAGACTGCGGGGGCGGCGGGGGCGGCGGGGGCGGCGGGGGCTGTGCCGGGTCAGGTGCCGGGTCAGCCTCAGGTTCAGGCACGGGCTCAGGGGCAGGTGCCGGGGGTCGTTCCGGGTGCTCCGGGTGCTCCGGGTGCTCCGGGTGCTCCGGGTGCTCCGGGTGCTCCGGGTGCTCCGGGTGCTCCGGGTGCTCCGACTACTGGACACGCTCAGGTTCCCGGCCAGGGTGGTCCCGGTGACGCCCTCGTCGACGACGGTCGGCACGATGCCGTGCCGCACAGCCAGGCCGATGACCACACGCCGCCGCAGCCGCATCCCACGAGCGTGCCGACGGGGCGTCGCCGACGGGCCGTCGGCCAAGGCGCGGAGGCGGAGCCGACCGGGGTTCCCGTTCAGGAGATTCCGGCGCAGGGAGCACCGGTCCCGGCGGCCGGTGTACCTCAGGCCCATGCGGCCCAGGCAGGCACGGTCGCTCAGGGCGGCGCGGCAGGGCAGCCGGTGCAGCCCGGTCAGATGATGCAGCCGGGGCAGCATCCCGGCGTGCCCGTCCAGCCCGGCGCCCCCGTCCCGCCGCAGGCCGCCGCTCACGGTCGGCCGACCACCACCCCGGCCGCACAGCCCGCACAGCCCGGCCCGGCGGCGCCCGCCCAACCCGCACCCGGCCACCCCGTGCCCAACCCGGCCCAGCCCGCCCTCGGCCAGCCCCTCCCGGCCGAGGCAACCACCGTTCAGGGCCTCCCGCCCCAGGGAGCCCCGGCACAAGGCGCCGCCCAGGGCGCCCCCGCCCCCCAGCCGTGGCCCGCCGCCGACGACAGCACCGGCGCCGGCATGCCCGTACCGCCGAACGGTGCCGCCACCGCCGTACCCCCCAACCCGGCAACCCCACAGAAACCACAGAACCCCCAGAACCCACAAAACCCGCATAACCCGCAGCCCCACCCAGGCACCCCGGCCCCCGGCACCCCCCTCCCTCCCGAGGCGACCGGAGCGACAGGAGCGACAGGAGCCACCGGCACCGCCCCCACCGCCCCCGCCGCACCCCCCCGTGCCGCCCAACCGCTCCCCGCCGAAGCCGCCTCCGCACCCGCCTCCGCACCCGCATCCACACCCCCCGTGGACCCCAACTCCACACAGGGCAGGGCGATCAGCGTGCGGACCTTGGGGCAGGGCGTGCCGTTCAATCGGCAGGCGGTGCAGGTGCAGCAGCCCTCGGCGGGCGGCGCCGGTCCGCTGCCGTCGGCCACGCCTCCCCCGAACCAGCCGGGCGGTTCCGGCAGGCGCCGGAAGCTCGGTACGCGGCCCGACCCCGCCACGGCTACGGCCACGGCGCCGGAGCAGGCGGCACGGCCGCACCCGCCGACCGAGCAGCCCGCCGTACCGCCCCGGCCGAACACGCAGCCGCAGCCGCCGTCGCAGCCCGCGCCCCAGCCCTCGCTCGCCGGGCAGTCGCGGCTCGCGCAGATGACCGAGGGGACCGGGCGGTCGTACGCCATAGGGGCGCCCGACGAGAACGCCGCCGAGGGGCCCGAGCCGCTGGACGGTCCCGGCGGGGCCGTCGAGATCGCGGACACCCCGCGGCCGCAGCCGATGGACGACGAGCTGCCGCCGGAGCCGCTCGACAACCCGCGGCGGCTGCTCGTATGGCCCGCGCCGGACGTGACCACGCAGCAGGCGCTGAGCGACCGCGGGTACCGGCCGGTCATCGTGCACTCGCGCGAGGAGGTCGACGCGCAGATCGCGGCCTTCCCCGCCGCGCTGTTCGTCGACCCGCTGACCGGGCCGATCACGCGGACCGCGCTGCAGTCGCTGCGGCAGGCCGCCGTGGCCGCGGAGGTGCCGGTCCTTGTGACGGCCGGGCTCGGGCAGGCGTCGCGGGAGGCCGCGTACGGGGCCGACCCCGCCGTACTGCTGAAGGCGCTCGCGCCGCGCGACACCGAGCAGCATCCGCCGCGCGTGCTGCTGATCGAGGAGCACGCGGAGATCGCGCTCGCGCTGACCGCGACGCTGGAGCGGCGCGGGATGCAGGTGGCGCGGGCCGCGAGTGACGCCGACGCGGTGACGCTGGCGGGGCAGCTGCGGCCGAACCTGGTCGTGATGGACCTGATGCAGGTGCACAAGCGCAGGGCCGGCATCGTGGACTGGCTGCGCGCGAACGGGCAGCTCAACCGCACCCCGCTCGTCGTCTACACGGCCGCCGTCGACCAGGCGGACCTGCCGCGGCTGGCGTCCGGGGAGACGGTCCTCTTCCTCGCCGAGCGGTCCACCAGCAGCGAGGTGCAGGCGCGGATCGTGGATCTGCTGGCCCGGATCGGGACCAACTAGCCGACCAACCAGCCGACCAACCAGTCCGCGCCTAGGGTGCGATCAGCCTGCGCGCCGCCTCCTTGATCGAGGCGCGCAGGCGGGCTCGGTCGGCCTCCTCCGGGCCCGTGAGAATGCGGCGCATCTGCGGGACGGCGGCGGCCCAGTTGGCCAGGGCGGTCAGCAGGAACAGCAGGTCGCGGGGCGGGAACGCGTCGGTGATGACGCCCCGGGCCTGGCCGTCCTCGATCGCGGCGACCTTCCGCGTGTAGTGGTCCTGGCGCTCGGCCTCGTCGGGCAGCTCGGCGGTGCCGTACTCGATGCCCTCCCAGAAGAGCAGGCGCAGCAGTTCGGGGTGGGTCGCGTGGTAGTCGAGCAGCCGGTCGATCCAGCCCTCGATGTCGTCCGGGTCGACGGGGACCGCGGCGGCGAGGTCGACCATGCGCGTGCCGAGGACCTGGGTGAACAGCTCCGCCTTGTTGCCGAAGTAGGCGTAGATGAGCTGTTTGTTGGCCTTGGCCTCGGCGGCGATACGGTCGATGCGGGCGCCCGCGATGCCATGGCGAGCGAACTCGGCGACCGCCGCTTCGTAGATCCGGGCCTTGGTGGCCTCGGCGTCTCTGACTGCCATGGGGGCAGGGTACCGCCGGACGCGACCTTATAACCAACTGGTTGGTTGACAGGGAATTCGGGTGCGGTTCACACTGTTGCACGTTCCAACCAACCAGTTAGTTGCTAGAGCTGGCTCCAAGAATTCCGAGGAGTACGTCCCCGCCATGCCGACAGCAGTCACCGCCCAACAGGCCCGCACCCCGACCCAGGAGCCGGGTCGTATCGCCGCCCGCTTCCTGCTCCCCCTGATCGCCCTGGCCACCGCCGTCACCGCCGCCAACATCTACCTCGCGGCCCCGCTGCTCCCCCTCATCGCCCGCGACTTCGGCTCGACCCCCTCCGCCGTGGCCTGGGTCGCCTCGGTCGCGCAGTTCGGCTACGCCGCCGGCCTGCTCGTCTTCGCCCCGCTCGGCGACACCGTGAACCGGCGCCGCCTGGTCGCCGTCCTCTCGCTCGTCACGGCCGCGGCACTGGTCGCGGGCGCGATGTCCGCCGGGACCACCGCACTCGCCGCGGCCGTCCTCATCGCCTCCGCCGCGACCGTCGTCCCGCAGCTCCTCGTCCCGCTGGTCGCCCAGCGCGCCCCCGCCGACCGGCGCGCCCGCCATGTCGCGGCCGTCATAGCGGGCCTGTTCACCGGCATCGTCGCGGCCCGCGTCCTCGGCGGCCTGGCCGGGCAGGCCTTCGGCTGGCGGGCGGTGTTCGTGGGCGCGGCGGTACTGACGGCCGCGCTGGGCCTGCTGACCGCGTACGCCCTGCCCGTCGAGCACCGCGCCGCCCGCACCGGCTCCCTGTTCTCCGGCCTCGCCGCCCTGCCGTCCGTCGTCCGCCGCTCGCCCGACCTGTGGCGCGCGTGCGTGCGCCAGGCCGGGATGTACGGCGCCTGGAGCGCCCTGTGGACCTCGCTCGCGCTGCTGCTGACGGCCGAGGACGCGACGGGCTACGGCCTCACCACCGCGACAGCCGGGCTCTTCGGCCTCTTCGGGCTGGCCGCGAGCGTGGTCGCGCCGCTGGCCGGCGGCTTCGTCGACCGCTTCGGCGCCGCCAAGGTCGTACGGTCCGCGTATCTCCTCGCCGCCGCGTCCGTGCCGCTGTTCTGGCTGGGCGGGCATGTGCTGTGGGCTCTCTTCGTGGCCGCGATCGCCGTCCACGCGGCCCTGGTCGCCTCCCACGTCGCCAACCAGACCCTCGCCCTCACCACCACCTCCACCCCGGCCACCGCCAACACCGCCTACGTCGTGGCCGGCTTCGCCGGCGGCGCCATCGCCTCGGCCCTCGCCGGCTCGGCGTTCACCCACTTCGGGTGGGGCGGGGTGTGCGCGGTGGCGGGGGTGTGGCTGGTACTGGGGTGGGCCACGACCGCCGTACGACGGTGAAGTCGGTGTCGGCGTCGGCGTCGGCGTCGGCGTCGATGTCGGCGTCGGCGTCCATGTACGGCGGGCAGGGCCCTCTTGGGCGCCCTGCCCGCCGTATCCCGCGCTAGATGTGCTGACCGGACAGGTTGGTGACGTCCAGCTCCCCCTCCGCGTACCGCCTGCGCAGCACCTTCTTGTCGAACTTGCCCACGCTCGTCTTCGGCACCGCCTCGACGATCGACCAGCGCTCCGGGAGCTGCCACTTGGCGATGTGGCCCTCGTCGGCGAGGAAGGCGCGCAGGGTCTCGAAGTCGGCGGTGGAGCCCTCCTTGAGGACGACCGTGGCCAGCGGGCGCTCGCCCCACTTGTCGTCGGGGACGGCGACCACGGCCGCCTCGGCGACGTCCGGGTGGGACATCAGCGCGTTCTCCAGCTCCACCGAGGAGATCCACTCGCCGCCGGACTTGATGACGTCCTTGGCGCGGTCGGTGAGGGTGAGGAAGCCGTCCGCACTGATGGTGCCGACGTCGCCGGTCTTGAGCCAGCCGTCCTCGCTGAACTTGTCGGCGGGGCGCAGCGGTTCGGCGCCGACGCCGTTGTAGTAGGCGCCGGCGATCCAGGGACCGCGGACCTCCAGTTCACCGGCCGACTCGCCGTCCCAGGCGAGACGTTCGCCGCCGGGGCCGGTGAGGCGGGCCTCGACACTCGTCGGGAAACGGCCCTGGGTCAGGCGGTACGCGAACTCCGCGTCCGTGCCGACGACGTTGGCCGGCGGGCGGGCGACCGTGCCGAGCGGCGACGTCTCCGTCATGCCCCAGGCGTGGCAGACCCGCATGCCGAGCTTGTCGAAGGCCTCCATCAGCGAGGGCGGGCAGGCCGAGCCGCCGATGGTGACCTGCGTGAGGGAGGAGACGTCACGCGGCGTGGCGGTCAGCTCGGCGAGCAGGCCCTGCCAGATGGTGGGCACGGCGGCCGCGTGCGTCGGCTTCTGGGTCTCGATCATCTCGGCGAGCGGGGCCGGCTGGAGGAAGCGGTCCGGCATCAGCATGTTCACGCCGGTCATGAAGGTCGCGTGCGGCAGGCCCCACGCGTTGACGTGGAACTGCGGGACCACGACGAGCGAGGTGTCCTGGTCCGTCAGACCCATCGACTGGGCCATGTTGACCTGCATGGAGTGCAGGTAGATCGAACGGTGGCTGTACACCACGCCCTTGGGGTCACCCGTGGTGCCGGAGGTGTAGCACATCGCGGCGGCCTGGCGCTCGTCCAGCTCCGGCCAGTCGTACGTGGTCGGCTTCCCGGCGATGAGCTCCTCGTACTCGTGCACCTGGACGGTGCCGGCGCCCGCGAGCAGCGAACGGTCGCCCGGACCCGACACCACCACGTGCTCCACCGTCTTGAGGTGCGGGAGCAGCGGGGCGAGCAGGGGCAGCAGCGAACCGTTGGCGATCACGACCCGGTCGGCCGCGTGGTTCACGATCCACGCCAGCTGCTCGGGAGGGAGGCGCAGGTTGAGGGTGTGCAGGACCGCGCCCATGGAGGGGATCGCGAAGTAGGCCTCGACATGCTCGGCGTTGTTCCAGGCAAGCGTCGCCACCCGGTCGTCGCCCGCGACGGCGAGGTCCTCCCGCAGCGCGTGTGCCAGCTGGGCCGCACGGTCGCCGATCTCGGCGAAGGAGCGCCGGTGCGGCTCACCCTCACCGGTCCATGTGATCACCTGTGAGGTGCCGTGGATCGTCGATCCGTGGGTCAGGATTCTCGAGATCAGCAGCGGTACGTCCTGCATCGTGCTCAGCACGGTGTCCTCCCGGGGCGACATTGCCTAGGCGGTGGTAAGGGCTGCGCAAAGTCTGCGCGCATACCGCGCGGTATGTCACTAGGGAAGAGTGATCGATCAGGTCACGTTGCGGTCGATGTGTGAAGACGGTACCGGTCCGGCACTACCGGACCAGCACCAGCTCGGGGTCTTCGCGCAGCTTGCCCAGCGCCCGGGACACCGCCGACTTCACCGTGCCCACCGACACCCCGAGCACCTCGGCCGTCTGTACCTCGCTGAGGTCCTCGTAGTACCTGAGGACGACCATCGCCCGCTGCCGGGCGGGCAGCTTCGTGATCGCCCGCCACATCGCGTCGTGCAGCGCCTGCTGCTCGGCCGGGTCGTCGGCGGTGGCCACCGGCTCCGGCTCGGGCAGCTCGTCGCACGCGAACTCGTCGACCTTGCGCTTGCGCCACTGCGACGTCCGCGTGTTCAGCAGCGCCCTGCGCACATAGCCGTCCAGCGCACGATGGTCCTCGATGCGTTCCCACGCGACGTATGTCTTGGTCAGCGCGGTCTGCAGCAGGTCCTCCGCGTCGCACGGGTTCGCGGTCAGCGACCGGGCGGTACGCAGCAGCACCGGCTGGCGGGCCTTCACGTACGACGAGAACGAGGGGTACGGAAAGGTCTGCGTGGCCGGCGTGGCGGCCTTCGAAGCGCTGGTGCAGACGGGTGTGGTCATGGCTCCACGCTATGAGCGAGGGCGCCTCCGGCTCATCGGCCGTAGGTCCCGAAGACGAGTCCGCCTCAGGTTGTAGGGGTGGTGCCGGCTGCACCTCCTGAAGGTGGACGAGCGGCTCGGGGGTACTGCGGGATGACCCCTGGGGGCTGGGCGCTTCCCCCTGCGATTCATCCGCGGGGGGTGCGCGCTTTCCCCCGCGCTTCATCCGTCGGTGGCAAGCACCAGGCCCGACGTCGGCACCCCCGTCCCCGCCGTCACCAGGATCCGCTCCGCACCCGGTATCTGGTTCGCCGCTGTGCCCCGCAGCTGCCGTACTCCCTCCGCCATGCCGTTCATGCCGTGCAGATACGCCTCCCCGAGCTGCCCGCCGTGCGTGTTGATCGGCAGCTCGGCCCGCCGCATGAAGTCCGCCGCCTCCCCCTTTCCGCAGAAGCCGAACTCCTCCAGCTGCATCAGCACGAACGGTGTGAAGTGGTCGTAGAGGATCCCCACGTCGATGTCGGCCGGTGTGCACCCGGAGGTCCGCCAGAGCTGGCGGGCCACCACGCCCATCTCCGGCAGGCCGGTCAGGTCGTCGCGGTAGAAGCTGGTCATCTGCTCCTGCGCCCGCCCCGCGCCCTGGGCGGCCGCCGCGACGACGGCGGGCCGGTGGGGCAGGTCGCGGGCCCGCTCCACCGAGGTGACGACCAGGGCCTGGCCGCCGTCGGTCTCCTGGCAGCAGTCCAGCAGCCGCAGCGGTTCGGCGATCCAGCGGGAGGCCGCGTGGTCGGCGAGGGTGATGGGCCGGCCGTGGAAGTACGCCGCCGGGTTGGTCGCCGCGTACCCGCGGTCCACGACGGCCACCTGCCCGAAGGCCTCCGGGGTCAGGCCGTACGTGTGCAGATACCGCTGGGCCGCCATCGCCACCCACGACGCCGGGGTGAGCAGCCCGAAGGGGAGGGACCAGCCGAGCGCCGCCCCCTCGGCCGACGGCTCCCGGTGCTGCACCCCCGAGCCGAATCTCCGCCCCGACCGCTCGTTGAAGGCGCGGTAGCAGACCACCACCTCGGCGACGCCGGCGGCGATGGCGAGCGCCGCCTGCTGGACGGTCGCGCAGGCCGCGCCGCCGCCGTAGTGGACGCGGGAGAAGAAGGACAGCTCGCCCATCCCGCAGGCCTGGGCCACGGTGATCTCCGGGCTGGTGTCCATCGTGAACGTGACCATCCCGTCCACGTCGGCCGGCCGCAGCCCGGCGTCGTCCAGTGCCGCCCGCACCGCCTCCGCCGCCAGCCGCAGCTCGCTGCGCCCCGAGTCCTTGGAGAACTCCGTCGCCCCGATGCCGACGATCGCTGCCCGTCCGCCGAGGGTGTCGCGGGTGCGTACGCTCATCCCGCCTCCCCGGCCGGGAGGGCGACCGGTGCCTGGCGGGCACCTGTCCGGCGGGCGGCCAGTGCCGGGAGGGCGACCGTCACCGTGCCGGTCACATGTCTGCCGATGGAGTTGGTGCCGATCACGCGGACGGTCGCGGTGTCGTCGGCCACGTCCTCGATCGTGCCCGTCAACACCATCGTGTCTCCCGGGTAGTTGGGTGCGCCGAGTCTGATGGCCACCTTGCGGAGTACGGCCCGCGGGCCGAAGTGGTCCGTGATGTACCTCCCTACCAGGCCGTTCGTCGTCAGGATGTTCATGAAGATGTCGGGGGAGCCCTTCTGCCGGGCCAGTTCGGCGTCGTGGTGGACGTCCTGGTAGTCGCGCGAGGCGATGGCTCCGGCGACGACGAGGGTGCGGGTGATCGGGATCTCCAGGGGCGGGAGTTCGTCACCGGGGTTCATGCGGCCTCCCCTCGGGCGCGGAAGACCGGCAGCACCAAGTCGTCGTCGTACGCCTGGAATTCGAGCAGGACGGACTGGCCGATCCGCACCTTGTCGTACGGCACCCCCACCACGTTGCTGATCATCCGGACGCCTTCCGCCAGCTCGATCAGGGCGACCGCGTAGGGAGGGTCGAAGGCGGGGAAGGGCGGGTGGTGCAGGACGACGTACGAATAGACCGTCCCCTCGCCGCTCGCCTCGACCGTGTCCCAGTCCGGACAGCCGCAGGTGTTGCAGCCGGGCAGCCAGGGGTGGCGCAGGGTGCCGCAGCCGGTGCAGCGCTGGATCAGCAGCCGGTGCCGCCGGACGCCTTCCCAGAAGCCGGCGTTGTCGCGGTTGACGACCGGACGAGGGCGCGGGGGTTTCTCGTGTCGGCCCGCAGGGGCGTACTTGAGGATGCGGAAACGGTGGGTGCCGGCGAGGTCCCCGCCCACCCGGACGTCCATACGGGTCGTCACGAAGTACCCCGTGCCGAGCTTGGTCGTCTTGCGCTCCGACACCGACTCGATCACCGCGTCGAAGGTGACCTCGTCGCCCGGCCGCAGTGCTCTGATGTACTCCTGCTCGCAGTCGGTGGCGACCACCGAGGTGCAGCCCGCCTCGTCGAGAAGGGCGAGGAGTTCGTCGTACGCCTCGGTCCGTCCGATGTCGGCTCTGTGGCCGGAGAGGCCTCCCATGGTCCACACCTGGAGCATGGTGGGCGGGGCGATGGCGTCCGGGCCCGCATACGCCGGATTGGTGTCGCCCACCGCCTCACACCAGTGGCGGATCATGGGCGCGTTGACGGGGTCCTTGCCGACGCCGGCCACCACGGAGGGCCGTCCCTCATAGGCCTTCAGCCGCTGCTCCAGGTCGCCCGGGTTGCTTGTGTCGCCCAAGTTGCCCAAGTTGCCCAGGTCATCGCTCACCTCCTGCTCGCTGCTCACCATCGCCCCCTCGTCATCCCGTGCCACATTGCATTGACACTTTTGGTACACCGCAGCCGCCGGTCCGGTTCCCACCGATTTCCTGAAGGTTTCTGACTGTCCGTCAGATGGGAGAGGGTGTCAAGGCCGGGGACCCGCATGCGAAAACGCCTGCGCGGCGATGCCGTAGCACCGCCGCACAGACGCGTTTCCACCCCCCCATAGCCCCCCACGGAGCCCCCCACAGGCCCCCCAACCCACGGGAGTCGACCGAGCCGACCCGCGAGCACCGGCCCCTCAGATCACCACCACAGCGGGGTGAAGTTGACGGACGTGTTGTCGTTGCCCTGATTGATGGCCGTGAACGCGGAGCCGTTCACCTGGGCGGTGTTGCTCTGGTTCGAGGCACCGGAGCCGATCGCCTGCTGCTGCGTGGTGGACGAGTTGCCGAAGTTGTCGTTCCCGACGCCGCTGCCACCGACGGTCGCCACACCAGCGTTCGATCCGTTGTCCGCGAAGGCGCCGTTGTCCGCCGTCGCAACGCCGGTGAAGAGCGCGGCGGCGAGCGGGAGGGCGCAGACGGCGGCGATGACGCGGGCGGTACGGATGCTTGCCATGTTGTTCCTCCAGAACATGTACGTGCCGGCTGCGGTGCCGGTCGTACGTGAAATACGGCTTCTACCTGGGCAGTTGGCCGACCGCCCCGGTGCTGTGCACGACGTCGCGAGATCAGAGTTGCCCACAGAAACCCCGGCGAACTACCCCTGAAGCCGTTATTCGTCCTCAAGCGTGATGACATGTCGATAAACCCCTTTCGTGACTTCACGCACCAGCCCAGGACGGTTCCGGACACCTCCACCCAAGCGCCGCACGAGGAGAAGCGTTCCGGCGCATTTCCAGCCAATCCGTCCAGCCCGGCGAGTCATCCCCACCCCCTCTTCCCTTTTTCGAACACGCGTACGAACATAGAGGCATGGCCACCACCGACCGGCAGGCCACGACGCTGGCCCTCGCACACGCCCTGTCAGCCGCCGAACGCGGACTGGCCGTCATCCCCCTGTCCCGGACGAAGCTCCCGGCCCTGCGCTCCCCCCACCGCGACGACCCCTCCGCCCCGCCCTGCCACGGCGAATGCGGCCGCCTCGGCCACGGGGTCTACGACGCCGCCACCGACCCGGACCGCATCCGCGAACTGTTCGCCGCCGCGCCCTGGGCGACCGGCTACGGCATCGCCTGCGGCCTCCCGCCCCACCACCTCATCGGCATCGACCTCGACACCAAGTCCGGCACGGACTCCTCGGCCGCCCTGCGCGAACTGGCCCTGCGCCACCTGTTCACGATCCCCGACACCGTCGTCGTCCTGACCCCCAGCGGCGGCCGGCACCTCTGGCTGAGCGGACCGCCGGACGTCGTCGTCCCCAACTCGGCGGGAAGGCTGGCCCCGGGCATCGACATCCGGGGTGCCGGCGGCTACCTCGTCGGCCCCGGCTCCCGCACCGACCACGGCGCCTACGCCACCGCCCCCGGCACCGCCCACCTCGCCCCCGCGGCCTGCCCGCCCGCGCTGCTCCGCCTCCTGCTCCCCCCGCCCCGCAGCCACCACCCCACGCCCTCGTCGACCGGCGGACACGGCCAGGGCCTCGTCCAGTTCGTCCTCGCCGCCCACGAGGGCCAGCGCAACACCCGCCTGTTCTGGGCGGCCTGCCGCGCCTACGAGGACGGCATCGGCCCCGCCCTCGTCGACCCCCTGATCGAAGCGGCCCTCAACACCGGGCTCACCGAACGCGAGGCCCGCGCGACGATCGCGTCGGCGGCGCGGATGACGGGGCACCGGCCGTAGCGGACAGAGAGTTCCAGGGCGGGCGTACGGGCCTGCAGGGGAAACCGAAATTCACGGGAGCACCATGCACCACCGCCCTGGAGTGCCCACCATGTCCCTGGCCCGCGTGGTCCTCACCTCCGGCCGCTCACTCGACCTCTCCGAGCTGCGGCTGTCCTCCACGTACGGCGGGATGCTGGAGGGCTACCCCTGCAAGCCGGTCAACGAGGCAAAGATCAAGGGCCTGCTACGAGCCGCCGAGCGCACCCTCCCCACCACACCCGTGCACCTCGTCCCGCCCCCGCGCGAGTATCCCGACCAGTACGCCGGAGGCCTCGGCCCGGTAGAGATCCTGCCGTCCGTGGCCTGCGTCGGCTCCTTCCGCTCCACGGCCCTGCACCCGGACCACGACCCGATCCTGTACCGCTCCGCCCTTACGGTCGTCTGGTTCCAGCCCACGACACAGGTGCCGTCGGGCTGCGACGCGGAGGCCGCACTGCGGGACATAGCGTGGGAGGAACTGGCACGGGACTACGAGTTGTAGCCCCCGGAAATCCAGTTTCTAGGTCCCCACCGGTGTGCCAGTGTCGCCCGGTGACTGTTTCCCAATCCGACCTGCTCCGCCGCCAGTTCGACCTCACCTGGGCACTGTTCGAATACCATCTCGACCGGCTCGAACCCGAGGACTTCCTGTGGGAACCGGTGCCCCACTGCTGGACGGTACGCCGCACCGCCGACGGCACGTGGTTCCCGGACTGGGCGGACACCGAGCCCGACCCGGTCCCCGTACCGACCATCGGCTGGCTGAGCTGGCACATCGGCTGGTGGTGGGGCACCACCCTCGACCACGTGGAGCACCGTCCGCCCCGGGCCCGAACCGACGTCACCTGGCCCGGCCCCGGAAAGCCCACGGTCGCCTGGCTCCGCGACCTCCGCACAGCCTGGCTGACCGCCCTGGCCCGCCTCACCGACACCGACCTGTCCGCCACAGCCCCCTTCCCCTGGCAGAACGACCCCGAGCACACGGTCGCCGACATGCTCGCCTGGGCGAACGCCGAGCTGATGAAGAATGTGGCGGAGATCGGGCAGGTTCGGTTGTTGCGGGCGGCGTCGTAGGCGCCGAGCCACGCAGAAGGGGTGCCCCAGATCGGAGCACCCCTTCGAACGAGCGCGGTGGGTGTGGGATTTGAACCCACGGTGACATCGCTGCCACGACGGTTTTCAAGACCGTTCCCTTAGGCCGCTCGGGCAACCCACCCCGCGCCTCCGGTACCGGCGGCGCGGGACAAGAGTAACGGTTGGCGCAGGGCGGTGTGGGGTCAGCTGTCGCCTGTGCGGGAGCCCAGGGTGAGTTCGACCGTGCGGGTCTTGCCGTCGCGTTCGTAGGTGATGGTGACCTTGTCGCCGGGCTTGTGGGTCCAGATCTCGCCGATGAGGGTGGGACCGGAGTCGATCACGCGGTCGTCGAGCTTGGTGATGACGTCGCCGGGCTTGAGGCCGGCCTTGGCGGCGGGGCCGCCCGCCTCGACCGGGTCGGAGCCGCTGGCGGCCTGTTCGGTGATCTGGGCGCCGCCCGTGGAGTCGTCCAGGGAGACGGACGCGCCGATCTTGGCGTAGACGGGCTTGCCGGTCTGGATCAGCTGCTGGGCGACGTACTTGGCCTGGTTGATCGGGATGGCGAAGCCGAGGCCGATCGAGCCGGACTGGCTGGTGCCGCCGAGGCCGCCGTTGCTGCTGGACTGGATGGCGGAGTTGATGCCGATGACGTTGCCCTGGGCGTCCAGGAGCGGGCCGCCGGAGTTGCCGGGGTTGATGGAGGCGTCGGTCTGCAGGGCGCTCATGTAGGACGCGTTGCTGCCGGTGCCGTCGCTGGACGCGACGGGGCGGTTCTTCGCGCTGATGATGCCTGTCGTGACCGTGTTGGAGAGGCCGAAGGGGGCGCCGATCGCGATCGTCGAGTCGCCGACGGCCACCTTGTCGGAGTCGCCGAGTGTGAGCGGCTTGAGGTCCGACGGGGCGTTCTTGAGCTTGATGACCGCCACGTCGTAGCCCTGTGCGTGGCCGACGACCTCGGCGTCGTACTTCTTGCCGTTCGGGAAGGTCGCCGTGACCTTGCCGCCGTCGACCGCGTCGGCGACCACGTGGTTGTTGGTGACGATGTGGCCTTCGGTGTCGAAGACGAACCCGGTGCCGGTGCCGCCCTCGCCGCTGGTGGACTCGGCCTCGATGGTGACGGTGCTGGGCAGCGCCTTGGCGGCGACGCCGGCGACCGTGCCGGCGTCGCGCTTGACGGAGCCGCCGCTGTCGGAGGCGGAGACGGTGGTGGAGGAGCTGCTGTCGTCGTTCTTGGCCAGGGTGTAGCCGAGGCCGCCGCCCAGGCCGCCGGCGAACAGCGCGGCCACCAGGATCGCGGCGACGAGGCCGCCGCGGCCGTTGCGGGGCTTCGGTGCGGGCTGCTGGTAGGCGGCACCCCAGACGGATCCCGAGCCGCCGGAGCCGCCGTCGCCGTAGCCGTAGCCGGGGGTGCCGGAGCCGCCGTCGGCGTACGACGGGGTGGCCGGGGGCGGTGGGGGCGGCCAGGCTCCCTGCGGCGAGGTGCCTCCATGCGAGGTGCCTCCATGCGGGGTACCCCCCTGCGGCGCGCCGCCGGAGTCCGCCGCGGCGTAGGCGGGGGTCTGGCCCGCGTGCACCAGCTGCTGCTCCTGGGCGCCGGAGGCGCTCGGCGGCGTCGGCGGGAGCGGAGTCGTCGGGGCGCCTGCGCCGGGAGCGGTGGGCTCCTGGGGCGCCGAAGCAGCGGGAGCATCCACCGGCACGGGAGGTGCGGACGGGGCCGGGGGTACCGCGGTGCCCTCGTTCTCGGTGCTCACAGCTTCTCTCCTCGATCCACGGCTGTAGTTTGTCGGTCGCACTCGGTCACGCGCTTCACGCTTCGCGTTGGTCGACGGTCCGGCGCGATGCAGCTGTGCATGTGTGTTTGTATGCCGTCAGCATTTCCCACAGGCCGTCAGAGCACCATAAGCGGTGCCTGTGGGTCCACGACCATTCTTTATATAGGTTATGTGGGACAAATGACGCGCAATCCCAGGGACTCTGTTCGCATGCGTACCCCCGAGCGGTGGCACCATGACGCGGTGACCCACGTACGACAGCACCGGATTCAGGTCGTCGCCCACCGCGGAGCCTCGGAAGAGGCCCCCGAGCACACGCTGGCCGCGTACCGGAAGGCGATCGAGGACGGTGCCGACGCCCTCGAATGCGATGTACGGCTGACCGCGGACGGCCATCTCGTCTGTGTCCACGACCGTCGCGTCAACCGTACGTCCAACGGCCGCGGAGCGGTCTCCGCACTGGAGCTCGCCGATCTCGCCGCCCTGGACTTCGGTTCCAGGAAGACCCGGGACTTCTGGCGCACCCGCGACGAGGAGCCCGACTGGGAGTTCCGCCCCGAGGACCGTGAGGACACCTCCGTCCTCACCCTGGAGCGGCTCCTCGAACTCGTCGCCGACGCGGGGCGCCGGGTGGAGCTGGCGATCGAGACCAAGCACCCCACGCGGTGGGCGGGGCAGGTCGAGGAGCGGCTGCTGGTGCTGCTGAAGCGGTTCGGGCTGGACGCCCCGGCGTCCGCGGCCGAGTCGTCGGTGCGGGTCATGAGTTTCTCGGCGCGCTCGCTGCACCGGGTGCGAGCCGCCTCGCCGACGCTGCCGACGGTCTACCTGATGCAGTTCGTCTCGCCCCGGCTGCGCGACGGACGGCTGCCGGCGGGCGTCGGAATCGCGGGTCCCTCGATCCGGATCGTGCGCAATCACCCGGCGTACATCGAACGTCTGAAACGAGCCGGGAACCAGGTACACGTGTGGACCGTGAACGAGCCCGAGGACGTCGATCTCTGCGTCGACCTGGGCGTCGACGCCATCATCACCAACCGCCCGCGCGCGGTACTGGGCCGGCTGGGCCGCTGACGCACGCGCGCGTGCGTCACGACTCTTGACCCGGCAGCCCCACTGGCCCCATCCTCCAGTCTCGGCCACACCGTCGAAATCCAGCCAGGCGGCTACAGGGAGTGCTCCGGCGCGTTCGGTCCGTGTTCGATCGTTGCGAATGCGTCACCGGACATGGATTGGCCGGTTTCCGGTACAGGCCAATGGGGCATCCACACCGTGGCGTGGGGCAAAGGAGGTCTCGGGGGTGGCGTTGGTGGTGGCACAGGAGGTGCCCACGTCGTCGAGCATGGCCGTACCCCATGGCCCTGCGGGCGTGGGCAAGGCAAGACACCGTATGCGCACCCAGTTGCGCAGGGGCGGAGTGTCGGAAGCGGTCATCGACGACGCCGTACTCATTCTTTCCGAACTCTTGAGCAATGCGTGCAAGCACGGCAGGCCGCTGGGCGACGCCCTGGCCGGGGACGGCGACGTCCGGGCCGCATGGCGGGTGGACACGGGCGGCAGGCTCACGGTCGAGGTGACGGACGGCGGCGGTCCCACCCGCCCGGCTCCAGCCACGCCCTCGGTCACCGCGCACGGCGGCCGCGGGCTGAACATCATCACCGCGCTGGCCGACGACTGGGGCGTACGGGACGAGACCCGCGGCGAGGTCACGGTGTGGGTCGTCGTCCACGACGACGTCCACGATCCCGACGCCGGTCACCGACGCGACGACTTCGCCGCACGCTCCTCCACTCTCGACTTCCCTCGAGCGCGAGGGACCGCCGGACCGCCCCTGGCACCGTCGGTCTCGGCGATACCCGAGATGGCCGAGCTGAACTTCGCGGACGCCTTCGACGACCTGGACTGAAAACCGACCCGTTCCGGTTCGACGACCTGGACCGAACCGACCGGTTCCCGGAGGATCCGCGCGTTGTCCACAGGTCGGCACGTAGGCCGCGTTGTCCACAGGCTCCGGTCGTCGATGACGCAAACGGCTAGGCTCGCGCCCGTAACGAGACGAGCCGTAACCGGGAGACACCCACGATGGCCAAGAAGCGACCCCAGACGAAGGCCAAGCGGCCGCAGCTCAGCGATGCCGCCCGCGCCGGAGGCGCTGATGGAGACTTTCCGGTGGTCGGTGCCCGTGAGCCCTGCCCCTGTGGCAGCGGCCGGCGTTACAAGGCCTGTCACGGCCGGGCCGCCCAGCACGCCGTGACCGAGCTGGTCCAGCGCCCCTTCGACGGGCTGCCCGGTGAGTGCGACTGGGTGGCGCTGCGCGAGCTGGTGCCGGCCGCCACGGTGGAGCTGACGCTGAAGGGCGGCCTCCCCGAGGGCGTCCCGTCGGTCACGCTGGCCACGGTGCTGCCGATGGCCTGGCCGGCGCTGCGCCGCGACGACGGCTCGGTCCTGCTGGGCCTGCAGAACGACACGGCGTCCGGAGACATCAGCCGCGACCTCGCCGACACCCTCCAGCGCGCGCTCACCGTGGACCCGGGCACTCCGGTCCAGTCCCGCCGCGCTCCGGCGGACGGTCCGCGCCTGCAGGAACTGCTCGACTCCGAAGGCGCGTTCGAGCCAGTTGTGCACCCGGGCTTCGAGTTCTGGGTCCCGGACGCGGAGAACGCCACGCCGGAGGTGACCGCTTCTCTGGAGCGGGCCAACGCCGCGGCCATCCCGACCGTGCGGCTGACCGGTGTGGACGCCGCGTACTGGTGCGAGACGCCGGACAAGAACCACCTGCGCTGGGTGATGCCGCACCCGGAGGAGCAGCTTCTGGACGCCCTGGCGCGGCTGCACGCGGCGGGCAGGTCGAACCTCGGCGAGGGCACCCGTCTCGTGGGCTCCTTCCGCGCTCACGGGCTTACCGTGCCGGTCTGGGACCTGCCGAGCGGAGTCTCGGCGGAGGACATCGAGAAGCCGGCCGCCGAGTTCGCCGAGCGCCTCTCCGACGCGCTGGCCACGGACGCACCGCTAACCCCGGACGAGCGCCGCGCGCGCGGCGGACTGACCAACCGGCAGGTCACGCTGAGTTGACACAGACCGTGCGGCTGACCGGTCGGTCAGCCGCACAGGGTCTTGCGGAGCCGATGGCTCCGCTCACAACTCCCCTTCGCCGCAAGCCAGTCGGTGTCCGAATAGCCGAGCAAGAGCCGAGATCGAATTTGCGAACGGCCGATCTCTTGTTACCGTTTCAGTAGCCCGGTTGCTGGTGCATCCCCCGTCGCCAGCAACCGGGCCTTTTCATGTCCGCGCGCCCTTTACGCACCGGCGTCCTGCGTCAACTGACCGTAGCGGCCCCGGAGTTGCTCCCGGCCCGCAGCAGCAGCGGCCCGTCCTCGGCCCGCCCGGCGAACTCCGCCACCGCCGTGTACCCGTCCAGGTTCCCCCTGGTGCGTTCCCGGGGTGTCTCGCAGGTTCCCGGCTCGTCCTCGGCGCTCACCGCGCAGTGCATCTGCACGGTCCGTCCGCCGGGACCCATGAGGCTCAGTACGGAGTCCAGCGCGCCGCCGGTCGCATTGCGGTAGTAGGTGCGCGCCCAGGTCTCCTCACCCTGCGTCAGCACACACGTCTGCGCCTCGACGCCGTCGGGGGAGGTGAGTTCGGGACCGCAGCGGGCGGCGGTGGCAAGATCGAGGCCGAGCAGCGGCGGGGAGCCGGCGGGTTCCGCGGAGGGTGCCTCGGCGTCGGCGGGTGGCGCGGAAGGACGTACCGCGTCACGTGCGGACGAGGCACGTACGGGCGGGCGCCCCTCGTCGCCCACCTGTCCCGCGGACGCCATGGCCAGCGGCAGCACGGCCGCGCAGACCACGACGCCCGCGAGGGCGAGCAGACGGATCTTCCGGGGGTCTGGGGGCCTTCCCCCAGAATGTCGCACCATGCACCGGAACATAACGAGCGGGAGCGGGCGTCCGGTTCCGCCCGCGCCGACACCCCTACAAGTCGGGTGCGCTCACACCCGTACGAGTGAGGGCCTCGACCACCGCGTCCACCACGGCCTCCACGTCGGGCACCCACGGAGAGGCCGAGCCGGGCAGCGGGGCGCGCTCCCAGCGGATCTCGCCGTCGCCCGTCTCCGAGGGTGGCAATGCCAGATAGCCGCCCTCTCCGTGGAAGCGGAGTGAGCCGGGGACGTAGTCCTTGGCGTACAGCAGTTCGCCCAACTGCTCCATGGAGTACGGCTTCACGAGCAGCGCCCAGCGGGTGGGCGTAGCGACGACCGGGCCGAGGCGCATGCCCTTGCGGTCGAGCACGGCCAGGGCCCGGGCGGCCGCTAGGGCCGGCAGGCTGACCGCGCAGGGAGCGTTGCCGCCGGTGGCCAGGACGATCGGCGCGGCGGGGCGGTTGGTCCACCACCAGCGCACCATGCGCTCGTCGGTGGTGGCCGCGAGGAGGCCGGGGTCGAAGGGGTGGGCACCGGGCACCGTGCACTCGGGGTCGGGGCAGCCGCAGCGGGCACGCCCCTGTGGGTCCGCCGCCACGCCCGGGAGTACGGGCCACTGCCATTCCGTCGCGAAGGTCAGGGCCGCGCTGATCAACTCAGGCCTTCCGTCGCTGCGCTGGGACAGGAGCCTGCGTCGCTTTCCGAGGATCTCGCGCATGAGCGCTCGTTCCTTTCCGTTGCACCGCTGGCAACACCGAGGACCACATCACACCATGTGTCGATCACTTCACTGTGCGTACCTGTTGGCGCATCACACCCCTGTCAGAGACAAGGGGAACCCCTATGGGCCGAACGTTGAGCTGCATCCGCGGGCCTGGCCCACACTGCCGTCCATCTGAAGCATGGGCCTGGCGTGGGGGTGGCGAAGTCTGGCGTTTGCCGTCCCGCGTATTTCTCTTCGCCTCCGCCACGGGAGGATGGGGCACGATCGTCGGTGGCTAAGACGCCCGGGTCCGTCGCCAGGTTCCGGGTGATTCCCAACCACCCCTGGTCTTCTCCGAGTACGTACCCATCACGACCGTTGTGACGCTCTGTGGAGCAAGGCCAGTCGACCGCAATAAGCCGTTACCCGAGTCAGTTTTAGGCCAAGTTTGCCTTTTGGCAAGTGGTGCACCGTTGACCCACGGACACCAGGAATCCCGGCAGGACAATGCTGGACATCCCCTCACGAGTGCGTGTACATGTGGAGACACTGCTAGCGGCGCAGAATGACATGGGGGTTTGCGATGCTTTTGAGCAATACGCACCGGTCGGAAAGCCGGACGCCATGAACGCCCCTCACCCTCCGAAAGTGGCTGGAATCGATTCAACGGTTCCCTCGCCCGCACACACTGTCGCGCCCGCGCCTGCCGCCTCGGGTACCTCTGCGGTTCTCTCGCCGAACGCGCCGGGCGCGTTGCTCCAGGACCGTCTCGCCGGCTGGGTCTCGGATCTCACGACCCTCCACGAACTCACCGAACGCCTGGCCCGCACGGACGCGCTCGCCGACGCCCTGCAGGAACTGCTGCACGCCGGAGCCGCCCTGGTGGGCGCCCGCCGCGGACTCGTCGTGCTGGAACCGGGCGACGGACTCGGCCCCGACACCACCCTCGGTCTGGGCCTCGCCCGCGCCGACCTCGGCCACATCGAGACCGTGCCGCGCAGCTCCATGTCGTACGGCCGCATCCTCGACGGACTGCCCGGCGGCGACGCCGAGATCACTGAGCCCGACCTCTTCGCCGAGGACGGGCTCGACCCCCGGCACCGCGAGGTCGCCGCCCGTCTGGGCTACGCCGCGAGCTACGCGCTGCCCCTGACGGCGGAGGCGTCCACCGAGCGCGCCGCCCGTCTCGGCGCCGCCGTGTGGCTCTATGACGAGCCCGCCGAGCCC
Organism: Streptomyces sp. a15; assembly: GCF_059026085.1. Lineage (NCBI taxonomy): Bacteria > Bacillati > Actinomycetota > Actinomycetes > Kitasatosporales > Streptomycetaceae > Streptomyces > Streptomyces sp. A15. The sequence goes on along the minus strand of NZ_JBWLKM010000033.1, from coordinate 70,231 downwards.
GCCGAGCGGCAGCGCCACCTGGTTGGCCTCTACGCCCGGTACGCCGGCGAGCACCTGGCCCGGCTTCTCGAAATCGAGCGCACGCGCGCGTGCATGGCGACGATCGCCGAGGAACTGCTGCCGTCCCGGCTCCCCCGCGTCGCGGGCGTACGGCTCGCCGCCCGCCACCGCACCGGCCCGCGCGGTGGCGGCGACTGGTACGACGCGCTGCCGCTGCCGGACGCCGCGCTCGGCCTCGCCGTGGGCTCGGTGACGGGGTCCGGGCCCAGCGCGATCGCCGCGATGGGACGGCTGAGAGCCTCCCTGCGGGCGTACGCCGTGATGGAGGGCGAGGACCCGGTCGCCGTCCTGTCCGACCTGGAGCTGCTGCTCAGGCTCACCGAGCCCGCACGCTCCGCCACCGCCCTGTTCGCCTACTGCGAGCCCGCGCTGCGCAAGATCACGCTGGCCGGTGCCGGGCACTGCCCGCCGCTGCTGGTCGGCGAGCGGCGCACCGAGTTCGTGGAGACCTCCCTGTCCGCACCGCTCGGAATGCTCGCCTGCTGGGAGGCACCCGGCGTGGAACTCCAGGCCCAGCCGGGAGAGACGGTTCTGCTCTACACCGACGGGCTGCTGCACCGCACCGGCGACCCCACGGACCGTGCCTTCGCCCGGCTGCACGCGGCGGCGGCCGGCGTGCCGAGAGCGCTGCGGCGCGACCCGGAGGCGATCGCCGACCACGTGCTGCGGACCGTGCTGCCGGACGGGCTGGACGAGGCGGACTCCGAGGAGGACGTAGTCCTGCTCGCCGCTCACTTCGAGTAGCCGGGCGTGAGCGGTCCTGTAACAGGTCATTCGGCCCTGGGCCCCCTTCCGTACGACCGTACGATGGAGGGGGTCCAGTGCCGTATCTAGGAGGATGACCGTGGCCGAAGAACTCACCCCGGAGACCCCGGAAGCTGAGTCTGAGGAGCCCATCAAGCAGCGGAAGAACGGCCTGTACCCGGGCGTGTCCGACGAGCTTGCCGAGAACATGAAGTCTGGCTGGGCCGACACAGAGCTGCGCGACCTGGAGCCGATCGCGCAGGCCGCCGAGACCGCCGCCCGCCGGGCCGCGCTCTCCGCGCGCTTCCCCGGCGACCGTCTGGTGATCCCCGCGGGCAACCTGAAGACCCGCTCGAACGACACCGAGTACGCCTTCCGGGCGTCGGTCGAGTACGCGTACCTCACCGGCAATCAGACCGAGGACGGCGTCCTGGTCATGGAGCCCACCGCCGACGGCCACAAGGCGACGATCTACCTCCTGCCGCGCTCCGACCGCGAGAACGGCGAGTTCTGGCTCTCCGGCCAGGGCGAACTGTGGGTCGGCCGCCGGCACTCCCTCACCGAGGCCGAGAAGCTGTACGGCATCCCCGCCTCCGACGTGCGGGAGCTGGCCGACCGGCTGCGCGAGGCCACCGGCCCGGTGCGGGTCGTGCGCGGATACGACGCCGGCATCGAGGCCGCGCTGACCGACAAGGTCACCGCCGAGCGCGACGCCGAGCTGCGGGTCTTCCTCTCCGAGGCACGGCTGATCAAGGACGAGTTCGAGATCGGCGAGCTGCAGAAGGCGGTCGACTCGACGGTCCGCGGCTTCGAGGACGTGGTCAGGGTCCTCGACAAGGCCGAGGCCACGTCCGAGCGGTACATCGAGGGCACGTTCTTCCTCCGCGCGCGCGTGGAGGGCAACGACGTCGGCTACGGCACGATCGCCGCGGCCGGTCCGCACGCCTGCACGCTGCACTGGGTGCGCAACGACGGGCCGGTGCGCTCCGGTGACCTGCTGCTGCTCGACGCGGGCGTCGAGACGCACACGTACTACACCGCCGACGTCACGCGCACGCTGCCGGTCAGCGGCCGGTTCAGCGAGATCCAGAAGAAGATCTACGACGCCGTGTACGACGCCCAGGAGGCCGGCATCGAGGCCGTGAAGCCGGGCGGGAAGTACCGGGACTTCCATGACGCGGCGCAGCGGGCGCTGACCGAGCGGCTCGTGGCGTGGGGGCTGGTCGAGGGACCGGTCGAGCGGGTGCTGGAGCTGGGGTTGCAACGCCGGTGGACGCTGCACGGCACGGGGCACATGCTCGGCATGGACGTCCATGACTGCGCTGCCGCGCGCGTGGAGTCGTATGTGGACGGCACGCTGGAGCCGGGGATGGTGCTGACCGTCGAGCCGGGGCTGTACTTCCAGGCCGACGATCTGACCGTGCCTGAGGAGTACCGGGGGATCGGTGTGCGGATCGAGGACGACATTCTGGTGACGGAGGGTGGGAACCGGAATCTGTCGGCGGAGCTGCCCCGGCAGTCCGACGAGGTGGAGTCCTGGATGGCGTCCCTCAAGGGCTGAGATTCGTCTGCGGGTATTTCGTGGCTGGTCGCGCCCACGCGGAGGAGCCGCATATGTCACAGCCCCGCGCCCCTGGCGGTATCGGTGTGGACCTGCATCTAGAAGCCGACGTCGCCGAAGGGCGCCGTGTCGGGCTCGAGCGCGCCCTCCGCGATGCCGTGCGGGACGGGCGTCTCGCGCCCGGGGCGCGGTTGCCCGCGACCCGGCGGCTCGCGGGTGAGCTGGGGGTCTCGCGGGGAACAGTGAAGGCGGCCTACGACCAACTCGTCGCCGAGGGGTACCTCACCGCTCGGCAGGGGTCGGGTACGCAGGTGGCCCCGTTGCCCTCCAGCGGCGCCGAACCGCCGGAAGCGGCCGCACGCGCACGCGTGCCGCGTCTCGATCTGCGGCCGGGGAGCCCCGACGTGGGGACGTTTCCGGCGGCGGCCTGGTTGCGGGCGCTGCGGCGCGCCATCGCTACGGCGCCCTCGTTGGCGTACGACTATGGCGACCCGCGCGGGCGGATCGAGCTGCGGACGGCGTTGTCGGGGTATCTGGGGCGGGCGCGCGGGGTGATCGCGCCGCCGGAGCGGATCGTGGTCACCTCCGGGTATGTGCAGGGGCTTTCGCTGCTCACGCGGGTGCTGGAGGGCGGCGCGGTCGCCATGGAGGATCCCGGGCTGCCCTTCCACCGGGAGGTGGTGCGGCGCGCCGGCGGGCGGGTGGTGCCGGTGCGGGTGGACGAACGCGGCGCCCTGGTGGAGGACTTGGGGGACGCTTCGGCCGTCGTCCTCACGCCGGCCCACCAGTACCCGACCGGCGTGACGCTGCATCCGGAGCGGCGGCGGGCGTTGAGCGACTGGGCACGCGCGCGTGGCGGGCTGATCGTCGAGGACGACTACGACGGGGAGTTCCGGTACGACCGGCAGCCCGTCGGCGCGCTCCAGGGGATGGCGCCCGGGCAGGTGGCGTACCTGGGCACCGCCTCCAAGACGCTCGGTCCCGCGCTGCGGCTCGGGTGGATGGTGCTGCCGCCGGAGCTGGTCGACGCGGTGGCCGACGCCAAGCTGCACAGCGACCATCACACCGAGTCCATCGGGCAGTTGGCGCTGGCCGAGCTGATCGAGAGCCATGCGTACGACCGTCACGTGCGCGCGTGCCGGTTGCGGTACCGGCGGCGCCGGGACGAGCTTCTGGGCCGGCTGGGGGCGCGTCGGCGGGTACGCGGAATCGCGGCCGGGCTGCACGCGTTGGTGGAGGTCGACGACGAGGCACGGGTGCTGGCGCGTGCGGAGGCGGAGGGGCTCGCGGTGGGGCACCTCGGGGAGCACTGGCACACGCCGGGCACCGAAGGGCGGCCGCAGGGGCTGGTCGTGGGGTACGGCACGCCTCGGGAGCGGGTGTACCCGGAGGCGCTGGACGCGTTGAGGAAGGTGCTGGACGGGGGCTGAACAGCCAGGCGCCCGCGTCGAATTGGGCCAGTGACGGGCGCTTGGATTGGGCCTTCTGAGCGGTCCACCGCGCTTCTAGGGTCGTTGGCATGACGAACTCACTCGTCCCGCCCGCAGGTCCGCAACGTGTCCTGGCCCTGGCCCAGTTGACCAACTCCGTCGGTGACGGCGCCTACTACGTGACCTCAGCCCTGTACTTCACCCATGTCGTCGGGCTCGCCCCCGCGCGCGTGGGGCTCGGGCTGACCGTCGCCTGGGCGGTCGGCTCGTTGGTGGGGGTGCCGCTCGGGCGGCTCGCGGACCGGCGCGGGGCGCGCGGTACGGCGGTGCTGCTGGCGCTGGCGACCGGGCTGGCGGTGGCGTCCTTCCTGGTCGTCCGGGACTTCGGGCCGTTCCTGGTGGCGGCCTGCGGCTACGCCTCCGCCCAGTCGGGGCTCGCCGCGGCCCGGCAGGCGCTGCTGGTGCCGGCCGGGGAGCGGACCGGGCTGCTCGCGCACCTCCAGTCGACGCTCAACGCCGGTCTGGCAGTGGGCGCGGGGCTGGGCGGGATCGCGCTGCACGCCGGGACGCGGGCGGCGTATCTCGGGGTGTTCGCGCTGGACGCGGTGAGCTTTGTGGTGTGTGCGGGACTGTTGGTGCGATTGCCTGCGGTGGCGCCGGTTGTGCACGAGGGCCGTCGTGATCTGGGAGTGCTGCGCGACCGCCCCTACGCCCTCCTCACGCTCCTCAACACCGTGCTCCTGCTGCGCATACCGCTGCTCAGCCTCGGGCTGCCGCTGTGGATCGCCGAGCGCACGGACGCGCCGGCCTGGCTGGTCTCCGCGCTGTTCGTGCTCAACACCGGGGCGGTGATGGTGTTCCAGGTGCGGATGGCGCGCGGCGTCACGGGGATCGCGTCGGCCACGCGCGCGGTGCGGCGGTCGGGGTGGGTGATGCTGGCGGCGTGCGCGGTGTTCGCGCTGTCGGCGGGCGCGTCGCCGTGGGCGGCCGGCGGTGCGCTGGTCGCCGGGGCAGTGCTGCTGGTCGTCGCCGAGATGGGGCAGTCGGCCGGTGCCTGGCAGTTGTCCTTCGACCTGGCCCCGGCCGACCGCGTCGGCGAGTACCAGGGCTTCTTCGGGACCGGCGTGACCGTGGCCCGCACCCTGGGCCCGCTGGTGCTGACCTCGCTGCTGCTCGGGTGGGGCACGGCGGGGTGGCTGGCGCTGGGAGGAGCGACGCTCGTGGCGTCGTACGCGATGGGCCCGGCGATCCGCCGGGCCCATGCCTCCCAGGCGGACGTCAGGCTGCCCGTACCGGTGAACTGAGCCGCACCGGAAGCGAGTCCAGGAACAGCGCCCCCGCCAGCAGCCCCGCGCTCCCCCGCGGGCTCCACGCGCGCGCGTGCAGGTCGGCGTCGAGGGCGTGCAGGGCTTCGCGGCCCGCCTCCGTCGCCGTACCGCCCGCTTCCAGGACCCCGCGGGCGCCCGCCTGGACGTGCCGCAGGCCGACCGGGCCCGCGGTGTGCAGGAGTTCGGTGTCCTGGAGGGTGGACATCACGGTGAGCAGGGCGTCGAGGCGAGCCTCGCTCTCGTCGGCGTCGGCCGAGCGGGCGGCGGCGAGGGCGTCCAACGCCCGCCGTACGTGCGGGAATCCGGCCCGGGCCTCGCCGCGCGCCCCGGCGGCGCCGTACTTCGCCGAGATCGACGAGCCGCGCGAGGGCCGTCGCGGGGCCCGCCGGTCGGGGTGCGCGGCGATCCGCTTGGCGGCCGCGGCCACGTCCTTCGCCCCGGCCCGGGGTTCGAGGGCGGCCGCGGCGACCAGCAGGCCGAGCGCCCACAGGGCGCCGCGGTGGCCGCCGCCGGCCAGGCCTACGGAGTGCTCGGTGCAGCGGCCGATCGCTCCCAGTTCGGTACGGAGCTGGGGCGTGGGTTCGCCCGTGCGGCGGGCCGCGGCGGCCATCGCCGCGAGGCCGGGCGCGAGCGCCTTGGCGGACCAGCGCAGGGCACGGTGGTCCACCCGGGTCGTCCGGGCGCCCAGGTCACGCGGATCGGGCAGGCCGGGCTTGGGGGCCAGCGCCAGCTGCCCGGTCAGCGCGTCCACGGCGGCATGGGCCAGCGCGTCGTCCTCACGGCTGTTCATGCGCTACGAGGACGCCGTGGCCGACGGGGAGGCGCTGTCGCTCGGTGGGGTGCCCGTGGGGGCGTCGCTGGGAGGCGTACCGCCCTCGCCGCCACCGCCGCTGCCCGCACCGGTGTTCTCGGCGTCGGGGTCCACGCCGAGGGTGAGGGAGCCCTTGTAGCCCTTGGACGGGTCGCTCTTGTGCACGGCCTTGAGGGTGAGCAGGCCGCTGGAGGCGCCGCCGCCGTCGTAGACCATGTCGTCGGCGAGCTCGGTGTAGGTGCCGGAGTGCTTCGCGTACGGCTCCAGCGTGAAGATCTCCTCGGCGATGTCGTCGGCGAAGAACAGCTGGCCGGTGTAGTTGACCTTGCCGCCCTCGTAGGTGCCGTCCTCCTTCTCGCCGCCTGTGTGCACCTTGAGATGGATGTGGCAGGTGCGCGGGGTGTACCAGCCCGGGAAGATCGTCTCGAACTTGACGACCCCGTTGGCGTTGGCGATCTGGTAGCCGCGCAGATAGGTGTTGTCGTCGGCGGTCGAACCGTCCTCGCTCTCCGCCGGCGCGGAGCCGCCGGGGTTGGCGGTGGTGTAGCCGGAGTAGTAGCCCCAGGCGTCGCAGTGCCAGATCTCCACGGCCGCGCCGGGCACCGGGGTGCAGCCGTCGGTGGCGTCCACCACGGTGAGGCGCAGGGTCAGCGGGACGCCGCTCTTGCCCTCGGTGATGTCCTTCCGCACCAGGGCGCCGTCGAGGTAGTACGGCCCCTCGGTGACGCTCGACATCAAGGTCATGCACTCGCTGCCGGTGGAGGTCGCCGAGGCGGTGGCGGTGGTCGTGGTCTGCGCGGTGGTCGTCGCGTCGTCGGCGAAGGCCGACTGGTACCCGGCCACGGCGAGACCGCCGGCCGCGACCGTGCCACCGGTCACCGCGAGGGCGCGGCGCCTGGTGATCGAGGTGTCCTTGTGGTTTCCCGTCATGTCCATGAACGTAGGAAGGGCGCCCATCAGGGACCTGAGCCGACGCTGTACGCAAGCTGAGAATGCGTATCGCGCATCTTCGGGTGTGTCCGGAGGGTGTGTCCGGGGGGTGGGTGCGTCCGGGCGGGGGCGCGTCCGGGCGGAGGGCGCGTCCGGGCGGAGGGCGCTACACCGCCATCAGCGGCGCGTCCTTCTTCCACTTCAGGATCTTGTCGAAGCTCACCACCGCGCCCCGCCGGCCGGGCTTGTTGCCGATGTGGACGTGGTCGGCGAGTTCCTCGATGAGACAGAGGCCGCGGCCGTTCTCGTCCTCCAGGGGCGCCGGACGGGCCGGCGGCCGGGGGCGTGCGGCCGCGAAGCCGGGACCCGAGTCGGCGACCTCGATACGGCACTTCTCGCCGTCGAGGTAGGCGGTGACGCGGTATGCCTGCGAGGAACCCTCGTGGCCGCCGTCCCCGCCGTGCTCCACCGCGTTCGCGCAGGCCTCACTGAGGGCCAGGGAGAGGTCGTAGGAGATGTCGGGATCGACGCCCGCCGTCTCCATGGTGCCGAGCAGCAGCCGCCGGGCGAGCGGAACGCTCGCGGCTTCGCGCCGCAGATGGAGTGACCACCAGATGCTCATGCTCCAGCCTCCTGGCCGCGGCTCGACATACCGTTACGTATTGCCGCGTGTGCCCCGGTGTAAGCACAGAGTTGACGTGATGCCGCCCATATGGGGGATGCGCCGAGGGCGGCCACCGGTGTATGTGGGGCGCCTTGTGGCAGAAGGTGACCTTCCGGTCGTACTCCGCGTACGTCATCTTGTGGACCTGCCGTATGGCGGCCATAAGGCCAGTGCGATGATGAGCCCGCCATGACTGCCCCCCACCCCCGTACGGCGCGCTCCGGAGGCGACCTCCGGGTGCTGCGGACCGCGGTGTTCGCCGCGGTCTGCGTCGTGCTGGCCGCGGCCGGTCACAGCCTCGCCTCCTGCGCCACGGTTCCGCTGTGGACGCTGGGCGCGGGTTTCCTGGGGGCCGTCCTGGTCGTGGCACCGCTCGCCGGACGCGAGCGGTCACTGCCGGGCATCGCCGCGCTGCTCGCGGCCGGACAGACCGTGCTGCACGTGCTGTTCGGGCTGGGGCAGCACGGTACGACGGCCGCCACGGCAGCCGGTACGGCCTCGGTCTCCGACGCCTCGCTGATCGAGCAGGCCGCGCGGCTCGTCTGCGGGACCACCGCGGCGGCGATCAGCCCCGCGCAGGCCCAGCGGATCCTCGTGGACGCGCGGATCCATCAGGGCACGGGTGCGGGCACGGGCTCCACGCACCACCCGGCGGACGCCCTGTCCACCACCGCGGGTTCCTCCATGTCGCTGCTGCCGTCCCTGCCGATGCTGCTCGGGCACGTTCTCGCGGGCCTCGCCGCGGGATGGCTGCTGCGCCGGGGGGACATGGCGCTGCGGCGCCTGATCGAGATGTCCGCGCCGTCCGCGCACTCCGTCGCCGAGGGGGCGCTCGTACGGTCGCTGCGCGGGGCGCTCGCGCTGGTGCGCGCCCTGCGTGCCGGGCTGCCGGGCACGCCCGAGGCCGGTCCGCGCACCCCGCGGACCGTCCTGTTCGCGCCTCCCACGCCCCGTACCACCGCACTCCAGCACACGGTGATCAGGCGGGGCCCGCCCGCCGCCGCACTCTCCCTCGCCGCCTGACGCGACGCGACCAGCGCTCCACTTCCTCCTGAGGGACCTGTGGGGAGGGCCGCCGTCGCGCGGCACGCGCGTGTGCCCGTGCTTCCGAGCGACCTCCCTCTTGACGGGTGATCGCTGACGCACGCGCACGCGTACCCCTCTTCATCACCGGAACCATCACCGGAACCCCGGAAACCACTTGGAGTGGAGTGCTCCCCATGAAGGCCTCTCGTCTCGCCGCCGCCGGTGCCGTGGCCGCATCGGCCGTCGTCGTCCTGTCCTCGCCCGCGTTCGCGCACGTCAGCGTGCAGCCCGAGGGCACCGCCGCCAAGGGCGGTTACGCGGTCGTCGACTTCAAGGTCCCCAACGAGCGCGACAACGCCTCGACCACCAAGCTCGAGGTCACCTTCCCGGCCGGCCATCCGCTGGCCTCGGTGATGCCGGAGCCGATGGCCGGCTGGGATATCAAGATCACCAAGTCCAAGCTCGACAAGCCCATCGACAACCACGGTGAGCAGCTCACCGAGGCCGTCACCAAGGTCACCTGGACCGCCACGGGCAAGGGCGTCGAGCCCGGCTACTTCGAGAAGTTCCCCGTCTCCGTCGGCGCGCTGCCCGAGGACGCCGACGAGCTGGTCTTCAAGGCGATCCAGACGTACTCCAACAAGGAGGTCGTGCGCTGGATCGAGGAGCAGCAGGAGGGCGCGGAGGAGCCCGAGAACCCGGCGCCCGTACTGGCGCTGTCCGCCGCCACGGAGGACGGGCACGCGCACGGCTCCACGGCCACCGCCGAAGCCACCGACGACGCCACCGAAGAGGCGAGTGACGCCGAGGCCGCCTCCTCGGAGAGCGCCGTCGCCGCCGACAGCAGCGACACCACCGCCCGCGTCCTGGGCGTGGTCGGCATCGTCGTCGGCGTGGTGGGTGTGGCGTACGGCGTCCTCGCCGGCCGTCGGCGCACCGACGCCTGAGTCCAACCGTCCGGAGCGCGCACCGGGGTGCGTACGACCGTCCGCGAGTCGACCGGCCGTGCGACCCCGGTGCCGCCCGGCACCATCACATCTGGGACATTTTCCTATGCGCAAGAAGACGTTCGCCGCGGCCGCACTGCTCGCCGCCGCCACCCTGACCCTCTCCGCGTGCGGCAGCAGCGACGACAGCGGTTCGCCGGTCTCCGTGGTCTCCGAGGAGGCCGGCTCGGACAAGGCCGCCACCGTTCTCGACCAGCCGTTCGAGAAGCCGGACCTGGTCCTCACCGACACCCGGGGCAAGTCGTACGACCTCCGCAAGGAGACCGCCGGCAAGCCGACCCTGATCTACTTCGGCTACACCCACTGCCCCGACATCTGCCCGCTGACGATGAACAACATCGCCGTCGCCAAGAAGTCGCTGCCCAAGTCCGAACAGGACGACCTGCGCGTGGTGTTCGTCACCACCGACCCGGGCCGGGACACCCCGTCCGAACTCGGCAAGTGGCTCAAGGGCATCGACCCCCGGTTCGTCGGCCTGACCGGCGACTTCGCCACCATCCAGGCCGGTGCGCGCACCCTCGGCATCTCCATCGAACCGACGCACAAGGACAAGAACGGCAAGGTCGTCTCCGTGCACGGCACCCAGGTCGTCGCGTTCTCCCCGAAGACCGACGCCGGGTACGTCCTCTACGGCGAGGACGCCACCGTCGACGACTACACCAAGGACCTGCCCAAGCTCGTGAAGGGCGCGAAGCCGTGAGGTCTTTCGCCGTGTCCGCCGCGGTGCTGACCGGTGCCCTCGTGCTGGCGGGCTGCGGCTCGGACAGCGGGGGCGACGGCGAGGGCGGGATCTCCGTCTCCGGCGCCTACATGCCGCAGCCGGTGTCCGCCGACATGGCGGCCGGCTTCCTGACGATCGTCAACGACAGCGGTACGAAGGCCGAGCTGACCTCGGTCACCAGCGACGTCGGCGAGGTCACGCTGCACGAGACGGCCGGCGGAACGATGGAGGAGGTCCAGGACCTCGCCGTCCCCGCCCATGGTCAACTCGTGTTCAAAAGCGGTGGCACGCACCTGATGTTCGACAAGCTGAAGCACAAGCCCGAACAGGGTCAGACGGTCTCCGTCGAACTGCATTTCGCCGAGGCGGACCCGGTCGTCGTCAAGATGCCGGTCAAGTCGGCGACGTACATGCCTGAGACCGGACAATGACGGAGGGATCACCTTGACGCCGACCATCGCCCCCCGCGTCCGGACCCTGGTGCTGCTGCTCCTGGCCGCGGCCGGCCTGCTCCTCGCCGGGGCCGCGCCGGCGTCCGCGCACGCCGCGCTGACCGGCAGCGACCCCCAGCAGGGGGTGGTGGTCGACAAGGCGCCCACCCAGGTCTCGCTGACCTTCTCCGAGCCGGTCTCGACATCCGCCGACTCACTGCGCGTGCTCGACCCCAAGGGCGCGCCCGTCCAGCGCGGCACACCCTCCAACGTGAGCGGGACGACGTACGCCGTCCAGCTGCACAGCGGCCTGCCCGACGGCACCTACACCGTCACCTACCAGGTCGTGTCCGCGGACAGCCATCCCGTCGCCGGTGCCTTCACCTTCTCCGTCGGCGCGCCCTCGTCCACCTCCGTCTCGGTGTCCGACGAGACCGCGGGCGGCGGGGTCGTCGGCTGGCTGTACGGCTTCGGGCGGTACCTGTCGTACGCCGGCTTCGTCGTCCTGATCGGCGGGGCCGCCTTCGTCCTCGCCTGCTGGCCGCGCGCGGCCGGGGTCCGGGTCATGCAGCGCCTCGTCGTCGCCGGCTGGCTCACGCTCACCTCCGCCACCCTCCTGCTGCTGCTCCTGCGCGGCTCCTACACCGGCTCCGGCAAGGTCGGCGACATCTTCGACCTCGACCTGCTCGGGCAAGTCCTCCAGACCAAGACCGGCGCGGCACTGGTGTCCCGGCTGCTGCTGCTCGCCGCGGCCGCGCTGTTCATCGCCGTGCTCTTCGGGGCGTACGACAAACGCGAGGACGAAGAGAAGCGGGATCTGACCTTCGGGCTCGCCATCGGCGGGACCGTGGTCGCCGCCGGACTCGCCGCGAGCTGGGCGATGTCCGAGCACGCCTCCGTCGGGCTCCAGGCGGGCATCGCCATGCCGGTCGACGTCGTCCACCTGCTGGCCGTCGCGGCCTGGCTCGGCGGCCTCACCGCCCTGCTCGTGGCCCTGTACCGGGCGCCCGCGGACACGCCCGTCGACACGACCGCCGTACGCCGCTTCTCGGCCGTCGCCTTCGGCAGCGTCGTCGCGCTGGTGCTGACCGGCACCTACCAGTCGTGGCGCCAGCTCGGCTCCTGGTCGGCGTTCACCGACACCCGGTACGGACAGCTGCTGCTCGTCAAGATCGGGCTCGTGGCGCTGCTCGTCGGCGTCGCGTACATCTCGCGGCGCTGGACGGCCCAGCTGGCGGACAAGGTCGTCCAGCGGAGCAAGCAGGTGCCTCAGAAGGAGCGGGTCACCGCGGGCGCAGGAGACGCCAATGGGGATGCCGAGGGTGCTGCCGGGGCGTCCACCGGCTCCGGCGGTTCCAAGCGCGCCGCGCAGCTCGCCCGGCAGCGGGCCGCGATGGATACGGCGCGGCAGAAGCGGGAGCGGGACGCCGACCCGACCCGGTTCGGGCTGCGCCGCTCGGTGCTCGCCGAGGCCTCGGTCGCCGTCGTGCTGCTCGCCGTCACCACCGTGCTGACGCAGACCGAACCGGGGCGGACGGAGGAGGAGGCCAAGGCGGCCACATCCTCCTCGTCCTCCTCCTCGGCCTCGTCGTCCGGGGCGGTCACCCTCGACATGTCGTTCGACACCGGCGGCGAGGACGGCAAGGGCCTCGTGCGTGTCGATCTCGACCCCGCGCGCGTGGGCGCCAACGAAATGCACGTCTATGTGGAGCGTCCCAACGGACGCGCCTTCGACATCCCCGAGGTGAAGGTCGCCTTCACCCTGGAGTCCAAGGACATCGGGCCGCTGCCCGTCGTCCCCGACCACATCACCACCGGGCACTGGGCGGCGAGCGGAGTGCAGATTCCCGTGGCGGGCGACTGGAAGGTCGCGGTGACCGTGCGGACCTCCGACATCGACCAGACGACCGTCTCCAAGAACGCGCAGATCGGCTGAACCACACCATGACTGACCAGTCCGTCCCGGAGGCCCGTACTCCCGCTCTCGAAGAGGGCGCTATCGACGCTCTCCAAGAGGGTGCTTCCGAACAGGCCTCCTCTTTGGAGGGCCTTTCGCGGCGGAAGCTGCTGAGCACCGCCGGCGCCACCGGGCTCGTCCTCGGTGCGGCCGGCGGGGCCGTGGGATACGCCGCCCGCCCGGCCGAGGCCACCCCGCTCACCTCCGTGGGCGCCGATCAGGTGATGTTTCACGGGAAACATCAGCCCGGCATCACCCAGGGCCTCCAGGCCCGCGGCCATCTCGTCGCCTTCGACCTGGCGGCCGGGGCGGGCCGCAAGGAGGCCGCCGCACTGCTGCGCCGCTGGTCGCAGACAGCACAGCGGCTGATGGCGGGCGAGGCGGCGACGCAGGACGACACGGACGTCGCCCGGGACGCCGGGCCGTCCTCGCTGACGGTCACCTTCGGCTTCGGCCACAGCTTCTTCGCCCGCACCGGGCTGGAGAAGCAGCGCCCGTCCGCCCTGGACCCACTGCCCGACTTCTCCTCCGACCACCTCGACAAGAAGCGCAGCGACGGCGACCTGTGGGTGCAGATCGGCGCCAACGACGCGCTGGTCGCCTTCCACGCCCTGCGCGCGATCCAGAAGGACGCGGGCAGCGCGGCCCGCATCCGCTGGCAGATGAACGGCTTCAACCGCTCGCCGGGCGCCACCTCGCATCCCATGACGGCCCGCAATCTGATGGGCCAGATCGACGGCACCCGCAATCCGAAGCCGAGCGAGCCGGACTTCGACCAGCGGATCTTCCTGCCGTCCACCGGGGAGCCCTCCTGGATGGCGAACGGCTCCTTCGCCGTCGTACGCCGCATCCGCATGCTCCTCGACGACTGGGAGAAGCTCCCGGTCACGGCCCAGGAGGACGTCATCGGGCGCCGCAAGTCCGACGGCGCGGCGCTGTCCGGAGGCACCGAGACGACCGACATGGACCTGGAGAAGACCGACGCCAAGGGCAACCTGGTCGTCCCGATCAACGCGCACGCCCGCATCACCCGGCCCGACCAGAACGGGGGCGCGGCGATGCTCCGGCGCCCCTTCTCGTACCACGACGGCTTCGACGGCGACGGGGTCCCCGACGCCGGCCTCCTCTTCGTCTGCTGGCAGGCGGACCCCCTGCGCGGCTTCGTCCCCGTCCAGCGCAAGCTCGACCGGGGCGACGCCCTGTCCCGGTTCATCCGCCACGAGGCGAGCGGCCTGTTCGCGGTGCCGGGCGGGGCGGCGGAAGGGGAGTACGTGGGGCAACGGTTGCTGGAAGCGTGACCTCGTCGCTCCGTGGAGTGGCTGCCATGAGATACGTGCGCTGTGTTTCGCAAGGCCCATTAGGGTGAGGTCATGCCAGCGAGCTATGCGTATCTCGGCCCTGAGGGCACCTTCACCGAAGTCGCCCTGCGGACGCTTCCCGAGGCGGCCACCCGGGAGCTGATCCCGTACGTGTCCGTGCAGTCCGCGCTCGACGCGGTGCGGGCCGGGGAGGCCGAGGCCGCGTTCGTGCCGATCGAGAACTCCGTCGAGGGCGGGATCACGACGACGCTCGACGAGCTGGTCGCGGGCGCGCCGCTGATGATCTACCGCGAGGTGCTGCTGTCGATCACCTTCGCGCTGCTGGTCCGGCCCGGCACCAAGCTGTCGGACATCAAGACGGTCTCCGCGCATCCGGCCGCCCAGCCGCAGGTGCGCAACTGGCTCAGGAAGAACCTCCCGGACGCCATCTGGGAATCGGCCGCGTCGAACGCGGACGCCGCCCGGCTGGTCCAGGAGGGCCGCTACGACGCCGCCTTCGCGGGCGAGTTCGCGGCCGCCCGGTACGGCCTGGAGGCCCTGGAGACCGGGATCCACGACGCGGAGAACGCCCAGACCCGGTTCGTGCTGGTCGGCCGGCCCGCCCGGCCCGCCGCACCGACCGGCGCGGACAAGACGTCCGTCGTGCTCTGGCAGCGCGACGATCATCCGGGCGGACTGCGCGACCTCCTCGGCGAGTTCGCCACCCGGGGCATCAACCTGATGCTGCTGCAGTCCCGGCCCACCGGCGAGGGCATCGGCAACTACTGCTTCTGCATCGACGCCGAGGGCCACATCTCCGACCGCCGGGTCGCCGAGGCGCTGACGGGGCTCAAGCGGATCTGCCTCCAGGTGCGCTTCCTGGGTTCCTACCCGCGCGCGGACGTGGAGGTGGCGGACGTACGCCCGCCGTTCCCGGGCACCTCGGACGACGAGTTCGTGTCGGCGGCGGAGTGGGTGGCGCGATGCCAGGACGGACGTTTCTAGGACGTTTCCAGCCGCTCCTACCTGCATATTTTCGTTATCCACAGGAGTTATCCACAGGTGGGCTTCTCGACCTGGGGACAAGTCGACAACGAAGCGCCACCCAGTCGACAAATCGCCCTACAGCCCTCAAGTTCGTCCACAGTCCCGTAGGTCACTCTTCGTCCACCCGTTTCCCTCGCGCCATCCTTTGGAGCGACTCATTTCCACCCGAAAGTGGATGTGACGCCGGTTTGGGACGAGAATTCCTCGCCTCGCACCCTCGCCGCGGATTGATCACTTCCGGCGTCCACAGATCTTTCGCACAGCCTGTGGATAACTCTTCGGCGCTGTGGATTTCTGTGGACGAAGGGCATCCCAAGTCCCGCTCCGCGCAAGGGAATCGAGTCAACCCGGCGCCCGTTGTATGCCCCGTCCCAGGGAGTGAGACGCGTTTTATTGACACGATCGACAATTGCCGCACAACGGAACGTAAGCCGCGATTCGGTGCAGCCCGGAATAGTGAGTCGTGAGCCGTGACCCGCACCGGTAGCCTTGGTCACGTGATTGACCTTCGCCTGCTCCGTGAGGACCCCGACCGTGTGCGTGCGTCGCAGCGCGCCCGTGGAGAGGACGTCGCGCTCGTCGACGCTCTCCTGTCTGCCGACGAGCGGCGCAGGTCGTCCGGCGTCCGCTTCGACGAGCTGCGTGCCGAACAGAAGGCGCTCGGCAAGCTCATCCCCAAGGCCTCCGGAGACGAGAAGGCCGAGCTGCTGAAGAAGGCGAGCCAGCTCGCCGCCGACGTCAAGGCCGCCGACGCCGAGCGCGACGCGGCCGACACCGAGACCCAGGAGCTCGCCCTCCAGCTCAGCAACCTCGTGCACCCCGAGGTGCCGGTGGGCGGCGAGGAGGACTTCGTCACGCTGGAGACGCACGGCACGATCCGCGACTTCGGCGCCGAGGGCTTCGACCCCAAGGACCACCTGGAGCTCGGCACGATCCTCGGCGCGATCGACGTCGAGCGCGGCGCCAAGGTCTCCGGCTCGCGCTTCTACTTCCTCACCGGGATCGGCGCGCTGCTGGAGCTCGCCCTGGTGAACGCGGCGATCGCGCAGGCCACGGCGGCCGGCTTCACGCCGATGCTGACGCCGGCGCTGGTCCGCCCCGAGTCGATGGCCGGCACGGGCTATCTGGGCCAGGACGCGGAAGGCGTGTACCACCTGGAGAAGGACAACCTCTACCTCGTCGGCACGTCCGAGGTCGCCATCGCCTCGTACCACCGCGACGAGATCATCGACGCCGACCGCCTCCCGCTGCGCTACGCGGGCTTCTCGCCCTGCTTCCGCCGCGAGGCCGGCTCGCACGGCAAGGACACCCGCGGCATCTTCCGCGTCCACCAGTTCGACAAGGTCGAGATGTTCTCGTTCGTCGACCCGGCGGACTCGCAGGCCGAGCACCAGCGCCTGCTGGAGTGGGAGAAGCAGTGGCTGACGTCGCTGGAGCTGCCGTTCCGGGTCATCGACGTGGCATCGGCCGACCTCGGCTCCTCGGCCGCCCGCAAGTTCGACTGCGAGGCGTGGATCCCGACCCAGGGCAAGTACCGCGAGCTGACCTCGACCTCGGACTGCACCGAGTACCAGTCCCGCCGCCTGTCGATCCGCGTCCGTGACGGCAAGCAGATCAAGCCGCTGGCGACGCTGAACGGCACGCTGTGCGCCGTACCGCGCACGATCGTGGCGATCCTGGAGAACCACCAGCAGGCCGACGGCTCCGTCCGGGTCCCCGAGGTGCTCCGCCCGTACCTGGGCGGCCGGGAGATCCTGGAGCCGGTCGCCAAGTGAGTACGTCCGCTGCCCCGGCCTTTCCCTACCGCCTGATCGCGACCGACCTCGACGGAACGCTCCTGCGCTCCGACGAGTCGGTCTCGCAGCGCACCCGCGACGCGCTCGCCGCGGCCACCGCGGCGGGCGCCGCGCACATCGTCGTGACGGGCCGCGCGGCCCCGTGGACCCGCCACATCCTTGACGATCTCGGCTACGACGGCCTCGCGGTCTGCGCCCAGGGCGCACAGGTGTACGACGCCGGCGAGCACCGCCTGCTGACGTCGGTGACGCTGGACAGGCAGTTGGCCGGGGTGGCGCTGGCCAAGATCGAGGCGGAGGTCGGCCCGCTGTACCTCGCGGCGAGCCGGGACGGGCTGGAGGGCGAGGTGCTGGTCGGCCCCGGTTACGCGGTCACCGGCAAGCTCCCCGCGACACCCTTCACGGACGCGGCCGATCTCTGGACGGCCCCGCTGAACAAGATCTACATACAGCACCCCACGCTCACGGACGACGAGTTGGCCGAGGCCTCCCGCCAGGCCGCCGGCGGCTTCGTCACCGTCGCGATGGCCGGCGCGGGCATCGTCGAGCTGCTTCCGCTGGGGTTGTCGAAGGCCACGGGCCTGTCCCTGGCGGCCCGCCGGCTCGGGATGAGGGCCGCCGACACGATCGCCTTCGGCGACATGCCCAACGACATCCCTATGTTCGCCTGGTCCTCCTACGGCGTGGCCATGGCCAACGCCCACGAGGAGCTGAAGGCCGTGGCGAACGAGGTGACGTCCTCGAACGAGGAGGACGGAATCGCGGTGGTGTTGGAGCGGTTGCTGGGCTGAGCGTTGATGTTCCTGCGAGGCGGGAACACCACGGTCTTGCGGAGGATGCACGGATCGAACGTGCGCGGGGTTGCCCCCGACCACGGCTTAGCAAGCCGGTGCCTTACCACTCGGCCAATCCTCCGGGTGGGCGGCCTCACGCGGGCGCAGTGCGCCACGTGCTCGAAGCGGCCGCCCCGGGCAGCTCCCCGTATGGGCGGACTCGACGGAGGAGTAACTACTCCGGAGTCCGCCGCGGGCTGCCCTGCGGGGAGCTCGACGGACTGTCGTACATGGACATCGTCGAACTCCTCCCCAGTACGTGGCGCCGGTTCGGCCCGGCGTCCTGGACAACAACCACTGTGCCCGTACGCCGTGTTCGGCGCCACCGATTAACCGGCGGCCCCGGACTCCTTCACCGCCGCCGCCACCTGCGCCGACGCTTGCTGAAGAACCACCCCGCGGGCGGCTCGTCGGAACGCCACGGCTGCGGCTCGGGCTTCTCCTTGCGCCAGCGCTCGGCGAGCATCCGGGCCCGTGCGGACGGCTCGGCGGTCTCGGCGGACCGTATGAAGTCCTCGTCCAGGACGAGGTCGTCCCACGCCTCGTCCCCGGACCGTCCGCGACCCTCGCCCTGTGACGCCTCGTCCGCCACTGCCATCCCCGCCCTCCCAGCCGTGCGCCCGCTTTTGTCCAGTGTGCCCGGACAGAGGTGAAGCCCCTGTCAATAAGCGGGGCGTCTACTCCTCGCCCGCCAGCGTCAGCGAGCGCAGCTTCTGCCCCGCGTACCAGGTCGCCAGGACGGTCACCGCGACCAGCAGGACCGTCGCCGTCGTCAGCCCGACGTCGGAGGTCACCAGGTCTCCGCCGGCGACCTTCTGGGCCACCGCCAGCGACCACTGCTGGACGCTGAGCGTGCGTGCCCCGGCCACCAGGGAGCCGAACAGGGCCTCCCAGACCAGCGCGTAGACGAGCCCGAACACCACCGCGTGCCGCGACACCGTGCCGAGCAGCAGGAAGAGTGCCGCGTAGGCGATGGAGGCGACCAGTGCGGCCACCGTGTAGGCGACGGCGATCTGCTGGCCGTTGCCGTTGAGGATGAAGCCGGCGATCAGGGTGGGCACCGCGGAGAACACCATCGTCACGGCGATCGCGACGATCAGCTTGGTGAAGATGATCGTCGGCCGTTTGATCGGCTTGGACAGCAGATAGACCACGGAGCCGTCGTCGATCTCCGGGCCGATCGCGCCCGTGCCCGCGATGACGCCGATGATCGGCACCATGGTGGCGAGTGCGAGCCCGCCCAGCAGGTCGGACGCGGTCTGGTCGTCGGCGCCGGCGAGGCCGCGCACCACCACGGAGATCGCGATCAGCAGCAGGGGCAGGGCGCCCAGGATGAGGGCCCGGCGCCGGCCCAGCAGGGCGCGGTAGGTGAGTCGGGCGACTGTGGGGTCGTACATCTTTCGGCCTCCTACGCCGCGACGAGATACGAGAAGACGGACTCGAGCGACTCGTCGGACGGCGAGACCGTGAGCAGGCGGATGCCGTGGTCCCTGGCCACCCTCGGCAGCAGGGCCGTGAAGCGGCCGAAGTCGACGGCCTGGATGCGCAGCGCGCCCTCCGCCAGGTCGACTTCGATGCCGGACGTCGACGGGTCGGCGATCAGCGCGGCCGCGAGGGCGCGGTCGTCGCTGGAGCGCACCAGGTAGCGGTGCGGGCGGTCGGTCATCAGGCGGCGGATCTTGCGGAAGTCGCCGCTGGCCGCGTGCCGTCCGGCGACGACCACCTCGATGTGCCGGGCGAGTTGTTCGACCTCTTCGAGGATGTGGGACGAGAACATTACGGTGCGGCCCTCGTCGCCCATGCGCCTGAGCAGGTCCATCAGTTGCATGCGCTGGCGTGGGTCCATGCCGTTGAAGGGCTCGTCCAGCAGGAGCAGCGAGGGCTCGTGGACGAGGGCGCTCGCCATCTTCACGCGCTGCCGCATGCCCTTGGAGTACGTCGAGATCTTGCGGTCCTGGGCGTACTCCATCTCTACCGTGGCGAGCGCCTTCTGGGCCGCTCTGGCGCCCAGGCCGTGCAACTCGGCGTTGGCCACGACGAATTCGCGCCCGGTGAGGAAGTCGTACATCGCCTCGCGCTCGGGGACGATGCCGATGTGCTTGTAGATGTTCTCGTTGCGCCACACCTGCACGCCGTCGAGGGTGACAGTGCCGGTGGAGGGGGCCAGGAAACCGCCCATCATGTTGATGAGGGTGGACTTTCCGGCGCCGTTGGGACCGAGCAGGCCGGTGACGCCGGGGCCGATCGTCATGGTGATGTCGTTGACGGCGACCACGTTGCCGAACCAGCGCGAGACGTGGTCGATGTTGAGCGTGGTCACAGTCCGACCTTTCGGTAGCGGCGCATCATGAGGCCGTAGCAGGCGGCGATCAGGCCGAGGGTGACGAGGACGTAGACGACGCCCTCCCCGTTCGTCGGGCCGATCCCTCCCGGGAACGCGGAGCTCGCGCCCAGGAACGCGGACTGCACTCCGTCGATGAGCGTGATGGGCGAGAACAGGCCGATCCAGGCGATGGATCCGGTGCTGGTCTGCGCGTCGGCGATGGCCTGGAGTGTGGACACGGCGCCGTAGGAGATGGTCAGGACGGCGATCACGGCGGCGATGCCGAAGCCGCGGCGCGGCGTGACCGACGCGATGACCAGGCCGAGGCCGGCGAAGAGCAGCGAGAGCAGTGCCACGGAGACCAGCCCCTGTGCGAATCCCTTGGTCTGGTCGGTGAAGTCGAGCTTGGCAAGCAGGGCGCCCACATAGAGCACCAGCAGCGGGGCGGCGGTGAGGATGAACAGCGCCGAGGCCAGGGCCGCGAACTTCGCGCGTACGTAGTCGGCGGTCTCGATGGGCCGCGAGAAGTACAGCGGTACGGTCTTGAAGCGCAGGTCGCGCGAGACGGACTGGGGCGCCTGCGAGGCGACGTACAGGCTGATGACGGCCTGCATGACGATCGCGTAGCGCGTGTAGTCGACGGGCAGGTCCTTCGCCTTGGTGGCGACCGCGACGGCGACCATGATGGCCGCGGGCACGCACATCACCACGAACAGCAGCATCGGCAGCACCTTGGACTTGACCGAGCGGCCGAGACCGTAGGAGCCGCGCAGGGACTGCGAGTACAGGGAACGGGTGGCGTACGAGCGGCCCAGGCGCGGGCCGTCGTAGCTGCGGTAGCCGATGTTGTGGATGCGGGTCTGGTCACCCGACGGTGCCGCCGGTGTCCGCATGGGCTGTTCAACCGCCATGACCGACGGCCTCCTTCCGCTGCTCGTCCTCGTTGGTGAAGACCTCGGAGATGTGATGCCGGCGCTGTTCCATGCGCACCAGGCCGAGGCCGAGGTCGGCGACCACGTCGCGCACCAGGTCGTACGTCTCCTCGCCCTGCGCGGTGAGCAGCAGCACGTGGCCGGCGCCCGGCAGGCCCGCGCCGCTGTCGAGGATGTCCATCCCGCGCGCGTGGAGCGCGTCGCGCACCGCGCGGGTGCCGTCCGGGTGCTCGTCGGTGTCGGTGACCTCGATCGCGAGGGTGGTCGTGATCTGGGTGAAGTCCGTGGTGGAGCTGGAGCGCAGGAGCTTGCCGCCGTCGACGACGACCACGTGGTCGCAGGTGCGCTCCAGTTCGCCCAGCAGGTGGGAGGTGACCAGGACGGAGATGCCGAAGTCGGTGTAGATGCGGCGGATGAGGCCGAGCATCTCGTCGCGGCCGACCGGGTCGAGGCCGTTGGTCGGCTCGTCCAGGAGGACCAGCTGCGGGTCGTGGACGAGGGCCTGCGCGAGTTTCACGCGCTGCTTCATGCCGGTGGAGTAGCCGCCGATGGGGCGGTAGCGCTCCTCGTACAGCCCGACGTGCCGCAGGGTGTCCGCGGTGCGCTCGCGCGCGGCGGTGGGCGGCAGGCCGGACATGCGCGCCATGTGGACGACGAACTCGGTGGCCGAGACGTCGGGCGGCAGGCAGTCGTGCTCCGGCATGTAGCCGACCCGCTCGCGGATGGCGGCGCCCTTGGTGGCGACATCGAGGCCGAGCACTTCGGCGCGGCCCTCGGTGGCGGGGGACAGACCCAGAAGGATCTTGATCAGTGTGGACTTGCCGGCTCCATTGGCTCCGACGAGTCCGGTCACACCGGGCCCGACGTCCACGGAGAGCCGGTCAAGAGCGGTCACCCGGGGGAACCGCTTGCTCAGGCTTTCGGTCGCGA
The DNA here is from genome assembly GCF_059026085.1 of Streptomyces sp. a15. Taxonomy (NCBI): domain Bacteria; kingdom Bacillati; phylum Actinomycetota; class Actinomycetes; order Kitasatosporales; family Streptomycetaceae; genus Streptomyces; species Streptomyces sp. A15. The sequence goes on along the minus strand of NZ_JBWLKM010000033.1, from coordinate 48,402 downwards.
TCACAGTCACGTCTACGAAGGTAGTGACCGGTACCACGCCGGTCGTCACTCCGCAGGGTCGTCTTGGTATCAGACTCCAGGCGTACGGGTCCCTAAGGGTCCCCCCTCAGGTCGAACAACGCGTCCCCGGTTGTCCACATCCGCGCGGTTGTCCACAGGCCGTCGCGGGCCTATTGACGCAGCCTCTAACGACTGTCACATTCGCCAGTGTCACGTTACGAGCACGTACCGCGATCGACGGGGACGGGTGGGCGTTGGGCATGACGACGGCAGCAGGTGAACTCACGGCGGAGCTGCGAGGGTTCAGGACAGTGCAGCGCCTCGCCTACGAGTGTGCGGAGGCGGTCGCGGCGCAGCTGAAACCCGGCGTCACCGAGCGCGAGGCGGCCCGGATGCAGCGCACCTGGCTGCGCGAGCGGGGTGTGCGCGACTGGTTCCACCTGCCCTTCGCCTGGTTCGGCGACCGCACGGCCTTCGTGAACTTCCGGGTGCCGCTGCAGTTCTTCCCGACCAACCGTCGGCTGGAGCCGGGGATGCCGTTCATCCTGGACATGGCCCCGGTGTACGAGGGCTGCACCGCGGACATCGGGTACTCGGGCTCCCTGGGCGTCAACCCCGTGCAGAACCGGCTGATGGACGACCTGGAGGCGCACCGCGAGCTGATCCTGCGCGAAGTACGCGAGCGGCGCCCGCTGCGGGAGATCTACGAGGACGTGGACCGCCTCATGGCCCGCCAGGGCTACGCCAACCGGCATCGTGCCTACCCCTTCGGCGTGATCGCGCACAAGGTGGACCGCGTGACAGAGCGCCGCTGGTCACCGCACGTCTTCGGGTTCGGCACCCGAGCCCTGAAGGGCCTGGCGGCCGACGCGCTGCACGGCCACCGGGAGGGCTGGTCGCCGCTGTGGTCGCCGTACCGCTTCTCCGACCATCCGCCGCAGCCGGGCCTGTGGGCGGTCGAACCGCACCTCGGCTTCCGGGGTACCGGCGCGAAGTTCGAGGAGATCCTGGTCGTCACCGACTCCGCGGACCCCGAGCAGAGCGCCTTCTGGCTGGACGACGATCTGCCGCACGTGCGGCGCTGGGCGGAGGACAAGTGACGTTGCCGACGGGCGCGCGGGAGCGCTGGGTGCGGACCGGCGGGGTCGAGCTGTGCGTCGCCGAACTGGGGGATCCCTCGGGGCCGACAGTCGTCCTGGTGCACGGCTATCCGGACAGCAAGGAGGTGTGGTCGGGGGTCGCCTCCCGGCTGGCCGACCACTTCCATGTGGTGCTGTACGACGTGCGCGGCCATGGTCGCTCCAGCGCACCGCGGCCGCTGCGCGGCGGGTTCACGCTGGAGAAGCTGACCGACGACTTCCTGGCCGTCGCGGACGCGGTCAGCCCGGACCGGCCGGTGCACCTGGTGGGGCACGACTGGGGCTCGGTGCAGGCCTGGGAGTTCACCACCGTCCAGCGCACCGAGGGCCGGATCGCCTCCTTCACGTCCATGTCAGGGGCGTCCCTCGACCACTTCGGTCACTGGATCAACAAGCGCGTCAGGCGCCCCACCCCGCGCCGGGTCGGCCAGCTGCTCGGCCAGGGCGCCAAGTCCTGGTACGTGTACCTGCTGCAGACGCCCGTGCTGCCCGAGCTGGCCTGGCGCGGCCCTCTCGGCACGTACTGGCCGAGGATCCTGGAGCGCCTGGAGAAGGTCCCCGGCGGCGGCTACCCGACCTCCTCGCTGCCGGCGGACGCGGCGCACGGAACGTGGCTGTACCGGGACAACGTACGGACCCGGCTGCGCCGTCCTCGTACGGACGCGTACGCGCACGCGCCCGTGCAGCTCATCACGCCCCTGGGGGACGCGTTCCTCTCGGAGAATCTCTTCGACGACCTGGAGCACTGGGTTCCGCAGCTGACCCGGCGCACGCTCCCGGCCAGGCACTGGGTCCCCCGCTCCCGGCCCGACCAGCTGGCGGCCTGGATCTCGCAGTTCGTGACGTCCGTGGAGGGCGGCAGGCCTGATGCGGTGCAGGCGACCGGGAAGTACGCCGACCGGTTCGGCGGGCAGCTCGTGCTGGTCACCGGTGCGGGCAGCGGCATCGGTCGGGCCACGGCGTTCGCGTTCGCCGAGGCGGGCGCGCGCGTGGTGGCGGTCGACCGGGACGCCGAGGCCGCCGTGCGCACCGCCGAGCTCTCCCTGCTGCTCGGTGCGCCCGCGGCCTGGGCGGAGACGGTCGACGTCTCCGACGAGCAGGCCATGGAGAAGCTCGCCGAGAAGGTCGCCGCCGAGTACGGCGTGGTGGACGTGCTGGTGAACAACGCCGGCATCGGCCTGTCCGGGTCCTTCTTCGACACCACCCCCAAGGACTGGAAGAAGGTCCTCGACATCAACCTGTGGGGCGTGATCCACGGCTGCCGGCTCTTCGGCAAACAGATGGCCGACCGCGCGCAGGGCGGCCACATCGTCAACACCGCGTCGGCGGCGGCCTACCAGCCCTCCAAGGCGCTGCCCGCCTACAGCACCTCCAAGGCGGCCGTGCTGATGCTCAGCGAGTGCCTGCGCGCGGAGCTGGCCGGGCAGGGCATCGGCGTCACAGCCGTATGCCCCGGCTTCGTCAACACCAACATCACCTCGACCGCGCGCTTCGCCGGGGTCGACGCAGCCGAGGAGAAGCGGCTCCAGAAGCGGACCGCCCGCCTGTACGGGCTGCGCAACTACCCGCCGGAGAAGGTCGCCGACGCGATCCTGCGGGCGGTGGCGCGGAACGAGGCGGTGGTCCCGGTGACGCCCGAGGCACGCGGCGCCCACCTCATGTCCCGTTTCACGCCCAGGGTGCTGCGGGCGATCGCACGTCTGGAGCCTCCGCTGTGAGCGCGCGGATCACCCCGCGCAGGGTCTCCTTCGACTGGTCGCGCACGCCCCTGCACTGGATACCCGGCGAGCCGACCGCGACCCATGTGATCAATGTGCTGCACCTGTTGCTGCCGGCGGGGGAGCGGTGGTTCGTGCGGGTCTTCAAGGAAGGTCTGCCGCTGGTCAGGGACCCCGAACTGCTGGCCGAGGTCAAGGGGTTCATGGGCCAGGAGGCCACGCACAGCGTCCAGCACGCGCACGTGCTGGACCACCTCAAGGCACAGCGGCTCGACACCGCGGAGTTCACCCGGTACGTCGACTTCCTCTTCGAACGGCTGCTGGGCGAGCGCCCGCCGCTCGGTGCGCCCATACCCGAACGGGAATGGCTGCGTTTCCGGCTGGCGGTCGTCGCGGCGATCGAGCAGTTCACGGCGGTCCTCGGCGACTGGGTGCTGGCCGCCGACGGCCTCGACCGGGCCCGCGCCGACGAGGTCATGCTCGATCTGCTGCGCTGGCACGGCGCCGAGGAGGTCGAACACCGCGCGGTCGCCTTCGACATGTACCAGCACTGCGGCGGCACCGGCACACCCCGGTACGCCCGCCGCATCGCGGGCATGGCGGTCACCGCACCGGTGATGCTGTACCTGTGGGTATGGGGCACGGCATATCTGATGCGCCACGACCCACAGCTCGCGGGCCGCCTGCGCTACTCCCTCGCCGAGCACGAAAAGGCCGTACGCAAGGGCATGCTGCCCGCGTGGCGGGAGCTGGGCGCGGCGATACCCCGCTACTTCCGGCGGTCCTACCACCCGTCGCAGGAGGGGTCGTTGAGCCGGGCGGTGGAGTACCTGAGGAGGTCACCGGCTGCGAGGGCGGCCTCGTGACGGGCGGCGCCGGAGGTTCCGGTCCCCGAGCCGAGGATTCCGGGCACCGGACCGAGGATTCCGGGCGGCGGACCGAGGCTCCCGCCTACCGGATCGAGGATCTGGCGCACCTCAGCGGCGCCACGGTCCGCACCATCCGTGCCTACCAGGACCGCGGGCTGCTCCCCCGCCCCGAGCGCCGCGGCCGCGCCAACGTCTACGCCGACGCCCACCTCGTGCGCCTGCGCCAGATCGCTGACCTCCTGGACCGCGGCTACACCCTGGCCTCCATCAAGGAGCTCCTGGAGGCGTGGGACGCGGGCCGGGGCCTGGGCGGAGTGCTCGGCCTGGTCGCCGAGGTGGACGGGCCGTGGAACGACGAGGAGTCGGTACGGATCTCGCGCGCCGAGCTGGACGAGCGGTTCGGCGGTGTCCCCGACGACGCGGCGGTCGCCGAGGCCGTGCAGCTGGGCGTGCTGGAGCCGGTCCCAGGGGACGACGACTCCTTCCTCGTGCCGAGTCCCCAAGAGCTCACGGTGGCCGCCGAGTTGCACGCGGCCGGGGTGCCACTGTCCGCGATCTCCGCTCATCTGCGGGAGTTGAGAGGACGGGTCGAGAACATCGCTGTGCGTTTCCTGGAGTTCACGACCGAGCACGTCTTCGCCCGCTACCTGGACGGACCGCACCGCCCGACGGACGCGGACGCGGCAGAAGCGGCCTCCCTCGTACGGCGGCTGCGACCGCTCGCACAGCAGACCGTGGACGCGGAACTCGCTCGGGCGATGCGCTCGTTGGCGGTCCGGCATCTGCGGGAGCACCTCGCTACGGGCGACGTCCCGGCACCGGCCGAGCGGACGCGTGACGTGGCGATCCCCGTGGAGACAATAGGGGCCGTCGAGAGGCTGGTTGGGGCCGAGCAGGCGGCCGAGTTCATCGCTCTCGCCGCCGAACGGGAGGTACGGGCCCGGTCCTTGGACCGGCTCGCCGCAAGTCACGTGGCATCAGATGATCTTGGCGAAACGCCCTGAATCCAAGGGTAGTTGTCCACAGAATCGCCAATTCCCCTGTGGATAACTGTACTTGGCTGTGGATCAAACATCCGGAGCAAAATCATTCGCGTGATTCAGGTCTCGCCCGGCACCCTGGCCGGGTGGATGAAAGACGCACCGTGAAGGTGTCCAAATATCTGTCGAAGCACCTGCGTCACCAGCCGGAGCGGATCGGGCTGATCCTCGACGACGCCGGCTGGGTGGAGATCGACACGCTGATCACGGCAGCCGCCGCGCACGGCTTCCGGTTCACCCGCGAGGAACTCGACCACGTGGTCGCCGCCAACGACAAGCAGCGCTTCGCGATCGACGGCACCCGGATCCGCGCCAGTCAGGGCCACAGCATCGACGTCGAGCTCGGACTGCCCCCGGCGACCCCGCCGGCGTACCTCTACCACGGCACCGTGGCCCGTTCACTGGACGCGATCCGTACCGAGGGGCTGCGGCCCATGAACCGCCACGACGTGCACCTTTCCCCGGACCGGGAGACCGCGACCCGCGTCGGCGCCCGCCGCGGCCGCCCTGTCGTGCTGTCGGTGGACGCGGGCGCCATGCACCGCGACGGCCACGTTTTTCACGTCAGCGCGAACGGGGTGTGGCTGACGAAGGCGGTCCCACCGCGGTATCTGCGGTTCCCGGAAGCTCATTGACGATCGCGTGATCGGTGGCGTGGACCACTTGCCCATCACTGACGCCGCGGGCGTTGGCGTCACCACCTCAGTCCGTCGCTGAGCGGCCGGGTGTGATGACTGGCGGTGACTGTTTCACGTGAAACACGATCGGCCGCATACGCTCGGACGCATGAGTCTGCGTCTGAGCACCGTGATCCTCCCGTACCTCCGCTGGCACGAAGGCGGCCGTTCGGCATGGACGCGTGCCGAAGAGCTCGGCTTCCACACCGGCTACACGTACGACCACCTGTCCTGGCGGAGCTTCCGGGACGGACCCTGGTTCGGTGCCGTGCCGACGCTGACCGCCGCCGCGGCCGTCACCGGCGATCTCCGCCTGGGCACGCTGGTGACCTCGCCGAACTTCCGGCACCCGGTGACCCTCGCCAAGGAGCTGATCTCCCTCGACGACATCTCCGGCGGGCGGATGACGCTCGGCATCGGTGCGGGCGGCACCGGCTTCGACGCCACCGTGCTCGCGCAGGAGCCATGGACGCCGCGTGAGCGCGCCGACCGCTTCGCCGAGTTCGTGCAGCTGCTGGACCGGCTGCTGGTCCAGGACGGCCCCAGCGGGGTCTCGTACGAGGGCGACTTCTACTCGGCGCACGAGGCCCGCAACATCCCGGGCTGTGTACAGCGCCCCCGGCTGCCCTTCGCGGTGGCCGCGACCGGGCCGCGCGGGCTCCGGCTCGCCGCGCGCTACGGGCAGGCGTGGGTAACCACCGGCGACCCCAAGCTGTACGAGAACGGCACTCCTGAACAGTCGGTTCAAGCCCTTCGCGGGCAGGCCGAGAAGCTCGCGGACGCGTGTGCCGCGATCGGCCGTGACCTGAGCTCGCTCGACAAGATCCTGCTCACCGGTTTCACCCCGGACCGCGGCCGTCCGCTCCAATCCCTGGACGCGTTCGTGGACTTCGCGGGGCGACACCAGGAGCTGGGCTTCACCGAGATCGTGATCCACTGGCCCATCCCCGACTCCGACTTCGCGGCGGACGAGAAGATCTTCGAGCAGATCGCCATGGAGGCGCCTGCCCAGCTGCGCTGACCTGGGCAACCTGATGCCTGTGCCGCGTCCGTACCTCATCTGCGCCTCATCTGTGCGGACTCCCGCACGGGCGTGCGGGCATCTGCGGGAGAATGGCCGGGTGACCTCAGCGACTCGACAGCCCGAGACCCCGGCCGCCGCCCTCCCGCCCCGGCTGATCGCCACCGACCTCGACGGCACCCTGCTGTGCGACGACAAGTCGGTTTCCCCGCGCACGGTCGCGGCCCTCGCCGCCGCCGAGGAGGCGGGCATCGAGGTCTTCTTCGTCACCGGCCGCCCGGCCCGCTGGATGGATGTGGTCAGCGAGCACGTCCATGGTCACGGCCTGGCGATCTGCGGCAACGGCGCCGCGGTGGTGGACCTGCACGGCGGCCCCGGCGCCCACCGGTTCGTGAAGGTGCGCGAGCTGGCACGGGAGAACGCGCTGGACGCCGTACAGCTGCTGCGTGACGCGGCGCCGGGCACCGTGTACGCGGTCGAGCAGACGTACGGCTTCTACCAGGAGCCGGACTATCCGAAGCTGCACATGGAGACCCCCGACTCGCTCGCGCCGGCCGAGGACCTGCTGGCGCCGGACGCCCCCGGTGCCGACGAGCCGGTGCTCAAGATCCTCGCCTATCACCCCGCCATCGACCCGGACGCCTTCCTCACCCTGGCCCGCCTCGCGATCGGCGACCGGGCCAATGTCACCCGCTCCAGCCCCAGCGCTCTGCTGGAGATCAGCGGCCCCGGCGTCTCCAAGGCCAGCACGCTCGCGCTGTGCTGCGCCGAGCGCGGCATCTCGAACGAGCAGGTCGTCGCCTTCGGGGACATGCCGAACGACGTCGAGATGCTCACGTGGGCGGGACGGTCGTACGCGATGGGCAACGCACACCCGGACGTGCTCGCGGCGGCTTCGGGGCGGACGGTCGCCAACAACGAGGATGGGGTGGCAGTCGTGATCGAGCGGTTGGTGGTGGAGCGGGCCGGCTGAGAGACCGGTCACGGTTCAACGGCTAGCCGAGGCTCACTCCGCGTGCCGACAGCCACGACGCCGGGTCCACCGCCGAGCCCATCTCCGGAGTGACCCGCACCTCGAAGTGCAGGTGCGGGCCGGTGGAGTTGCCGGTGGTGCCGGACTGCCCGACCCACTGCCCGGGGCTCACCCGCTCGCCCTGGTCGACGGTGACGGCGGCAAGATGGGCGTACTGCGTGTAGTAGCCGCCCGCGTGCTGGAGCACGACCTCGATGCCGAAGGGCCCTCCGCAGGACACCTTCACCACGCGCCCCTCGCCCACCGCCCGCACCGGCGTGCCGATCGGCACCGCGAAGTCCTGCCCGGTGTGCCGGTTCGCCCACCGCTCGCCGCCGCTGCCGAACCCCGCGGACAGCGCGTACGTCTCCACGGGGGCGACCCAGGTGTTCGTGACTCCCGTCTTCGGCTGGTCCAGCCGGACGGCACCTCGGCACGAACCGGCCGCGACGGAGGCATCGGCCTGGCCCTGCAACTGCCACCGTGCCTGGTCGAGCTTCGCCTCGATGTCCTTCTTCAGAGCGGCGAGTTCGGTGGTGTGCCGGTCCAGCTCCTGCCAGGCCGCCTCCGCCTTCGCCTCGTCAGCGGCGAGCCGTTGCTCGGCCCGGCGGCTCTTGTCGATCGCGTTGTTGACGGCGAGATCCGCCCGCCAGACGGCCCGTTGACCACGCATCAGTTCGTCGGGGCTGTCCGCGAGGATCATCTGCGCGGTGATCGGAAGCCCGCCGCCACTGCGGTACTGGGCGCGTGCGATCCGGCCCAGGTCCTCGTTCAGAACGGCGATCCCCCGCCGCTCCCGGTCCAGCAGCGCCTCGAAACGCACGGCCTGCGCCCGCTGCATCTCGGCCTCCTGTCTGCCGGCCTCGTACTGCTGCGTCGCTACTGCCGCGTCCTCGTACAGCCGGAGTACCTGTGCGTTGATCCCGGCGTCGGCGGCGCTGTGCGTGTCCTCACCGTCGTCGACGGCCTCGGAGGTTCCCGTGGGTCGGGCCGCGAGCACGGCGAACGCGCACAGCAGCGCCGGAACGAGCAGCGGATGACGGCGAGGTGAGCGCATGTCAGCGATCCTGGCCCGCGCGGCCGCCCAGGGCCCTGTTCAAGTCGTACAGCTGGGGGACAGGTTGACGCAGATGGACTAGTACGGCGTGACTGCGGAGGGGGCTCGGTTCCCCGTGCGTGGACCGTCAGTGGGGCGCCTGCCCCACCACCGGCGTACCGCCGCCGTCCGTTCCGATGCCGGGACCGTGTGAGCTGTCGCCGCCGGGAGCCTCCGCGCGCCGTTCGAGGTTTCTCAGGCCACTGCGCCGACCGTTCTGGGGAGGCCAACGCCGACGTCCGCGACGGTCAGCCGAACGCCGGGCCGCCCGTCCGGCAGGGTGGCGGTCGCGTCGAGGACGACGTCGATCCGGGAGGCGTCGGCGTACCGGAAGGCGTTGGAGAGTGCCTCACGCAGGGCAGCGATCGGGTTCTTGCAGGTGAGGTCGCCGACCGATCTCGCGCAGGCTGGACGTCGAGTGCGTCGACGGCCTTGCCGACACCGCCGTGCACCTCGGGCACGTCCGCCCCGCGCTGTGCGCTCTCCAGCCTCATTCCGGTGGCGAACAGCCGCTGGATGACGAAGCGTTGCACGTGGCGGGCGATGCGGCCGCGGTCCTCGTACACCGTGAGCCGTTCCCGGTTGCGCTGGGCCTCGGCCATCATCAGTGCCAGCGCGGCCTGCGAGGCGAACTGGACCGCGAGGCCTCGCTCCGCCTCCGACGAGTCCCTCCCCGTCCTCGGCGAGGACACCGATCGCCGCGTACCGGGCTCCGGTCAGGGCCGCAGCGGTCTCGCAGATCCGTTCCGGTGTGGAATGCAGCTCCAGGCCGCTGCCACGGACCGCATCGCCTCGAGCAGCTGCGGCAGCCGCACGGCCAGTTCGGCCGACAGGCCATGGGCGGACGACGAAGGGCTGGAGGGGACTCCGCCTTCCTACAGCACCCCCACCAGCAGATCCGCCTGCTCCTCCCGCTCCACCATCCCCCGCAACGGCCCCTCCACCGCGGCCAGCTCCGCAAGCGAACCTCGCTGCACCACACGACCCGCGTCCAGGACGACCACCTCGTCCACCGCCTCCAGGCCGGCCAGCCGGTGGGTGATGAGCAACGTCGTACGGCCCTCGGTGGCGGCCAGCAGATCGGCGGTGAGCGCGTCCGCAGTCGGCAGGTCGAGATGCTCGGCGGGCTCGTCGAGCACGAGGACGGGAAAGTCGGCCAGCAGTGCCCGGGCCAGCGCGAGCCGCTGCCGCTGCCCGCCGGACAGCCGCGCCCCGTGCTCGCCGACCAGCGTGTCGAGCCCGTCGGGCAGGCCGTCGGCCCAGTCGAGCAGCCGGGCCCGCTTCAGCGCGTCACGCAGGTCGTCCTCGGTGGCGTCCTTCCTTGCGAGCAGCAGGTTCTCGCGCACCGAGCTGTCGAAGAGGTGCGCGTCCTGCGCGCACAGCCCGACGAGCCGCCGCACGTCGTCACCGTCCAGCGCGTAGGCGTCCACGCCGCCCAGCGTGTATGAGCCCGCGTCCGCGTCCAGGAAGCGCAGCAGCACCTGCGCGAGCGTCGACTTGCCGGACCCGGACGGCCCGACCACGGCGATCCGGCGGCCCTCATCCAGGGTCAGATCGAACCCGGCGAGCGCGTCCCGGTCCTGCCCGGCGTGACGGGCGGCGAGGCCCTTGACCGCGACCGGGAACGGCGACGCGGGCGCCTGCCGGGACCGCTCCGGTTCCCGTACGGGCTCGGGCGCGTCCAGCACCTCGTACACGCGCTCCGCACTCCTGTGCACCCGCTGCCGGTACTGCACGGCAAGGGGCATGCCCAGTACGGCCTCGAAGGCGGCCAGCGGGGTGAGGACGACGACGGCCATCGCCACGCCGCCCAGCCTGCCGTCGACGACCGCCTGGGCGCCCACGAGGGAGGTGGCAGCGACGGTCAGGCCGGAGAAGAGCGCGGTGAGTCCGTCGCCGAGCGCGGTGGCGGTGGCGGCGCGCGAGGCGATCCGGGTGAGCGTCCGGTCGGCCCGCCGCGCCTCGGCGGTACGTCCGGGCAGCGCTCCGGCGACGGTCAACTCGGCGGTCCCGGTGAGCAGATCGGTCACCCGCGTGGCCAGTACGCCTCGGGCCGGGGCCAGCCTGCGCTCGGCCCGCCGGGCCACGGCACCGGTGATCAGCGGGACTCCCGCTCCGGCCGCCAGCAGTCCTACGGCGAGCACCGCGCCGGCCTCGGGCAGCAGCCAGGCCGTGAAGCCGACCGACGCGGCGGACACGACCACGGCGGCACCGGCGGGCAGCAGCCAGCGCAGCCAGTAGTCCTGTAGCGCGTCCACATCGGCGACGAGCCGCGACAGCAGGTCACCCCGGCGGGTCTGCCGGAGCCCGGCGGGCGCCAGTCGCTCCAGTCGCCGGTACACGGCGACCCGGGTGTCGGCCAGCATCCGCAGCACGGCGTCGTGCGAGACGAGCCGCTCCGCGTACCGGAAGACGGCCCGCCCGATTCCGAAGGCCCGCGTCGCCGTCACGGCCACCATCAGATAGAGCACCGGCGGCTGCTGCGAAGCACGCGAGATGAGCCACCCGGAGGTGGCCATGAGCCCGACGGCGCTGCCGAGCGCGAGGCTCCCGAGCAGCAGGGCGAGCGCGAGACGCCCGCGCCGGGCCCCGGACATGGCACGGACGCGGGCCAGCACACCGCGGGTGTCCGCCGCCGGCGCCATCGTCTCGAGTGCGTCGGGAGCGAGAGCCGGTTCGACCTCGACCGTGCGGACCTCGGCCGCCCTGGGCCCCGCCTCCGTGCGGGCCGGGGTCACCGGTTCAGCCAGCCGGACCACCCGGTCCGCCACCGACAGCAGCGCCGGCCGGTGCACCACCAGCAGGACCGTGCGGCCGACCGCCAGCCGCCGTACCGCCTCCACGACCTCGGCCTCGGTGGCCCCGTCCAGCGCTGCCGTCGGTTCGTCGAGCAGCAACACGGGGCGGTCGGCGAGGAACGCCCGAGCCAGCGCAAGCCGCTGCCGCTGACCGGCGGACAGCCCGGCCCCGTCCTCACCGAGCTCGGTGTCGGCACCCTGGGGCAGCGCGTCCACGAACTCCAGCGCACCCGCGTCCCCCAACGCCCGCCGTACGGCGGTGTCTTCGGCGTCGGGCCGGGCGAGGCGTACGTTCTCGGCGATCGTGCCGGCGAACAGGTGCGGCCGCTGCGGCACCCACGCGATCCGCGCCCGCCACTGCTCCAGGTCAGCCTCGGCGAGATCGACTCCCCCGGCCAGAACCCGCCCCTCGTCAGGCCGTACGAAGCCCAGCAGTACGTTCAGCAGTGTCGACTTGCCCGCACCGCTCGGCCCGACGAGCGCGACCGTCTCCCCGAGCTCGACGGCGAAGGACACGTCCGCCACGGCGTCCCCGGACCTTCCGGGATAGCGGACTGTGACTCCCTCGAAGGACAGGCCCTCCGCCGGCACGGCAGCGGAGCCGGACTCCGGCACCAGTGTCTCCAGCACCGAGAAGATCTCCTCCGCGGCAGCGAGCCCCTCCGCCGCTGCGTGGTACTGCGCTCCCACCTGGCGCAGCGGCAGATACGCCTCCGGTGCCAGCACGAGGATGACCAGACCGATGTACAGGTCCATGTCGCCGTGCACGAGCCGCATACCGATCGTCACGGCGACGAGTGCCACCGACAGCGTGGCGAGCAGTTCCAGTGCGAAGGAGGAGATGAAGGCGATCCGCAGCGTCCGCATGGTCGCCTGGCGGTACTCGCCGGTGATGCGCCGGATCGAATCGGCCTGCGCCTTGGCCCGCCCGAACACCTTCAGGGTCGGCAATCCGGCGACCACATCGAGAAAATGCCCGGAGAGCCGGGACAGAAGCTGCCACTGACGGTCCATCCGGGACTGTGTGGCCCAGCCGATCAGCACCATGAAGAGGGGGATGAGCGGCAGGGTGCCGACGATGATGGCCGCGGAGACCCAGTCTTCGGTGACGATCCGCGCCAGCACGGCCACCGGCACGACGACTGCGAGCCCCAACTGCGGGAGATAGCGCGAGAAGTAGTCGTCGAGGGCGTCGACTCCCCTCGTGGCGAGGGCGACCAGCGATCCCGTCCGCTGCCCGCTCAGCCACCCGGGACCCAGCGCGACGGCACGCTCCAGCAGCCTCCCACGCAGCTCCGACTTCACCGCAGCGCTCGCTCGGTGCGCGGCCAGTTCGGTGAGCCAGGACACGAGCGCACGGCCCAGGGCGACGGCCGTCAACAGCAGCAGGGGAGTCCTGAGCTCGCCGACCGCCATGCCGTGCTGGTAAGCGCCCACCACCACCTCGGCGATGAGCATCGCCTGCGCGATGACGAGCCCCGCACCGACGACACCCAGACCGACGATCGCCACCAGGAAGAGCCGGGTGGCGCGGGCATAACGGAGGAGACGCGGATCGATCGGTTTCACGTGAAACATGCCCTTCGGTCCAGGAGGTGTGGATCACCGCGTTTCACGTGAAACATCGCGAAACCATGGTGAACCACACCCCGGTCGGACTCAGTGAGCGGCTTCGGCGGCGATGTGCTGCGTACCGATCCGCTTGCGGAACACCCAGTAGGTCCACCCCTGGTAGAGCATGACGATCGGTGCGGCGATCGCCGCACACCAGGTCATGATCTTCAGGGTGTAGGGACTCGACGAGGCGTTGGTGACCGTGAGGCTCCATTCCTCATTGAGCGAGGACGGCATGACGTTCGGGAAGAGCGTCAGGAAGAGCATCGCCACGGCGGCCACGATGGTGACGCCGGACAGTGCGAACGACCAACCCTCGCGCCCGACCTGGTTCGCAACGAGCGCGGCGACGAGCGCGGCCACCGCCACGACGAGCGCGACCAGGCTCTTACCGTCACCGCCCTCGACCTGCGTCCACAACAGGAAGACCAGTGCCAGCACAGCCGTGACGAGACCGACTCCGGTCGCCAGCTTCCGCGCCCGCACCCGGATGTCGCCGACGGTCTTGAGTGCCGTGAACACCGCGCCGTGGAAGGTGAACAGCGTCAGCGTCACTAGACCACCGAGGAGCGCGTACGGGTTGAGCAGGTCCCAGAAGGTCCCGACGTAGTCGAAGTTCCGATCGAGCTTCACACCCCGCACGATGTTGCCGAAGACCACTCCCCACAGGAACGCCGCGATCAGTGAGGTCCAGAAGATCGCGTGCTCCCAGTTGCGCTGCCAGTTCTCCTCGGGCCGCTTCACCCGGTATTCGAAGGCGACACCCCGGACGATCAGAGAGACCAGGATGATCAACAGCGGCAGGTAGAAGCCGGAGAAGAGCGTGGCGTACCACTCGGGGAAGGCCGCGAACGTCGAGCCGGCGGCCGTGAGCAGCCACACCTCGTTGCCGTCCCAGACGGGGCCGATGGTGTTGATCAGCACCCGCCGCTCGGGCCGGTTGCGGGCGAGCACCTTGGTGAGGATGCCGACCCCGAAGTCGAAGCCTTCCAGGAAGAAGTACCCGGTCCACAGGAAGGCGATGAGGACGAACCAGACGTCGTGAAGTTCCATGACTGTGCAGCTCCCTCGGCCTAGTACGAGAAGGCCATCGGCTTGTCGGCGTCACGGGAGTCGCCGCCGATCTTCGTGGGCGGGTTGAGGTCGGCCTCGGTGAGCTCCGGCGGGCCGGCCTTGACGTACTTCGCGAGCAGCTTGACCTCGACGACGGCCAGGATGGCGTACAGGCTGGTGAAGACGATCATGGAGGTGATGACCTCCCCCTGGGAGACCGTGGGGGAGACCGCGTCCCGGGTCTGCAGGACGCCGTAGACCACCCACGGCTGACGGCCCATCTCGGTGAAGATCCAACCCCAGGAACTGGCGATCAGCGGGAAGGCCAGGGTCCAGATCGCGATGCGCCAGTACCACCGGGTGAGCGTCGGGCCGAGCGCCTTGTTCTTGAAGAGGACCACATGCGGCACCTCGTCCTCGCCGACCCTCAGGTGCTGGGGCAGCAGGAACTTCTTGCGGGTCAGCCAGAGTCCGGCCAGTCCGATGGCGAACGACGTCATGCCGAAGCCGATCATCCAGCGGAAGCCCCAGTAGGCGACCGGGATGTTGGGCCGGTAGTCGCCCGGACCGAACTTCTCCTGCTCGGCCTTGTTGACGTCGTTGATGCCCGGGACGTGCGAGGTGAAGTCGTCATTGGCCAGGAAGGACAGCAGTCCCGGAATCTCAATGGCGACCTTGTTGTGGCCGGCGTCGACATCCCCGTAGGCGAAGACGGAGAACGGCGCGGGCGCCTCGCCGTCCCACAGTGCTTCGGCGGCGGCCATCTTCATCGGCTGCTGCTCGAACATGATCTTGCCGAGAGTGTCGCCGCTGACCGCGGTGAGCAGGCCACCGACGACAACGGTGACCAGACCGAGCCGCAGTGAGGTCTTCATCTCACGGATGTGCTTCTTGCGGAGCAGGTGGAAAGCGGAGATGCCGACCATGAAGGCGCCGCCGGTGAGGAAGGCCGCGGTGAGCGTGTGGAAGGCCTGAGCGAGCGCGGTGTTCTGGGTCAGTACCAGCCAGAAGTCGGTGAGCTCGGCCCGCCCCTTCGACTCGTTGATCTTGTAGCCGACCGGGTGCTGCATCCACGAGTTGGCCGCGAGGATGAAGTACGCCGACAGGATCGTGCCGATCGAGACCATCCACATGCAGGCCAGATGGATCTTCTTGGGCAGCTTGTCCCAGCCGAAGATCCACAGACCGATGAAGGTCGACTCGAAGAAGAAGGCGATCAGCGCCTCGAAAGCGAGTGGGGCGCCGAAGATGTCACCGACGAAGCGCGAGTAGTCGGACCAGTTCATGCCGAACTGGAACTCCTGAACGATGCCGGTGACGACACCCATCGCGATGTTGATCAGGAAGAGCTTGCCCCAGAACTTGGTGGCCTTGAGGTACTTCTCCTTCTCCGTGCGCACCCACGCGGTCTGCAGTCCGGCCGTGAGGGCCGCCAGCGAGATCGTCAGGGGAACGAACAGGAAGTGGTAGACGGTGGTGATGCCGAACTGCCAGCGCGCCAATGTCTCCGGCGCCAGAGCCAAGTCCACGTCGTCAGTCTCCTTACATCGCCGTGGTGCAGCGGCGGTCTGCCCCTTTTGTCACACACATCGCTGGAGCAACCGGGACACGCTTGTGAACGCGTTCACATTCACAAGCAATTATGCAGCATGCCCGTTCGAGACCGGAAAGGCGGGGGTCCCTAAGCCGGACCGCGGGGCCCCACCAGGGACGGACCAGTAGGCCCTGGCACGCGAAGGGCGTCTCGGTTCCACGTGAAACCGAGACGCCCAGCACCCGCCGCCCTGGGACAGGGCGGCCCTACAGCTCCTTGCGGAACCCTTCCGCCACCTTCAGGAAGATGTCGTTCGCCTCGTTCTCCCCGACCGTGACCCGCACACCCTCGCCCGGGAACGGCCGGATCACCACGCCCGCCTGCTCGCACGCCGCCGCGAACGCGACCGTGCTCTCCCCCAGCCGCAGCCACACGAAGTTGGCCTGGGTCTCGGGCACCGTCCAGCCCTGGGCGCGCAGCGCGTCGACCACCCGCGTGCGCTCGCACACCAGCGAGCCGACCCGGCCGAGCAGTGCGTCCTCGGCCTGCAGCGAGGCGATCGCCGCGTCCTGTGCGATCTGGCTCACGCCGAAGGGCACGGCCGTCTTGCGCAGCGCCGCCGCCACGGGCTCGTGGGCGATCGCGAAGCCGACGCGAAGACCGGCCAGGCCGTACGCCTTGGAGAATGTGCGCAGCACGCAGACGTTCGGCCGCTTGCGGTACAGCTCCACGCCGTCCGGCACCTCGGCGTCGCGGATGAACTCGCGATAGGCCTCGTCGAGCACGACCAGGACGTCACCCGGCACCCGGTCGAGGAAACGCTCCAGCTCGGCCCGCCGTACCACCGTGCCCGTCGGGTTGTTGGGGTTGCAGACGAAGATCAGCCGGGTCCGGTCGGTGATCGCATCCGCCATGGCGTCCAGGTCGTGCACATCACCCGGCGTCAACGGCACCTGTACCGAGGTGGCACCGCTGACCTGCGTGATGATCGGGTACGCCTCGAAGGACCGCCAGGCGTAGATCACCTCGTCGCCGGGGCCGGAGGTCGCCTGGACCAGCTGCTGGGCCACGCCGACCGAGCCGGTGCCGGTGGCCAGGTGAGACAGGGGGACGGCGAAGCGCTCGGACAGCTCGTTCATCAGGCCCGTGCACGCCATGTCCGGGTAGCGGTTGAACGACGAGGCCGCGGCCGTCACGGTCTCCATCACGCCGGGCAGCGGCGGATAGGGGTTCTCGTTGGAGGACAGCTTGTAGGCGACCGGGCCTCCGGCCGCGGCGGGCCTGCCCGGCTTGTAGGTGGGGATTCCCTCCAGCTCGGCGCGCAGCTTGGGGCTCGTCTCGCTCACCGCAGTCCTCCTCGCGACCACCGGCGGCCCATCACCACCGCCGGCTTCCAATACTCCTCACCCTATGAGGATTCGGCGCGGCTGCGTACAGGTCGGATCCGACCTCGTCCGTCACACCTGCATCAGGGGCATCACTGCCCGAAGGTGCACGAATCCGGGGGCGCTGTCACATATATCTATGCGCCGGTGGCTCACGCCGTGGCGCGCATCCCTCATAGAGGTGAGTTGAGACCTCTTCGAAACATGGGCCACTTGGCAGGCTTGCACGGGTCGACAAGTCACGTCCTGCCAATGAAGGCGTCAACCATCTTGCTTTCCAAGGGAGTTGACACCTGATGACCTTGCAGAAACGTGCCTGTCAACGCGTGCATATGCGTCCGCCCTACCCCACCGCATGAGCCCTACTATCGGCTCGCCATGACAGCAGCAGGGAAGCACCAGGTGAGCCGCGCGGAAACCTCACGTCGGGGAAGCCGGCCGGGCCGGGCAGGCATCAGAGACGTCGCCGCCGCCGCCGGAGTATCCATCACGACCGTCTCCGACGCCCTCAACGGGAAGGGCAGGCTCCCGGACGCCACCCGACGGCATGTCCGCGAGGTCGCCGACCGGTTGGGCTACCGCCCGTCGGCCGCCGCCCGCACACTCCGTACCGGCAAGTCGGGACTGATCGGTCTGACCGTGACGACGTACGGGGATGAACCTTTCACCTTCACCGAGTTCGCGTACTTCGCCGAGATGGCACGCGCCGCCACCTCGGCCGCGCTGGCCCGCGGCTACGCCCTCGTCATCCTCCCCGCGACCTCCCGCCACGACGTGTGGTCGAACGTCGCCCTGGACGGCACGGTCGTCATCGACCCGTCCGACCAGGATCCGGTCGTCAGCGAACTGGTCCGGCAGGGTTTACCGGTCGTCTCCGACGGCCGCCCGGCCGGCACACTTCCGGTCACCGCCTGGGTCGACAACGACCACGAGGCCGCCGTACTCGGCATCCTCGACCATCTGGCCGACGCCGGCGCCCGCCGCATCGGCCTGCTAACGGGCACCACGACGGACACGTACACCCACCTGTCGACCACCGCGTACCTGCGCTGGTGCGAGCGCGTCGGCCAGGATCCGGTGTACGAGGCCTACCCGGCGCACGATCCGTGCGCGGGCGCCGTCGCCGCCGACCGGCTGCTCGCCCGCCCCGACCGGCCCGACGCCGTCTACGGACTGTTCGACCCGAACGGCACCGACCTGCTCGCCGCCGCCCGCCGCTACGGGCTGCGCGTACCGGACGACCTGCTTCTGGTCTGCTGCAGCGAGTCCACCGTGTATGCCAGCACCGAGCCACCCATCACCACGCTCTCCCTGAAGCCGCGCCGCATCGGCACCGCGGTGGTCCAGCTCCTCATCGACGCCATCGAGGGGGTCAACTCGGACCAACCGGTCGAGCAGGTGATACCGACCGAACTGATCGTGCGTACCTCGTCCCAGCGACGTCCTCAGCGGACGACCGTCAGTCCGCCGCGGTCGCCCGAGGAGAAGTAGCGCGGGGCGGGCCAGAGCGGGAAAGCGCGTTCCCCGGGGCGGGGCAAGGCCGATGGCCAGGAGGTCGAAGCCCTGCCCAATCGGGGCGAAAGCCGCGGTGAACTGGAGTCTTGCTCCGATTCACCACCCCTGGGTCATCACATGGCGCGATCCGCATTCCTATGATGGGCCCACGACACCGCGGGCCGCTGCGACCAGGCAGTCCGAATCGGTGCAGATGCGGCGTGATGGTGGAGGGGTCTGATGACTCAGGGGGCCGGTCAGGGACCCGAGGTGGAGCGGACGGCGACGTTGCGCGACTTCCGGGTGCCCGCATACGTCCACGAGACCGGTCCCTACCCCCCTGACGCGCCCGCCGACGAGGCCGTCCGCACAGTGGAGGAGCCGGTCGACCACCCCGACGGGTACACGCCGACCGAGCGCGACCTGCCGGTCATCAACCGGGGCGACACGCTCCAGGTGCACATCAACCCCGCGGCCGCGCCGGATCCTCAGCCGACGACCGGCCCCGGGCCGCTGTACGTCGTCGGAGACGTGCACGGCTATCTCGACGAGCTGGTGGCAGCCCTCCAGGAGAAGGGCCTGGTCGACTCCGTGGGGAACTGGTGCGCGGGCACCGCCCGGCTCTGGTTCCTCGGCGACTTCACCGACCGCGGGCCCGACGGCATCGGCGTCATCGACCTCGTGATGCGGCTGTCCGCCGAGGCCGCCGCGGCCGGCGGCTACTGCAAGGCCCTCATGGGCAACCACGAGCTGCTGCTGCTCGGCGCCAAGCGCTTCGGCGACACTCCCGTCAACTCCGGCGCGGGCACCGCCACCTTCCAAGCCGCCTGGCTGCTCAACGGCGGCCAGAAGAGCGACATGGACCGCCTCCAGGATCACCACCTTCAGTGGATGGCACGACTCGACGCCATCGAGGCGGTCGACGACCATCTGCTCGTCCACTCCGACACCACCGCGTATCTCGACTACGGCCGCTCCATCGAAGAGGTCAACGACACCGTCCGCGAGACGATCACGCGCAACGACGCGGACGAGGTGTGGGATCTGTTCCGCAAGTTCACCAAGCGCTTCTCCTTCCGCGACGAGGGCGGCGCCGACGCCGTACGCTCCCTGCTCGATACGTACGGTGGCACCCGCATCGTTCACGGTCACAGCCCCATTCCGTACCTCCTCGGCGAGGTCGGCTCCGAAGAGGGCGAGGACCCGGCGACGCCCCTGGTCGAGGGACCGCACGTCTACGCCGACGGACTCGCCATCGCGATGGACGGCGGAGTGACCATGGCCGGAAAGCTGCTGGTCCAGCAACTTCCCCTGGATATCTGAACGTTCACAGGGCAGGCGTCTCCCATGACGGACTGATCGACGACGGTGCTGGCCAGAGGGCATTTTCGGTAAACCCCCTGTCACGGCGTGCCGTCATCGCTCTACCATCGGCTTATCCGTAGCAGGCTCCCCTCCGTTTCTGCCCGACGGCTCGTCAGCGTGCGAGCCCCAAGCCCTACGGAGCATCGGGGGATGCACATGAACAGCGTTCCGCAGCACCTGTTGAGCGAGGACCGCCAGGAATACGAGCGGATCCTCGACGAGGCGCTGCGCTCCGCCCCACACCGTCCTGAACTGGCCGCTGTTGGTCAGCGGCTCAACCCGGAACAGCTGCGCACCATGGCGCTCAACGCCACCGCAATCATCACGGCGGCCGCGACGACCGAGTACCAGCACTATGTGAAGGTCCGCGAGGAACTGCGCCAACCGGCGCCGTCCACCCCGTCGTCCAAGCGCGAATCCGGCTCCGCGGAGCCGGGCACGAGCACGATGGGGCTCGCCACCACCATGGGTGAGGTCGCCGAGGCCGGCGCGGGCGCCGTCGCCGTCGTCGCGGTCCTGGCACCCGTCCTCGCCGGAACGGCCGCGGCGATCTTTCTGCTCGTGGGCTACATCCTGAAGATGCTCGACCCCGAGCCTGCGTTCGCCCAGACCATGCTCACCACCGGCTGGGTGTTCGGCGCGATGACCGCGGCCGCGATCCTCGTCGCCGCCGTCGGACTGTTGCTCACCGCGCTGCGCAACCGGCCCTCGCTCGAAGCCGGGTCGTACGGCGTGATGAGCGAGGAGGTGGCGCGGGCCAAGGAAGACTGGCGCGAGGCCCTTTTGGAGCGGGGCATCCTGCCGTTCCTCCGGGAGGCTCTCGCCGACCCCGGCAGCGCCGCACTGCACCGTGCGACACCACCGGCGCGGACCAGCCGAATGCCACACCTCGGCTACGACCGCCCGGGCTTCAGCAGCCCGGACGACGGCGCCCCGGGCTCGCGCCCCAGCTTCACGAGCCCGGACTACACCAGCCCGGACTTCGGGGGGCCGGAACACCAGCCGGAGTAGCCGGAGCAGCCCCTCGGCTTGCGCCCCCACCCAGGGGAGCGCAAGCCGAAGACCCTGCTGCGGCGATCCGGTCGTCGCCGAACAGCGGTGGGTACGGTGCTGTCAGTCCGCGAGGGGCAGGTACACGCGGTTGCCCGCCGCGGCGAACTCCTTGGACTTCTGCGCCATGCCTTCCTCGATCTCGTCCTGACTCCCGCCGTGCCGGCGGCGGATGTCCTGGGAGATCTTCATCGAGCAGAACTTCGGCCCGCACATCGAGCAGAAGTGTGCCGTCTTGGCAGGCTCGGCCGGCAGTGTCTCGTCGTGGAACTCACGTGCCGTGTCCGGGTCGAGGGCGAGGTTGAACTGGTCCTCCCACCGGAACTCGAAGCGGGCGTCCGACAGCGCGTCGTCCCACTCCTGCGCCCCTGGGTGCCCCTTGGCGAGGTCGGCTGCGTGGGCGGCGATCTTGTAGGTGATGACGCCGGTCTTGACGTCGTCACGATTGGGCAGGCCCAAGTGCTCCTTGGGCGTGACATAGCAGAGCATGGCCGTGCCCCACCAGGCGATCATCGCGGCACCGATGCCGGAGGTGATGTGGTCATACGCCGGCGCAACGTCCGTCGTCAGCGGGCCGAGCGTATAGAACGGAGCTTCATCACAGATCTCCTGCTGAAGGTCGATGTTCTCCTTGATCTTGTGCATCGGGACATGTCCCGGGCCCTCGATCATGGTCTGAACATTGAAACGCTTCGCGATCCGGTTGAGTTCCCCGAGCGTGCGCAACTCCGCGAACTGTGCCTCGTCGTTGGCGTCCGCGATCGAGCCCGGCCTGAGTCCGTCGCCGAGCGAGTACGTGACGTCGTAGGCTGCGAGGATCTCGCAGAGCTCCTCGAAATTCTCGTACAGGAAGCTCTCCTTGTGGTGCGCGAGGCACCACGCGGCCATGATCGAACCGCCGCGGGAGACGATGCCGGTCTTGCGGTTCGCGGTCAGCGGTACGTACGGCAGGCGCACGCCGGCATGAACCGTCATGTAGTCCACTCCCTGCTCGGCCTGTTCGACGACCGTGTCCTTGTAGATCTCCCAGGTCAGCTCCTCGGCCCTGCCGTCGACCTTTTCCAGAGCCTGGTAGAGCGGGACCGTGCCGATGGGGACGGGGGAGTTGCGCAGCACCCACTCGCGGGTGGTGTGGATGTTGCGGCCGGTGGACAGGTCCATGACCGTGTCGGCGCCCCAGCGGGTCGCCCAGGTCATCTTCTCGACCTCCTCCTCGATGGAGGACGTCACCGCGGAGTTGCCGATGTTGGCGTTGACCTTCACCAGGAACCGCTTGCCGATGATCATCGGCTCGATCTCCGGGTGGTTGACGTTGGCCGGCAGCACGGCTCGGCCCGCCGCGATCTCCTCCCGTACGACCTCGGGCGAAACGTTTTCCCGGACGGCCACGAACTCCATCTCGGGAGTGATGTCCCCCCGGCGGGCGTACGCGAGTTGTGTGACCGCGCCCCCGTCGCGGCTGCGGCGCGGCAGGCGCGGCCGTCCCGGGAAGACGGCGTCGAGGTTGCGCAGGCCGCCTCGCGGTGAGGTGTGCTTGATCCCGTCGTCCTCGGGACGGGCGGGACGGCCCGCGTACTCCTCGGTGTCACCGCGGGCGATGATCCAGTTCTCCCGCAGCGGCGCCAGGCCCCTGCGGACGTCGGTCTCGGTGAGCGGATCGGTGTACGGGCCCGACGTGTCGTACAGCGTGACCGACTGCCCGTTGGTGAGGTGCACCTGACGGACCGGCACCCGCAGGTCGGGGCGTGAGCCCTCGACGTACGCCTTGTGCCAGCCGATGGACTTCCCGCTCTCCTCGCTGAGCTCGTTCTGTGTGGAGGCAGGCGTGCGTGCGTCCCTGTTGGTCATGAGACCTACTCCCTACGCCGGCATTACCCGGTAACAGGTTCGGCGGTCGACGCAGCGGCTTCCGTCTGTCGATGTTTCGTGTGAAACATCACTCGCTTGTGGCGATGTTTCATGTGAAACATGACTGGGACGGAGGTCAGCGCCCTCTCAGCCCGGTGCTCCGAGCTCCCGCGTGTACAAAGGTGCCTCCACGCTAGCGTCAATTCGGGCGCGGTGAACAGAGGGCCCCTGTCGTTCTTGCGATGATCGGTCGGTGACCACGACACAGCAGTTCCCGTTTCCGCCCTCCGAGCCGCCCCGCAGGCCGGGTGGCGGGAACGGCAACGGAGACGACGGCGGACGTGGAGACGGCCGTGGCGAGAGCCCTGGTGGCGGCGGAGCCGGCCACGGAGACAGCCATGATTTCTTCGGCGCCAGGGGCAACATGCGTGGCCATGGCGCCGGGGCCGCTGACGGGCGCGGCGGCGGTCATGGACCTGGTTACGGCGAGGGACCCGGTCAGGACTCCGGTGGCGGTCACGGGTCAGGTGGCGGTCACGGATCCGGCGGTGGTCAGGGATCCGGTGATGGTCACAGCTCCGGCAGTGGTCCCGGTCACGGCGACAACGGTCCCGGTGGCGGGCAAGGGCATGACGGTCCCGGTTCTGACGGCGGGCACGGGCACTCGCACAGCCACAGTCATGGGCCGGCCGCGCCCGTCTCCAAGCATCTGCGCAAGGTCATCGCGGCGATCCTGATCCCGTTCGCCGCGGCCGTCCTGGTCGGGCTCGCGGTGCTGTGGCCCGGTGGTGCCCCGGGGCACGAGCGCACGGGCGTCGGCTTCGACCGGCAGACCCAGCAGGCCACAGTCACCGAGGTCGAGAGCGTGAGCTGCTCCTCGGTGAACGCCTCGGGGGAGACCCCGACCGGCGACACCTCCACCGCCGAGGGGTCGTCCGCGCAACAGCAGGCGAACGGCACCTGCAAGAGGGCGACGATCCGGGTCGACACCGGCAAGGACAAGGGGCGTACCTTCACGGAGATCGTCCAGCCGGACCAGTCACGGCAGTTGCACGAGGGCGAGAAGGTCGTGGTCGCCTACGAGCCCTCTGCGCCGAGGGACCTGCAGTACTCGGTCACCGACATCAACCGTCGCCTCCCGATGGCGCTGCTTGCCGGCATCTTCGCGCTCGCCGTCGTGGCCGTGGGCCGACTGCGGGGCGTCATGGCCCTGATCGCGCTGGCCATCAGTTTCATGGTGCTGAACTTCTTTGTCCTGCCGGCGATCCTGCAGGGCTCGAATCCGCTGGTCGTGGCCGTGGTCGGGTCGAGCGCCATCATGCTGATCGCCCTGTATCTGTGCCATGGCCTGTCGGCCCGTACGTCCGTCGCGGTGCTCGGCACACTGATCTCGCTGCTGCTGATCGGCGTACTCGGCTCGTTGTTCATCGGCTGGGCCGCACTCACCGGCAACACGGACGACAACACCGGTCTGATCCACGGTCTGTACCCGTCGATCGACATGAGCGGTCTGCTGCTCGCCGGCGTCATCATCGGTTCGCTCGGTGTCCTCGACGACGTGACGGTCACCCAGACGTCGGCGGTCTGGGAACTGCACGAGGCCAATCCGACGATGGGCTGGCGCGGGCTGTACCGCGCCGGCATCCGGATCGGGCGTGACCACATCGCGTCGGTCGTCAACACGCTCGTCCTCGCCTACGCGGGCGCCGCGCTGCCGCTGCTCCTGCTGTTCTCGATCGCGCAGAGCAGTGTGGGAACGGTCGCCAACAGCGAACTGGTCGCGGAGGAGATCGTGCGCACGCTGGTGGGCTCGATCGGCCTGGTCGCCTCCGTACCCGTCACCACGGCTCTCGCGGCCCTGGTGGTCTCGGCCGACCGGACGGGGTTGGGGGGCGCGCTGACGACGGGGGCTCCCGGGTCGTCCGGGGCCCCTACAGCCCCCGGGGCAACGGAAGCGGCAACGACCGGTGCCCGACCGGCTCCGGCACGCGGCGGGAAGGGACGGCGGCGTAGGCGCTGAGACGGGAGAGCCGTCCAGCATGGCCGACGTGGCCGGCCCGGCCACACCTGCCGCCCCTGCCATCAACCCGTCCCGCCAATGACACACCACGCCCGCACGCAGAAGCGTTACTGCACACCCCCACCCCCGAGAGTGAAGCGATCCGCCACTTCCCCGCCGAAACGCTTCAGCCCGCGCTCTGCTCCTCCGCCAGGATGCGGTCCAGAGCCTCGTCGAGGTGGGCATCGAAGTCGGCGTGCGCGCCTTCCTGGCCCAGCGGCACCAGCTTGTCGGTGCGGTCGAGGAAGGCGATGAGGGGCGCCGTGGACGAGCGGAACAGCGCCTGGTCGCTGCCGACCTGAAGCCGGATCAGTACGTCACCCAGTGAGTCGGGCTCGGCGGGCGAGACGCGCACGTCCCCGTCCCCGCACGGCCGCCCCACCCCGTCGATCAGCAGCTCGCGACCGAAGGCCCAGGTCACCGGGGCATCGCCCGGCAGATGGAAGGTCAGCCGGATGGCGTAGGGATCGCAGGTCTCGTAGCGCAGCTCCACCGGAATTCGGAAGGAGAGCTCCTCGGAGACGAGAAAGCTCATCATGACCTCTGCCTGCACGAACTCGCGCATCGCCTACCCCGTCACTTGACGTCGACTGGCTGGGAACATCCCTCTGACACTGAGGGAATCTTGCTGAACGTGCACGACAGATCACAAGGAGTGAGTTTTCAGATACTGATAGAGATCGCGAGTGACCCCATGAGCCGAGCCAACGCGCCTTGCAATTGCTGCGTTGCCGCCGGGAGCCGGTCGGCCTGATGGGAGGGCAGAGAAATGGCCATCGTCGCCGCGACGTTACCCACTGTGATCGGGATCGCCGCGCACACCGTGCCCAGTGCGTACTCCTGTCGTTCCGTCACCGGATCCGCCCGCCTCATCCGTTCGAGCCGTCGCAGCATGGAGTGGTTGTCACGCACGGTGTAGGGCGTGATGGACTGCACCGGGTAGCGGTCGAGATGGTCGCGGCGGGCGTCGTCGTCCAACTGGGCCAGCAGACACTGCCCGATGGCGTGCGCGTGCCCGGTCTCGCGGAAGTCCGCCCACTCCTCGACCGCCGGGTTGCCCGGGGTGTCGGAGACGCACACGACCTCGATCTCGCCGTCGCGGTACATCGCGTAGTACACCGGTACGCCGACCGCGTCGCGACATTGTGCGAGCGTCTCCGCGACCGTGCTGCGACGTTTCTGCTGGGCTCCGCTGCTGCCCAGCCGCTCGGCCGCCTCGCCGAGGAAGAACAGCCCTTTGTCGCGGCGCAGATAGCCCTCGTGCACGAGGGTGCGCAGCAGGTGGTAGGCCGTGGGGAGCGCCAGGCCCGTCTCGCGGGCCAGTTGCTTGGCGGGGGCTCCGTGTTCGTGTTCGGCGACGCACTCCAGCAGGCGCATGGCGCGCTGCACGGATCCGATGAGGGTCGAGGAGTGCGGCGGCGTGGGTGACGCGGTCGCCTGCCGCTGCGTCGGAGGGGTTGTCGGGCGTGGGCGCGCCGGCGGTGCGGCGGGCTGCTCAGGGGGCCGCATACGGGCTCCTGGGGGCAGGAGGTCGGCCCTGCCGGACGCGGCGGGTGCGTGGAGCTGAGCGGGTGCGGTGGGTACGGGAGATGGAACGGGTGCGGTGGGTCCGTGGGACTGGGCGAGTGCGGTGTCAACCGTGGCCAAGGGTCACTCCCGGAGCGCGAGGGGGCAGCCCGTGCGGGGGAACACGGGAGGGGGTGTACGCCGCTCGCGGGGTCGTCCCCGCGTCGAGTTCCGGACTCTAACCGTCCGCCACCGCTGGCAGACGGTCTGCACGGGAAACTTCCCTCGCCCGAGGGAACCGGTGATTCCTGTTACCGATCGCCGGTTGCCTCGAGTTGACCGCTCACCAGTCGCTGCGTGACGAGGAGCTCGTCGTGAACTTCCGTACGACGTAGATCAGTCCGCCGACCAGTGCCACGAAGACCAGCACCTTGAAGAGCAGGCCGATGACGAAGCCGACGACGCTGGCTATCAGCCCGCCGAACACGACCAGGGCGATGACAGGCACCGCGACCCACTTCACCCACCACGGCAGTCCCGTGAAGATCTCTCGCATCGCCCTCGCCTCTCTGGTGCCCGGCACTTCTGGTGCCGGAGCTTCTGTATGTCCTGCACTCGATGCTAGGGCGGGAGGGGCCCCGGCGGGGGCCTCGCATCCCTTGTCCGCCCCTGACTGATCCCCTAGGGAACCCCGAGGTAGCAGGTCAGCTCTCGGGCGGAGAGAACACCACCATCACCCTGAGGTCCTCGCTGATGTGATGGAACTTGTGCGCGACACCGGCCGGTACGTAGACGACGCTGCCGCGCGCCACCTGGGTGGTCTCCATGCCGACGGTGATCGCGGCGCGGCCGCTGACGACGAAGTAGACCTCGTCCTGGTTGTGCGGCTGCTGCGGGTCGCGCTCGCCCGCGTCGAGGGCGTACAGGCCGACCGACATGTTCCGCTCCCGCAGGAACTGCAGGTAGGCGCCATCGTTGGCGGCGCGCTCCGCCTCCAGTTCGTCCAACCGGAATGCCTTCATCGACTTCGTCCGCCCTTGCCCGTGTCGTAACAGATCTCTTCTGCGACGATCAGACACATGAAGAATTTCGTAGTCAAGACGATCGCCAACGCGGGCGCCCTGGCGGTCGCCGTATGGCTGCTGGACAAGATCACCCTGACCGGCGACAGCACCGGCAAGAAGGTCTGGACGCTGCTCCTCGTCGCCCTGGTCTTCGGTCTGGTGAACTTCCTGGTCAAGCCCATCGTGAAGGTCCTCACCTTCCCGCTGTTCATCCTCACCCTCGGCCTGATCACCCTGGTGGTCAACGCCCTGATGCTGCTGCTGACCTCATGGCTGGCCGACAAGCTCGACCTGAGCTTCCATGTCGAGGGCTTCTGGACCGCCGTCCTGGGCGGCCTGATCATCTCGATCGTGTCCTGGGCGCTCCACGTCGTCCTGCCCGACGAGGACTGAGCGCGCCATGACCTACCGCGTCTGCTTCGTCTGCACCGGCAACATCTGCCGCTCCCCGATGGCGGAGTCGGTCTTCCGCGCCCGCATACGGGAAGCCGGGCTCGACGGCCTGGTGGAGGTCGACAGCGCCGGCACGGGCGGCTGGCACGAGGGCGACGGCGCCGACCCGCGCACCGTCACGGTCCTGGAGAACGGCGGCTACGACGGCACCCACACGGCCCGCCAGTTCCAGCCGTCGTGGTTCGCCCGCCTCGACCTTGTCATCGCTCTCGACGTCGGCCACCTCAAGGCCCTGCGCCGTCTCGCACCCACCTCGCAGGACGCGGAGAAGGTCCAGCTGCTGCGTTCCTACGACCCCGCCGCGGGCGCCGACCTCGACGTGCCGGATCCGTACTACGGGGGCATGGACGGCTTCGAGGAGTGCCTTGAGATGGTGGAGGCGGCGAGCGAGGGTCTGCTCGCCGCGGTACGCGAGGACGTGGAGGGACGGGCGGCATGAGCGCTACGAGCGGGCAGGGGCTCCCTGGGGGCAGCGGTGACGGCACGCGCGCGGTGCGGGCCGGGCTGCCCGAGCCGGTCAGGCACGAGCCGACCCTGCCCGGTCCGGTGTTCGCCGCCCATTTCCATCTGCCGGGCGAGGTGACGGGTCCGTACAGCTACGGCCGCGACGACAACCCGACCTGGACCCTGCTGGAGCGCGCCATCGGCGAGCTGGAGGCGCCCGGGCAGGAGGGCGTGGAGACGCTCGTGTTCGCCTCGGGCATGGCTGCCATCTCCTCGGTGCTCTTCTCGCAGCTGCGGGCCAAAGACGCGGTCGTCCTGCCCGATGACGGCTACCAGGCGCTGCCCCTCGTACGCACGCAGTTGGAGGCCTACGGCATCGAGGTGCGCACGGCGCCCACCGCCGGCGACGCCCAGCTGGACGTCCTCGACGGCGCGAAGCTGCTGTGGATCGAGACGCCGTCGAACCCCGGGCTCGACGTGTGCGACATCCGGCGGCTCACCGAGGCTGCACACGCGCGTGGCGCCCTGGTCGCCGTCGACAACACGCTCGCGACACCGCTCGGGCAGCGCCCGCTGGAGCTCGGCGCGGACTTCTCCGTGGCCAGCGGCACTAAGCAGCTCACCGGGCACGGGGACGTCCTGCTGGGATACGTCACCGGTCGCGACGCCGAGGCCATGGCCGCCGTACGGCGCTGGCGGAAGATCGTCGGGGCGATCGCGGGGCCGATGGAGGCCTGGCTCGCCCACCGTTCGATCGCCACGCTCCAGTTGCGGGTCGACCGGCAGAACGCGACCGCCCTGGTGCTCGCGGAAGCGCTGCGGGGGCGCCCCGAGGTGACCGGGCTGCGCTATCCGGGGCTGGCCGACGACCCCTCGCACAAGGTCGCCTCGCAGCAGATGCGGCGCTACGGGTGCGTGGTTTCCTTCACGCTGCCCACGCGCGCGCGTGCCGACCGTTTTCTCGACGCGCTGCGGCTCGTCGACGACGCGACCAGCTTCGGTGGGGTGCGCTCGACGGCCGAACGCCGCGGGCGCTGGGGCGGAGACGCCGTGCCGGACGGTTTCATCCGTTTCTCGGTGGGTGCCGAGGATCCCGAGGACCTGGTGGCGGACGTCCTGCGCGCGCTGGACGAATCGTCCCGGTAGCCCCTGCGCACCCGCCGAGGGCGGTGTACGGCTACGTACAACGGACGGTCCGAGCCTCCCCCCTCGTGGCTCGGACCGCCCCGGTTCCGCGCGCGAAGAACCGCGCGACCAAGGCTAGTTGACTCTGTGTCAGTGTCCAATCACAGTAGCGACAGAGACCTATCGACATATTTATAGTTGGGCCCTGCCTCGGGGCCGGGAGAAGGGCAGGGAAGAGGAGGGCGTCGCCATGGATCTGGCCTTGCTGCGCACCTTTGTGACGGTGCACCGGGCCGGTTCCTTCACCCGCGCGGCCGCGCTGCTCGGCCTGTCGCAGCCGGCCGTCACCTCACAGATCCGCACCCTGGAGCGGCAGCTGGGGCGTCCCCTGTTCCTGCGGCAGGCCCGGGGAGTGACGCCTACGACCATCGGCGACGAGCTCGCCCACAAGGCGGCGCCGCATCTCGACGCCCTGGTGGAGATCACCGAGGCTGGGCTCGACGACGAGTCCTCCTTACGGACACTGCACCTCGCCGGCCCTCCCGAGTTCACCGCCGAGCGGGCACTGCCCTCGCTCACCGAGCTGACCGGCGAGGACGGCCAGGGCTTCGCCCTGCGCGCCTCCTTCGGGAACGCCGAAGAAGTTCTGGAAGGACTCGCCGCCGGGCATCACGATCTGGCCATCTGTACGGCCCGTCCGCGCGGCGCACTGCTCACGGCGACTGCGCTCTGCGACGAGGAGCACGTCCTGATCGCGGCCCCACACTGGGCCGAGCGGCTCGGCTCCGGAAAACCGCGCCGCAAGGGGGCACGGGTCCTGGAGAACGTCACCTCGGTCAAGGGGAGGCGGGTGTCGGAGGGCGGCTCCGCGGCCAAAGGGAGACGGGCGCCGGAGAGCTTCGCCATGACCAAGTCCGCACCCGCGCTGGAGCACGTCCCGGTGGTCGAGGTGCACGAGTCGCTGCCCTTCGTCTCCCGCTACTGGGCTTCGGTCTTCGACTCTCTCCCGGCCGCCCCGGGCACGGTGATCGTCCCGGACCTGCGTGCGGTCCTCGCCTGCGCGGTGGCAGGCGCCGGGCTCGCCGTGCTGCCCCGCTATCTGTGCGCATCCGCCTTGCAACGCGGTGAGGTCGTCGCGCTGCACGATCCTACGGTGCCGCCCCTGCGGACGTACTTTCTGGTGGTCCGCACCGGCACCCTGGCGATGCCGCACATCGCGCGGGCCCACGAGTGGTTGCTGGGGGCGGCCGGCGACTGGTGCTGAGCCGCGTATTTCAGCTGGTCACCGCCTCGCGGTGCCGCCGACCGCCAGCTCGCTCCGAGCCGTTCACACGGTGAGCTCATTCGGTGACGTTTCGCGATGTTTCACGTGGAACCAGCGGGGCCACATTTCTCCCATGACCGTCCGACCCGTGGTCAAGCGCACCGCCCGCGCCGTTCTGCTGGACGGTGACGACCTGATTCTGATCAAGCGCACCAAGCCCGGCATGGATCCCTACTGGCTCACGCCCGGCGGCGGAGTCGAGCCGGACGACACAACCGTCGTCGACGCCCTGCACCGCGAGGTGTACGAGGAGCTCGGCGCCAAGATCACCGACGTGGTGCCCTGCTTCGTCGACACCGTCGAACACATCAGCGCGGACGGC
This sequence comes from Streptomyces sp. a15, assembly GCF_059026085.1. Classification (NCBI taxonomy): domain Bacteria; kingdom Bacillati; phylum Actinomycetota; class Actinomycetes; order Kitasatosporales; family Streptomycetaceae; genus Streptomyces; species Streptomyces sp. A15. Next base: position 17,392 of record NZ_JBWLKM010000033.1, on the reverse strand, counting down.
GGTGCGACCGGCGTGAAGGTGCAGCACTTCTTCGTCTGCCACCTGGAGTCGATGGATCCCTCCCTGCGGCACGGCCCCGAGGTGGACGAGCCCATCGGCGAGTACGAGATCGTGCGGGTGCCGTTCACTCGTGTCGGGATCGCTTCCGTCCACCTCGTACCGCTGTCGCTGCGGCACTACCTGGACGGCAACATCGAGGGCGTACGCGCCATGCACGCCCCGGACCTCGGCTGACCTCCGGCACTGGGTCACTGAGCGGCGGCGACGAGCTCCTCCAGCGAGTCGTGGCGTATGCGTTCCGACGGGATGCCACTGTCCCTGAGTGCGTCCACACCGCTGCGGATCATTCCGGGCGGGCCCGAGAGATAGGCGTCGTATTCGTTCCACGGTCCGTACGCGCGTATGGCGTCCGGGAGCTGGAGGTGCGCCTGCTGGTCGATGACCGCACGGACCGAGAGCCATGGGTGGGACTGCTGGAGCCTGAGCATGGTGTCGATGTCGTAGAGGTCGTGGTCGGTGCGGGCACCGTAGAACACCTCGACCGGGCGCCGTTCGCCGTGCTCGGCGACGTCCTCGACGAGTGCCTTGATGGGCGCTATGCCGGTCCCGCCGCCCAGGCAGAGCAACCCGCTGTCGGTGGTGTGGTCGACGGTCATCGAACCGGCGGGCGGGCCGAGCCGGATGATGTCACCAGGCCGGGCACGGTGCACCAGGGCGTTGGAGACCCAGCCCGCGGGGACGGCCTTCACGTGGAACGACAGCAGACCGTCGGAGCGGGGCGCGGAAGCGAAGGAGTAGTGCCGCCAGATCCGCGGCCACCAGGGCGTCTCCACGCTCGTGTACTGGCCTGCAAGGAAGGGATAGGGCTGGTCGGGGCGGACGGTGACGACCGCGACGTCCGGTGTTCTGAGGTCGTGCGCCACGACTTCCGCGTACCACCAGGCGGGGGCGCGCAGTTCGTCCGTCGCCGCCGCGTCGATCATGACCTGCGAGATCGTGGTGTACGTCCGGACCCATGCCGCCTCGAGCTCCGGATTCCAGATGGCGGAGGCGTACTTGCTCAGGGCACCGATGAGGCACTCGCCGACAGCCGGGTAGTGCTCGGCCCGGGTTCCGTACTTGCGGTGTCCGCGGCCGAGGTTCTGCAGATACTCGACGAGGACCTCGGTGTTGTCGATGTGCTCGGCCGCGGTGAGCAGCGCCTTGAGCAGCCGGTCCCGCTGAGTGTCCATCGCGGCCGGGAACAGCGACCGGAGGTCGGGGTGGCGTACGAAGAGCAGCGCATAGAAGTACGAGGTGACCTTGTCGGCCACGGGTCCGACCTCGGCCATGGTCCGGCGGACGAGGACGGCATCCGGGGAGGCGTCCTGCTTCGGGGCGGAGCGCTGGGCGGGTACGCGGTGTTCGGCGGGCGGTGCTTCGGGAGGCGCGGCTTGGGTGAGGAGGGGAGTCTGGACGAGCGAGGCCTGGGCGAGCGGGGATTGGACGGACGGAGCCGGGGCGGGCGGGCCGGAGGCGGAGGCCGGTATGAGGGGCGATATCTCGGGCGTCTGTATCGCGGTGGTCTCGCCGGTCCCGGTGGCGGCCGGTACGTCGGCCGGGGTGACGGGCGGTGCGCCGACTGACGGCGATGTGGGCGGTGTGTCATCGCTGGCTTCGGCGGGCGGCTGTGCGCCGTCGGTTGGCGTGGCAGGCGGTGTGTTCGGCGTCGGCGGGTCCATGTCGGCGCCGGCGGCGGTCCTGCTGCCCACCGGGCGCATCGCCGCCAGGCGACGGCCGTCGGTGGGTTCCTGTTCGCTGCCCGGAGTCGTCGCCGGCTGCTTGCGCGGCGTGAACCAGCCGCTCCCGCCGCCGGAAGTGCCGTTGTCGGCCGGCGTGGTGATCGGAGCGTCCATGGTGTGCCTCGCCTCGAACATCTTTCGGTCGGTCTGCGCACTTCCCTGGTCGGAAGATGCCTGCTTTCCCCCGCAGACGGCTTGCTCTGGTCCGGCGCCGCAGCCAATGCGGCCACATTCAACCCGTGTTCCGGCTCCGTACGGACAAGTAGGCGAGAGTGTGACATTGGCCGCAGCACTCTCACCGCAGCGTCCCACCCGGTATGGACGCCCGGCCTCATTACCGGAAATGCGGGTCTTCGATCTCTCCGTCCCGTTAGGCTGCATTGCCCTGCTCTCGGCCCGCTCGGGACGAGTGAGGAGCTCCTCACCCGGACGCGAACCGGAGTCGACCATACCGGCCACCGTTCCGCACACAAGTCCCCCCTCCTCCTCCACGAATATGACGAGGGGCGAACCGTCAATTACTTCAATTACCGGGCGTGTCGCACCAATTCATAGGCTTCCCACAGATCCCGCCCCATATAGGCGTGGGTCGAGATGCCGGCCAGATGGCTGTCCGCATTGACCGCGACGGAGATCGGCACCGCCCCGAACAGGTCCTTGTCCGACAGGGAGTCCCCGTAAGCGATGCAGTCGGTCCGTGTCACGCCGAACTCCTCGCACAGCCGGTCGGCGATCCGGACTTTGGCCGCGGCGCTCAACACTCCTGCCGGATCGACGGGCTCGGTGAACGGCAGTGCGGGAAAGTGGGACCCGTACGCCGCATGTGCGCCCCAGCCGATGAGCTTCTCCACGAAGAAGGAGGGCGAGAGCGACACGACGGCGCAGTAGTCGCCGTCGCTCCTGATCTCCGCCCAGACCTCGCGGATACGAGCCAGCCAAGGGGCACTTTCGAAAGCCGCCGCCACATGAGCCTCGGTGAGTTCCGCCCAGAGCGTGTACACCTCCGCCGCGTATTCGGGCGGCCCGATCAGCCCTGCCCCGATCGCCTGATCGAGCGCCACCGCCTCGGCTTCCAGCCCGAGCTGCCGGGATATCTCCACGGGCGCGGTGCTTCCGTGCAACAACGTGCCGTCGAGGTCGAAGAGATGAAGTCTGGCCATGCCGCCGAGGCTAACGGGGTGCTTGTCCGGCTTCAGGGGCGGCCACCGGACGGTCGCCGTTCGCCGATGTTTCACGTGAAACACCCAGCGCCTATTTGCAGGCTGTGCCGTTGGCTACGAACATGGCCAAAAGCTCGTCCGTCCTACGGGAAACAGGTGGACGACGAGGGCGCCCGTCAGACAGCCTGACCTGCGTGCCGACTCCTTCCCTCACCGCTCTGCCCATCCGCCGTCTGACGCGTCGCGATCTCACCGCCTGCGCCGACTTGTCCGAGGACCGGGGGTGGCCACGCGAGGAGCACAAGTGGGGCTTCCTCCTCACAGCCGGCAAGGGCTACGGCATCGACGACCCCGACGGCGGGCTCGTCAGTGCCTGCGTGGTCACGGAGTACGGGCCGCAGGACCAGCCCGATCTCGGCGCCATCGGCATGGTGTTGGTGGCCGGACGGCATGCCCGCCAGGGCATCGGACGCCGGTTGATGCGCCACGTCGTCTCGGCGATGGGCACCACACCGCTGACGCTGCACGCGACGCCGTACGGTCGCCCGCTCTATGAAGAGCTCGGCTTCAAGGTCACCGGCCGGGCCGAGATGCTGTGCGGCCACTTCACGCCGGGCGGTCCGCCGCCCGAGGTCGCCACGCGTGCGGTCACCGCCGAGGACCTCACCGGCATCCTCCGGCTCGACGGGGAGGTCTTCGGTGCCGATCGCACGCACATCATCACCCGGCTGCCTGCCTTCGCCGACCAGTTGCGGGTCGCCGAGGAGAACGGCCGGATCATCGGCTACGCGGCCGCCTGGCCCAACATGGACACCCATGTCGTCGGCCCGCTGATCGCCCGCGACACAGCAACGGCGAAGGCGCTGATCGCCTCCCTCGCCGACCACACCGACCGCCCTCTGCGTACCGACATCGACGTACGGCACGAGGAGTTGCTGGCGTGGGCGAAGGAACACGGTCTGGCATCCACCGCCTTCAACGCCGTCATGACCTATGGCATCGCGGAACTCCCTGGGGACTGGAGCCGGCGCTTCGCGCCGCTGACGGTGGCGGCCGGCTGAGGTCCGGCAGGCCGAGTTCTGATACGACCAAGCCGGTTCCCCAGGGATTCGGGAACCGGCGTTCGCCGTGTACAACTCGTGGTGAAGGTTACGGAGAGCAGTATGCGGCTCAGCGGTGAAGGGCAGCTCGCTGATCCGTCGGCACGGCTTCAGCGACCACCGTGCTCGGCGCGCTGTCTCGGCGTTCCAAAGCGGCCGAGAGGAAGGCGAGCAGCAGGGCGGCCGCGGCGAGGGCGGCACCGACCCAGTTGGGGGCGGTGTACCCGAGGCCGGCCGAGATGACGAGACCGCCGAGCCAGGCGGAGAGCGCGTTGCCGAGATTGAAGGCGCCGATGTTCACGGCCGACGCCAGGGTCGGGGCGCCGTGTGCCTGATCCAGGACGCGCTTCTGCAGCGGCGGGACGGTGGCGAACCCCAGGGCACCGATGAGCGCGATCGTAACGGCCGCCAGGGCCTTGTGGTGGGCGGTGAGCGTGAAGAGGGCGAGGACAACGGCCAGTGCGCCCAGAGAGACGTAGAGCATGGGCATCAGGGCGCGGTCGGCGTACTTGCCGCCGACGAGGTTGCCGCCGACCATGCCGAGACCGAAGAGGACCAGCAGCCAGGTGACCGAGCCGTCGGCGAAGCCTGCGACCTGGGTCATCATCGGCGCGATGTAGGTGATGGCCGCGAAGACGCCGCCGAAGCCCAGGACGGTCATCGCCATCGCGAGCAGGACCTGCGCGTTCTTGAAGGCAGCCAGTTCGTGGCGCAGGCTCACGCCTTCCGCCTTGGGCATGTCGGGGACGAGCTTGGCGATGCCGAGGAGACCGATCACGCCCAGGACGGCGACGATCCAGAAGGTGACGCGCCAGCCGACGGACTGCCCGACGAGTGTGCCCAGCGGGACACCGACCACGTTGGCGACGGTCAGTCCGGTGAACATCATCGCGATGGCTCCGGCCTTCTTGTCGGGGGCGACCAGGTCGGCCGCGACGACCGATCCGATGCCGAAGAAGGCGCCGTGGGCGAGGGAGGCGATCACGCGGCCGATCAGCATGACGGCAAAGGTGGGTGCGAGGGCGGACAGCAGATTGCCGGCGATGAACAGACCCATCAACAGCATCAGCATCCGCTTGCGGGAAATCTTGGTACCGAGCGCGGTCATCAGCGGGGCACCGAACATGACACCGAGCGCGTAGCCGGTCACCAGGAAGCCGGCAGTGGGGATGGAGACCCCGAAGTCGCCCGCGACCTCGGGCAGCAGGCCCATGATCACGAACTCGGTCGTTCCGATTCCGAAGGCCCCGATCGCGAGAGCTAGAAGCGCGAGCGGCATGGGGGTGACACCTTCCCAGACGATTGCAGGAGCGTGTTGCGCACGGCCACATTAATTGCATGCGCTCGATACATGCAAACGCGGACTATTTCGGCGTCGTTATATCTTGGTGACAGCCGCTCCTGGACGGAGGAAACCCGATGACCGCCACAGACCCCGCACTCACCGCCCTCGCCCAGGGCTGGTGCGTCCTGTCGCTGCTGCACGGCAGGATCGAGGCCCACATCGGGCGGGCCTGCAGGCGGGACACGACCTGAGCGTCCGCGAGCACTCCCTGCGCGAAGCCCTCGACACCGCTGCCAACAACCCCGAACTCGCCCCACTCGTACGAGCCGTCGAGACCCTCCGCACACCGTCATAGGGACGCCTCTGCATAGAGTGCGGGCATGGGAGATCTTGAGATACGGCCCGCCACGACGGACGACATTCCCGCGATCGTCGCCATGCTCGCCGACGACCCCCTGGGTGCCCAACGCGAGTCACCGGACGACCTGACGCCCTACTTGGCAGCGCTCGAACGCCTCACCGCCGACCTCAACCAGCGTCTGGTGGTCGCCGTTCGTGAGGGCCGCGTCGTCGGTACGCTCCAACTCACGATCATTCCCGGGCTGTCCCGGCGCGGTTCCACCAGGTCGATCGTCGAAGGCGTACGCATCCACGCAGACGAACGCGGCAGCGGTCTTGGGACGCGGCTCATCGAATGGGCCATCGAGGAATCCCGCCGCCAGGACTGCCAGTTGGTCCAGCTGACCTCGGACAACACCCGCACAGATGCCCACCGTTTCTACGAGCGGCTCGGCTTCACGGCCTCTCACGTGGGCTTCAAGCTCCAGTTGTGACATGCCGCTTCGAGGGCGGCATGACGCTCTCGGTTGTGACGCGACGAGGGGGCCTGTTTCACGTGAAACAGGCCCCCTCGTCGCGAGCGCGTCTAGCCGATGCCGCGCCAGCCCTCGGGATCCACCCCACCGGGCAGGGAGGCCCCCTCGTCGTACGGCTGACGTGTGAAGACAAACGACCCGAGATCCAGATGGCTCACGGAGCCGTCCGGGCGCCGTACAGCCTTCAGGAGCTCTCCGGCGTAGTAGCCCTCCAGGCCCGTCCAGGTCCCGTCGCCGTTCGCCCGGAACCGCGAACGGCGGCCGTTGCCGGAAAGGGGCTCCAGCGAGACGAGCCCGTCGGCCGTCAGCCGCAGGGCAAAGGCATGGGTCCCCCAGTACCACTGGCCCGCCAACTCAAGGGGAGTAGCGTCACCTTCGGGCAGGGGCCGCCACGGATCGGGGAAGCGCGGCTCAGCCTCGGCGACGATCCGTACGAGGTCGGCGCCCACGGCCGACAGCAACGGCCCGGAGGTGCAGTTGGCCAGCACCACCGCCGCGACGTCGTCCACCACGCTGATGGTGAGGTTGGCCAGGAAGCCCGGCAGTGACCCCGAATGTCCCACGAGCAGCCGTCCGTCCCGGTGCTGGATCTGCAGCCCGAGACCGTACGTGGCGCCGTCCACGACATCCGCGGCCTCCGCCGGTGCGGCGGGCGTCCGCATCTCCCGCACGGTGTCTGCGCTCAGCACCCTGTCGTCCCCCTTCGCCAGGAAGGCGGCGAAGCGTGCCAAGTCTCCTGTGGTCGACCAGAGTTGACCGGCCGGAGCCATCAGTCCGAGATTCTCGGTGGGTTCGGGCAGCATCACGTCGGCCCACGGATGCACCGCCCACCCGCCGGCCTGTGGAGCCTGCGGCCGTGTGCCCGTACGGTCCAGGGCCAGAGGTTCGAGCACTTCGCGCCGTAGTACGTCCTCCCATGGAGCCCCGCGCAGCTTCTCGACGAGCGCGCCCAGGAGGGTGTAACCGGGGTTGGAGTAGTGGAAGCGGCGGCCGGCCGGATGCCGGAAGGGCTGCTCCCCCAGCACGTCGGCGAGTTCGGGCCGCAGGGACCCCGGAGTGCGCTCCCACCACGGCGCGGGTGACTCGGCCGCCAGACCGCTGGTGTGGGCCAGCAGTTCGGCGATCGTGGCCTCCCCCGCACCGGTGCCCGCCACGTGCTTCTCCAGGGAGTCACCAAGGTCGAGTGCACCCTCGTCGCGCAGTCGCAGCACGAGAACGGCGGTGAACGTCTTGGTGATCGACCCGATCCGGTACTGCACGTTCTCGTCCGGGCCGTGCCCTTCCACCGAGGTCCGCGAGCCGTGCCACACGGCCTGCCCGCCCCGTACGACCGCCGCGACCAGCGACGGCGCACGCCCTTCCGCCTGGGCCACGGCAATCCGGTGCAACAGCGCCCGGCGTGTGCCGGGAAGCAGCTCTTCCTGAGGTGTCGTCATGGCCCCAGTCCATCCTGCGGGGCACTCTGGCGTCGAGCTCATTTGGCCCTCGATGGGACGGCTGTAGACCGTATGAAGCGGTCGTTCTGGGCAGTGTCTGAGGGCGGTTGCCGCGCTGAAGACCGATGCCCCGCAGGGAAGTTGACGCGGGTTGCCCTCCGGTGAGCACGGTGGCGGGTAGTGCCGCAATTACCGGGAGGCAGCGGATGTTTTCCGAGCGTACTTCGGTCGGTCTGGATGTCCACGCCCGCACCATGATGGCCTGGGCTCTGGACGGCGAGACGGGCGAGGTTTTCAGCGAACGGCTCGACGCCGAGATACACAATGTATTGGCGTGGGTGGCCACGCTGCCCCAGCCGGCGGCGGTGGCCTACGCGGCAGGACCCACCGGGTTCGTGCTGGCCCGGGCCCTGGACTCGATCGGGCTTCGCTGCGTGGTGGCAGCCCCGTCGAAGATGGAGCGCCCCGCGGGCGACCGGATCAAGACCGACCAACGGGATGCCCAGCGGCTGGCCAAGCTGTGGCGGATGGACGAGCTGCCGGTGGTGCGGGTCCCGACGCCGGCCGAAGAGGCCGCCCGGGACCTCGTCCGAGGCCGCGACGACGTGCGCCGGGACCTGGCCCGGGCCCGCAACCGAATCTCCAAGCTGCTCCTGCGGCAAGGGCGGGTCTGGCGGGGCGGATCGGGCTGGACCTACATCCACCACGAGTGGCTGCGCAAGCAGCGATTCGACGACGCGGACACTCAGTTCGCCTACGACAACGGATATGAGGAGGTCCTGGCCCTGGAGACGATGCGCGACCGCTTCGATGAGCGACCGCTTCGATGAGCGCATCACCGACGCGGCCGCCCGCCCCGAATGGTGTCCGGTCGTGCGCCGCCTGTCCTGCCTGCGCGGCATCAACACACTCTCGGCACTCGGCCTGGCCGTCGAGGTCGGCGACTGGCAGCGGTTCACCGGCGCGACCATCAGCGCCTACCTCGGCCTGGTGCCCAGCGAACACTCCTCGGGCCCCCACCGATTCCAGGGGCCGATCACCAAGACCGGCAACAGCCACGCGCCGCCTGCTGGTCCAGGCGTCGTGGCACCACTACAAGCCCTACCGCGGTCCGGGCGTGACCCTGCGCCGCCGCATGGAGCTGGCTCCTCGACCCGTGCGCCAGCGGGCCGACCTCGGCAACCGGCGGCTCCACCAGCGGTGGGAGAGTGTCCTGGCCCGGAAGAAGAACACCAACGTCGCCGCCGTCGCCGTGGCCCGCGAACTCGCGGGCCGGTGCTGGAGTTTGGCGGTGATGGATTGACCCTGCGGGGTCCACAGAACGGCCGGCGGGAGGCCGGACGTGTTCAGCGCGAGGGACGATGCCCGCGGACCCTATGAGCACCCGCTCCGGCGGGCCACGCTCGGCTGTAGACCAAAGGCACTGCCCCCGACGAACATCCGGTCATGCGGTAACCAACCCGCGGATATCAGGCTGACCGCGCGTCGACGCACAACACGCCACCGACCTCCCGCCGGTCCCACAGCACCACCCCCAGGCCCACACCGACGAGCCCATACACTCCTGCCCACTTGACAAAAACGCCTACATATCAGGGTCTCGCCGCCGATGACATGTCGATCTTCTGTGACCTGCTGGTTCTCTGTAGTCTCACCGCGATGTCACCCAAGATCAGTCTCAGATCGATGGCATTTCCTCGGCGGAACGATGAGTCTGCGGCTGAGCCACCGAGCACGAGGACTACATGCGAGCTCAGATCGCGCACCGATGAGTTTCCCGCGCCGCGCCGGTCTGTACGCGTGAGACCGACTCACGGAAGGCTGGCGCCATGCGGAAACTGATCTACGGCATGAACCTGTCCCTGGACGGCTACATCGCCGCGCCCGGCGACGACATCGGCTGGGGCGTGCCGAGCGACGAGCTGTTCCAGTTTTGGTCCGACCAGTTGCAGGCGACCAACCTGTCGCTGTACGGGCGCAAGCTGTGGCAGACGATGAGCTCCCACTGGCCGACCGGCGACCAGCAGCCCAACGCCACCCCGGCGGAGATCGAGTTCGCGCGCCGCTGGCGGGACATGTCGAAGGTGGTGTTCTCCTCGACGATCGACAAGGTCGACTGGAACACCCGCCTGGTCACCGGCGACGCGGTCGTCGAGATCACCCGGCTCAAGGCCGAGGACGGCGGCCCGATGGACATCGGCGGCGCGACGCTCGCCGGGGCGGCCATGCGGGCCGGGCTGATTGACGAGTACGTGCTGGCCACCGCGCCGGTCCTGGTGGGCGGCGGCACTCCGTTCTTCACCGCGCTGGACAGCTGGGTGAACCTGAACCTGGTGGAGACGCGGACGTTTCCCTGCGGCGTGATCCTGACCAGGTACGAGACGAGGCGCTGAGCGCCCGTCCGGGAGTCACGGGCCAAATGCTCCGCGGGTGACACCGGAGGAGCTGGCTCGGTTGCGCCGCGCCCGCGACCTCATGGACCGCGAGTACGCCGAACCGCTCGACGTGCCCGCGACGGTGCGGGCCACCCTGATGTCGCCCTCACACTTCGCCCGCCAGTTCCCCGCGTACGGCGAGACGCCATACAGCTACCTAATGACCGCCACGCTTCGAGGCACTGCTCGACGGCGAAGGACCAGCCAACATCAATCCCACCGGCATCCGCGACGAGCAGCTCGCCAATATCCGGGCCATCTACCCACCCGAAAAGGAAGCCCTCGGCACCCTGGCCATCGAGATCGGGCTTCTCGGCTGACGCCCAGGCCGCCTGAGGTATTTCACGCCCGACCCGCTCGGCGAATGTCAGCCGCGCGGGTCTGTCCAGCCAACGGTGCAACTCGGATGGTGTGAGTTAGCGGCGGCCGACGGAGAGCCGCCCGGCCGAACCTCTTCAACCGCCTCGGTAGAGACAGTTACGTCGCTCATCAGGTTCTACTTCCATGATCGGGAGGGGCCTCTCAGCGGGTGTTGCGCTCCGCCACCGCCCTGGCTGTGTCGCTGAGTACTTGCGGCAGATCGTGCTTACCAACGATCACTTCGAGGAAGCGGATGCGATCGGCATGCGCCGAGAACCGGGCGAGTGCATCGTGGAGCTCGCCGAGGGTGCGAGCCTGCGCGGTGACGGCGTCGGCGCCGAGAGCGCCGGGGACGGCCTGCCAGTCCCAACGGCTGATGTCGTTGTAGGCCGCGTTCCATCCGTTGATTGCTCGTTCGACGGTGTAGCCGTCGTTGTTGACGAGAACGATGATCGGGGCGAGGCCCTCGCGGGCGATGGTGCCGATCTCCTGCACGGTCAGCTGAGCCGCGCCGTCCCCGATGACCAGGACGGCGCGCCGGTCCGGTGATGCCGCGAGTTGAGCGCCCGCCACGGCGGGCAGGCTATAGCCGATGGAGGACCAGCCGGGTTGCGCGATGACCTCGACGTCGGCCGGCAGGCGTTGACCGATGAGGCCGTAGAACGCCGTTCCCTGGTCGGCGGCGATGATGTCGCCGGGTTGGAAGAAGCGGCCGAGCCGGTCCCACAGCAGATCCTGGTTCAGCGGAGTGAAGGGATCGGCGGCCGCGGGGCCGGCGGGCCGGGCGGCGTCGGCTGCGGGTGCGACTGTGTCGAGGGCGGCCGGGACCAGGCGGGCGAGCTCGTCCAGTGCCTGGTGGATGGTGACGCCCTCGAACAGCTGCGCACCGACGGTGGCGTACGAGGGCTGGAGGCCGATCAGACGGGACGCTTCGATGCCGGTGGTGAACCCGCCCGTGTTGAGGTCGTGCTCGACCAGGCCGACACCGATGGTCACGTCCACCTGTTCGACCTTGTGCCGGACCTCCGGCGCGGATATCGCCCCGTTGTAGACGCCGACGAACCCAGGAAGGGATTCGTCGACGACACCCTTGCCGCTGGGGGTGACGGCCACCGCCGGCCGCCCCTTGCGCAGAAGGGCGTCGAGCTCCGGCCGGACCCCGTGGCGCGCGGCGAGGGAGTCCACGAGCACGGTGACCTCGGCATCGTCGTCCAGGAGCCGGGCCGCGGCTTCGGAGAAGTCACGCACCCTGTCCTCCGCGCTTCCGCGCACCGAACCGGTCGCGGGCACCGGGTCGACGGCACCCGGGCACGGCAGGCCGACCAGGTCCGAGGGCAATGCCAGGTACCCCGGCTTCTTCTCCCGCAGGACGGTGGCGACAACCCGGTCAATCTCCTGTACCGCCATCTCCTCGGTGACAGTCGCCGCGGCGCAGGTGACTTCCTCTGCCGCGCGCAGGAAATGGCGGTGGTCGCCGTCGAGCAGACTGTGATGGACGGGCAAGCCCCGGCGCTGGATCTCTCGGGTGGGGGCGCCGACGACCTGCAGGACGGGCACGCTTTCGGCGTAGGACCCGGCAATACCGTTGATCGCGGACAGTTCGCCGACGCCGTAGGCGGTGACGAGGACGGCGAAACCGTTGAGCCGGGCGTAGCCGTCGGCCATGTAGGCGGCGTTGAGCTCGTTCGCGTTGCCGATCCAGCGCAGGAGGGGGTGGGCGTCGATCTCGTCGAGGAGTGCGAGATTGTAGTCGCCGGGGACGCCGAAGACATGGCGCACGCCGGCCGCGGCGATACGGTGCAGCAGATATCCGCTGATGGTGGACAGGGGTTCCTGGCTCATGAGGTCCTTGCCTTCTGGAAGCGTTCAGCCCAGCAGGGGCAGCTTTCCGACGATCTTGGAAACGCGGTTGCGGGGGCCGACGATGCTCACCGCGCAGTAGTCCAGCTCCGCGCTGTCGGTGTTCTCCACGGATGCGGCGTAGTCGGTGTAGACGAGGGTGTGCTGGGCGACGGCGGGCATGTCGGCGACGAAGGTGTCGGCGCACGAGGCCGCTTTCTCGCGAATGGCGCGCAGCGCGGCCGGATCGGCGGCGAGCACCGAGCAGCCCACCCAGGGCAGCGCTGGGTGGACGGACCCCGTCGCATCGGAGATGTCCACCCCGAGCAGGCCGGGAACTCGAGCCACGGTCGGAGCCGCAGCGCAGACCGCGGCGTTCGCGGCGCGGCCCGGAGGCAGCTCGCTGTTGACGACGATCACCCATTTCAGGCGAGCCGAGCGGGTCGACAGGCTGAGGTCGACCTCGTTCGGGGCGAAGCCGACCACGGCGCCGTCGGGAATTGCAGTCGGATGCACGGAGGACCAACCGGGAGGTAGCCGCAGCAGTCGGCGTGTCCCCGACGACGGCGCTCGACCGTACCCGGGCTCTGCGCCGACGGGGGATCATCCGTGGCGCGATCCTCGACGTGGACCTCACCGCGATCGGGCGCCCCGTGCAGGCACTCATCGCCGTGCGCGTCCGGCCACCGTCACGCCCGGTGATCGAGAGCTTCCGCAACTGGGCCATGGGCCTGCCGGACATTCTCGGCGTCTTCGTCACCACGGGCACCGAGGACTTCATCCTTCACGTCGCCGTTCCTGACAACGCGAGTCTTTACGCCTTCGTCATCGACCGCCTCACCGAACGGCCGGAGGTCGCCGATGTGCGCACCTCGATCGTCTACGAGCACCTCGCCAACAACCACATCAGCCCAGCGCACGGCACCGCCTAATCGTCAGAGAGTGTCTGACGAACGGCGTCTCCAGCGGACGCAGGCCTCGTCGGGCAACTCCAGAACCCACACCGCGTCCAATGGCGGACACCCTCGACCCGGCTGGGGCAAAGGACGCCGTCGTCATTCGCATACGGCGGCAACACCCGCCCCGACAGGGACGCCCAGGTCAAAGCGGTGAAGGCCCACGAACCATTCAGCGTGGCGCCATGGGCAGCGCGCCGTCGAGGCGGATGACCTCGCCGTTGAGCATGGTGTTGGCGACGATGTGGTCGACGAGGGCGGCGAATTCCTCCGGACGTCCGAGCCGAGGCGGGTGGGGCACGGCCTGGCCCAGCACCCGGCACGCCGGTTCCGGCATCGCGGCCGGCAGGGGTGTGTCGAACAGCCCGGGTGCGATGGCCACGACACGGATCGCTCGTTCGGCCAGATCCCGGGCAGCGGACAAGGCCATTGACGCCACTGCGCCCTTGGTCGCCGCGTAGGCCGCCTGGCCGATCTGTCCGTCCATTCGGCCCTGTCTGTGACGTCCAGGCGAATGGCCAGCGCGTGCTCTCCGAGTTCCTTCGCGACGGCGGTAACCTCCGGCAGGTCGATGTCGGCGAGGACCACTCGAGCTCCCGCCTTGTAAAAGGCTTGGGCCTCCCCCCGCCCGATACCCCCTGCCATCGGCACTGGCCCGCGTGCCGCCTTTGGCCGACGGGCCCGGCGTCGCATGCGCGTGTGCCGGCGCGGTCAGTCTGTGGTGAAGCTGGACAGTGCCGCGGCCGGGAGGCGGCTGCCTGCCGAGCCGTGGGGAAGGATCTCAGTGATGCGGGCCAGATCGGCGGCGGAGAGCTGGACGTCGATGGCGTCGGCATTCTCCTCAAGGCGCTTGGTGCTGCGGGTGCCGGGAATGGGCGCGACGTCCTCGCCCTGGGCAAGCAGCCAGGCCAGCGCGAGTTGGGCGGTAGTGATGCCCCTGGTGTCGGCCAGATTCTTGAGCTCTTCGGTGGCGTGCAGGTTGTACGTGTAGTTCTCGCCCTGCCAGCGCTCGTCCCAGCTGCGCATGTCGTCCGCGGGGTACTCGCTCGCGGGCTTGACCGCGCCGGTGAGGAAGCCGCGGCCGAGCGGGGAGTAGGGCACCAGGCCGATGCCGAGTTCCCGCAGGACGGGAAGGATCTTTTCCTCCACCTCCCGCTCGAAGAGCGAGTACTCGTACTGGAGCACGGAGACCGGAGTGACGGCGTGGGCGCGGCGGATGTACTGGGGGCCGACGTTGCTCAGGCCGAAGTACTTCACCTTGCCTTCGGTGATCAGTTCGCCGACCACGCCGGCGACCTCCTCGACCGGAATGGTGGGGTCGGAGATGTGCTGGTAGAAGAGGTCGATGTGGTCGCTCTGCAGGTAGCGCAGGCTGTTCTCGGCGACCTTGCGGATGTTTTCCGGGCGGCTGTTGAAGCCGGAGCCGAGCGGCTGGGCGGTCATGTCGAAGCCGAACTTGGTGGCGAGGACCACCTCGTCGCGGAAGTCTTTGACTGCCTTGCCCAGGAGGATCTCGTTGCTGGCGGTACCGGCGCCGTACAGCTCGGCGGTGTCGAAGAAGTCGATCCCGAGTTCGTGGGCGCGGCGGATGGTCGCGATGCCCTCGTCGTCGTTCGAGGCGCCGTAGGCCATGGACATGCCCATGATCCCCAGGCCGAGCGCCGAGACGCGCAGACCCTGAGAGCCCAGATTGCGGTGCTGCATGAGTTCACTCCCTCAGTGTTTCGCCGGCTTCACCTGAAGAGGCCAAACCGAACTGTTCCGTTTGACTCTACGCGCCGATCGTCCGGATGCCAAACCAAACGGTTCGGTGCTCTATCCTGGGGCTATGTCCCAGTCCCGCGACTCCGGCCAGACCGCAGCGCCCGCAGCCGCCGGCGGCGGCGGCGACACCACGCGCGAGCGCATCCTTACCGCTGCCATGGAGGAGTTCGCCCGCCACGGCATCGCCGGCGCCCGCGTGGACCGCATCGCCAAGCTCGCCAAGACCAGCAAAGAACGCGTCTACGCCTACTTCCGCGGCAAAGATGCGCTCTATGCCGACGTCGCTGCACGGGAGCACGTCGTCATCGCCGAGGCCACCCAGATGGACCCGTCCGACCTCCCTGGCTACGCCGGCCGCCTGTTCGACTACTTCGTCGCCCGTCCAGACCACCACCGCCTGATCACCTGGGGCCGCCTCGAACTGCCGGGCACCACAGCCGTTGCCGACGATCCCGCCCAGGCAGTGATCGCCCGCAAAATCGACCAGCTCCGCCAGGTGCAGCAGGCTGGACAGCTCGACCCCGCCTGGGACCCGGCCGACGTCCTCGCCCTGGTCAACCAGATCGCCATGACCTGGGCGTCGCAACCCGAACTCAGCGAGGCCGCCGCCGCACACGCCGTGGACCCCACCACCGCCGCCCGCCGCGCCGCGGTGGTGACCGCTGTCGAGCGGCTTTTCCCTCGATCGCGCTGAGGTCCCCCGGACCGGCGGCAGCCCTGCTCGAACATTCCCGAAACGGCGCCGGCCGCCCTTGCCACTCACCAATGGGCGCATCCTGCTGAAAAATCAGCGCTCCTGGGCCAGGGAAATAGATGCCGGGTGGGCAGGCACGGGCGCCTGTTTGCGGCAACTTCAATTGGCCGCGCTCGGGTATAGAAGTTGGCCCCACCGGGAGGTCGTGGGGGGCGTGTGAGGGTCACCACCTGGCAAAACACCGAGGTCACTGGTACTGGCCGACCGGTCGGCCAAGCCGAGCACGGCGGGCTCCCCGCCGAACGGCGGACAAGTCCCGCCGCCCGGCGACATGCCGGAACCCGGCAGACGCGCGGACCATCGTCGTACGATCCGCCGCATACAGCATGAGGAGCAGAAGCAATGACGCTTACGCCACCCCCGTTCGACCCGGAGCTCGCGGCCGTCCTGGAAATGATCAAGGAAACGCTGCCCCTCAAGCTGACCATGGACGAGATCGAGGCCCTGCGCAACGGGCCCGGCATTGCGATGTTGGCCGCCATGGACCTGACCCTGGACGGCGCCTTCGAGGTCGAGGACCGGGTCGTGGCCGGCCCCGAGAACGCGCCCGACATCTCGCTGCTGATCTGTCGGCCGGCCGCTCCGGCGACGGACCGTCCACTGCCCGTGATCTACCACATCCACGGCGGCGGCATGGTGGCCGGCAACAACCGCGCCGGCGTGGACGACGCGCTGCGGTGGGCGAAGGAGCTGGGCGCGGTCGTGGTGTCCGTGGAATACCGGCTGGCGCCGGAGCACCCGCACCCTGCGCCCATCGACGACGTGTACGCCGGGCTGCTGTGGACCGCCGAGCACGCCGAGGAGATCGGCGCCGACGCCGAGCGGATCGTCATCGCGGGTGGCAGCGCGGGCGGTGGCCTGACGGCCGCGCTGGCACTGCTCCTCCGGGACCGCAAAGGTCCGCGACCCGTCGGCCAGCTGCTGATGTACCCGATGCTCGACGACCGCAACGACACCCCCTCCGTGCACCAGATGGAGGGCCTCGGCGGGTGGGACCGCACGGCCAACGAGACCGGGTGGACCGCGTTGCTCGGCGAGCGGCGCGGCGGCCCGGACGTCTCCCCGTACGCCGCCCCGGCCCGCGCGGAGGATCTGTCCGGGCTGCCCCCGGCCTTCCTCGACGTCGGCTCGGCCGAGACGTTCCGCGACGAGGTCGTCACCTACGCCACCCGCCTGTGGCAGGCCGGCGGAGTCGCCGAGCTCCACGTATGGCCCGGCGGCTTCCACGGCTTCGACGGCCTCGCCCCCCAGGCAACCCTCTCCCAGGCCTGCCAGACGGCCCAGATGGAGTGGCTGCGCCGACTGCTCGCGGAGTAGCGGGGCAGGTGCCGTAAACCCGGGGCGAGGACACCGCCCCGGAGGGCACAGCCCCAGGGCGCGCGGGGAACTGCGCGACCAGCCCCCACCGGACCCGCAGCAGAGTGCCGGGACCACAACCTCCAAGAAGCGCGGCAGGGGGCCGCGGGCGCAACCCCAAGGGACGGCTTTAGGGGTGCTTTCAGAAAGCCGGATGTTTGGGGGCGAGGGTCATGCAGTGTGCGAGCTGGAGGAAGGCGTCGTGCATGTCGTCGCGTACTTCCCAGCGGGTCTCCGTAGGCGGCGGGGTCCGTGGAGCCAGGCGATGGCGGACTCGGCGACCCACCGCAC
>NZ_JBWLKM010000032.1:70900-100278 GCF_059026085.1 Streptomyces sp. a15 | reverse complement strand
GTTCCCTCTGCGTCAAACGCGCCCTGGCCCAGTTGAAGGTCGCCGCCGACTGGCAGGCACCGGTGTCGCGCAACGCCAGGCCGGAGCCACGTGGCCGCTCCGGACCTGCTGTCCGCAGCGGCCCGTTGCGCCGTCAGCCGGTTGTCCGGGGTGTGTCCGGACCGGCAAGCGTGTCCTTGGCGTACTGGAGGAAGGCACGCGCCCGGTGGGTGGGAGCGACGTGTGCCGCGTGGGCGATCACGAGCTCGACCTCGTCCAGCGGGTCGCTGATGGGCACGGATGCCAGCGGCAGTCCCTCGACGCTGGTGCCGGTCGGCCAGGACTGGATCAAGGTGGCGAAGCCGAGGCCGCGGGCGACCATACTGCGCAGCGCCTCGATGCTCGAGGTCCGGTACCGGATGTTCGGCCGGGCTCCCGCGAGGGAGAACCAGTGGTCGGCGTTCTTCTGGGCGGGTGGGTCGGCGTAGATGATCAGCGGTTCGTCCGCCAGTTCCGCGAGTGAGACGGCCTTGCGCCCTGCCATCGGATGACCGGCGGACACGATGACGTACGGACGGCTGGAGCGGAGCGACGTACAGGACAGGCCGGCCTGGGCACCGAGCGCGTACAACAGGGCCAGGTCACACGTCCCCTGGAGCAGGGCGTGCCGCATCTCGTCCTGCTGCCCCTCGATCAGTTCGAGGGTGACCGCCGGGTGGACCTGGGTGAATCCGTCCACCAGGGGCGGGACGAGGAAGGGCGTCAGGGCTGCGTAGCAGCCGATCGTCAGCCGGCCCGCCAGCCGGCCCTCCTCCGCCTGGGCACTCGCCCTGAGTTCCTCGGCCTGCGCCAGCATGGCTTGGGCGCGCACGAGGATCCGGTTGCCGGCCTCCGTGAGGAAGACTCCCTTCGCTCGGCGTCGTACCAGCAACTGGGCACCGAGACGGCGCTCCAGGTCGGCGATCGCCGTGGAGATGCTCGCCTGGGAGGCGTGGCACCGCACCGCCGCCGCGCTCATGGAGCCGGTGTCCGCCACCGCGACGAAATATTCCAATTGGCGTAGGGAAAAATCGGCCGCCATTTCTCTCCTGCCGCTGCGGGAACCCCTGATAAGCCTTATAGGAAATTTCTGGTTTTCCTGGCCGTAACTCCGATGTCATCCTAAGCCGCAGTCACGGGTTGAAAAGAGCTAGGAGACCCATTCATGACCACGCTTCTTGACCCCGCCCGTTCCCAGGGCCGAGGAACCGACGACAGTGTGCTCGGCCGCGTCCGCGCACTCCTTCCCGAGATCGCGGCACGTGCTGCCGAGGGCGAGAACGACCGGGCCGTTCCGGCGGAGATCGTCACCGCCCTGCGCGAGGCGGGCGTGTTCCGGATGGCCCTGCCCAGGGTGTGGGGCGGCGAGCAACTCGGGCTGCTGGAGGGTGCCCGGGTGGTGCGGGAGATCGCCCGGGCCGACGGTTCGACGGGCTGGACCGTCCAAGCCGCTTCGATGGCCTGGTTCTTCGTCCGGTCACTGCCCCGGGAGACGCTGCAGGACGAGGTCTTCGCGGGCGGTGCCGACCTGATGCTCCGTGGAGCGGTGGCTCCGAAGGGTCTGGCGACGCCGGTGCGGGGCGGCTATCGGCTCAGTGGTCGCTGGCCGCTCGCGAGCGGCCCGTTCACTCCGGACTGGATGCTCGGAGGTTTCCTGGTCGAAGGGGCGCCTCCGCTGCCGGACGGCCGCCCGGACATGCGGGTCGCGCTGCTGCGACCCAAGCAGGTCACGTTCCTCGACACCTGGGACGCGGTCGGCCTGCGTGCCACGCAGAGCACCGACTTCACGGTGGACGACGTCTTCGTGCCGGAGCATCACACGGGGCCGATGTTCGGCGCCAACAACATCCCCGCTCCTCTTTACGACCTGCCGTACTCCCCGACGGGGGCCTCGCACGACGCCGTCGTCCTCGGTGCCCTGGAGGGTGCGCTCGCCGATCTCGCCGCACTCGCCGCCACCAAGCGGCCCGCGTTCAACCCCAGGGCGCTGCTCGGTGAAGACCCGGTGTTCCAGGAGAAGTTCGCGGAACTGCAGCTGCGAGCGGCCGCCCTGACGGCCCTGTCGGAGCACACCGGACGCATCGTCATGGACCGTGCCCTAGCCGGAGAGACGCCCACCCCGGCCGAGTGGTTCACCTACACCGGCAGCACTCAGCACATCCACCACGACGGCATCCGGATCCTCAACGACATCATGACTCTCTCCGGCAGCGCGGGTCTCTACAACACCAGCCCACTGCAGCGCCGTTGGCGCGATGTCCGCTGCGTTTCCCAGCATGTGGTGGGCAACAACGGGGCGATACGGCAACTGGGCGCGGTCCTGTCGGGGCAGCACTGATATTCGGCGCTGTTTCACTGTCTACGGAGAACGCAATGCAAACCCCTCGACACCAGACGGGTGGTCTCCAATGAGCCCTCTCAATGTGACGCCGACCGATCCCGCTCTTCTGCGTCAGGCTTTCGGCTGCTTTCCGTCCGGCGTGACAGCCGTGTGCGCACTCGACTCCGGCAGCCCCGTGGGCATGGCCGCGAGCACGTTCACCCCGGTCTCCCTGTCACCCGCTCTGATTTCGGTCTGTATGCAGGACACCTCCACGACCTGGCCCAGACTCCGTCAGCGGGGCCGAGTCGGCGTGAGCGTGCTCGCCGAGGGACAGGACGCGATCTGCCGGTCACTGGCCGGCAAGGACGGTGACCGGTTCGCGAGCGTCGACTGGGATGCCGACGAGGACGGCGGTGTCTACATCCACGGCGCCAGTCTCTGGCTGAACTGCTCACTGCATGCCGAGCTTCCCGGAGGCGACCACACGATCGTGCTCCTCGAAATCCACGGTCTGAAGGCCGAACCCGATCGAGAACCCCTGGTGTTCCACAACAGCCGGTTCCGGCGCCTGGCCGTCTCATAGGCACGTGCCGCCGCGCGGACCTGCGATGCCCGCCTGTTCTCGTAGCGCCGGGCGACGCCGAGGCAGTCACTCGAGCACGCAGAGTGACTGCTCCGACGCGCGATTGTCAGTGCCGGGTGTCAGGCTGATGTCACTGGACGGCTGACTGGCTGATGTCGATGGACTCCGAAAGGGAATTGCCGTGATCACCACTGACCTCACCCCCGGCTCCCCCTGTTGGCTCGACCTCGGTGCTTCCGACGTCCCGGCCGCCGCGGCCTTCTACGGCGCGGTGCTCGGCTGGGAGTACGAGTCCATGGGCGAGGGGGAGGACATGGAAGGCGGGATGTTCCGGAAGGACGGCAAGACCGTCGCCGGGCTCGGCAAGCTCACCGAGGAGGGCGCGCGCCCGGCCTGGATGATCTATTACAGCGTCACCGACGCGGACTCCACGACCCAGGCCGTGGAGCGCGCGGGCGGCACAGTGCGGGTGGCGCCGAGGGACCTCGACGACTGGGGTCGGATGGCGCAGTACAGCGATCCGTCGGGGGGCCAGTTCGCCGTCTGGCAGCCGGGGAAGAACGCCGGCTTCGAGGTGGCGGACGAGCCGGGCTCGCTGTCCTGGACCGAGCTGTACACGAGCGACGCCGCGGCCGCGAAGGAGTTCTACGGCGCTGTCTTCGACTGGCAGTTCAGCGACATGGAGCTGCCGGGCGGCGGAGGCACGTACACCCTCATCACCCCCGCCGGTCTTCCCGAGGAGCGCATGCAGGGCGGCCTTATGGAGCTCCCCAAGGAGAACCTCGCCCTGGCCGGCGGGCGGCCGTACTGGCACCCGGTCTTCAACGTCACCGACTGCGACGCCGCGGTCGCCAAGGTCACCGAGAACGGAGGCAGCGTGCAGATGGGACCGGAGGACGCGGAGGGCGTGGGCCGTCTGGCCGTCTGCCTCGGCCCCTCGAACGCGGACTTCGTGGTGCTCACCCCGGCCCCGAGCTGAACCCCGCGGTCGGACCGGGGGGCGCCCTCCGCGCCGACCGGACCGGAGCGGACGCTGACCGGACGGCGGCCGGCAAGTGTGGCTCGGTACTGGGCTGCAGGGCCCCGAGGTGCCTCCGCAGTCACCTGTGCGGAGGTTCCTGCGCCTTGGTCGGTTGCGTCGCGATGGCCGTGAGGCAGCCCGGCACCACGCGGCCGCGTCATGTACCGGCGGGAGGTCCTGGATGCCTGGGTCAGCGAACAGGAACGAGCGTGACGTGACCAGCACCTTGGACTACGACGCCAACTGCATGCCCAGGCCAGCGGCAGGGGGCGAGGGTCATCGATGCCGAGCTGGCTGTTTGAGCAGTCGGCGGGTGTCAACACCGGCGTCACCGTCACGGTGATTCCGAAACGGCCCTGTACGGGCTCGGCGGCGTCGGCCGTCGGCGGGGTTGGCGACTGGCTGGACCAGGCCCGCGAGGTGTTCCAGGACTCTTTGTCGTCATTGCGTCGACTGTGGTGCACTGGGAGGAGAACGGCAGCGACACCGAGCCGGTGCGGAAGTTCGTCGCATACGGCAATCAGTACGCCATCGTCGTGAACCGGTGACTGCACTCGGGGTAACCGTCCGCAGCCGACCTCGGCTCCGGGCCGGGGCACCTGATCCTTCCCCAGGAGCCGCAACCAAGGACGGGCGATGAAGCCGCCTCCATTCACCTACTGTGATCCCGAATCCGTCGATGAGGCCGTGGCGCTCAAGAGCGAGTACGGCATCGACTCCCTCGTCCTCGCGGGCGGCCAGAGCCTTCTCCCCATGCTCAACATGCGGCTTGCCAGGCCGGAGGCACTGATCGACATCAACAAGATCGGTGACCTACAGAGGATCGAGCGCCGGGCCGACACTCTGGAGATCGGCGCCGGGGTGCGCCAGTACGAGCTGGAGGACCACCCGCTGGTCGGTGAGCTGGTCCCGCTGCTGCCGGAGGCCACCGGCTACATCGGCCACATCGAGAACCGCCACCGCGGCACGGTGGGCGGCAGCCTGGCGCACGCCGACTCCGCCGCCGAACTGCCGTGCACGGCGGTGGCGCTCGACGCGACGGTGGTCGTGCGGGGGCCGTCCGACACCCGCACCATCGAGGCCCGGGACTTCTTCCAGGGCCGGATGATCACGGCCCTGGCGCCCGTGGAGGTCCTCGTCGCCGTCCGCTACCCGGTGACGCCGTGGAGGGCGGGCCACGGCTTCGTGGAGGTGGCCCGGCGCGTGGGCGACTTCGCGCTCGCCGGCGCCGCCGCGGTGGTGAACCTCGACGAGGACGGCCGATTCACCTCTGTCTCCGTCGGCGTCTCGGGTATCTCCGACACTCCGGTCCGCGCCTCCGCGGTGGAGGCCGCGCTGATCGGCGAGGCCCCGACCGAGGAGAACATCGCCAGGGCCGCCGAGGAGATCGTGCCCTGGGTGATCTTGGGGGACGACCTGCACGCCACGCGCGCCTACCGCCGGCACCTCGCCTCCGTCGTGGTGCGGCGCGCGATCACCGCGGCCGTGGCGCGCGCCCACGAGAGGAGCGACGCGAAGTGAAGACCTCCACCGCCGCCAAGTACGGCACCGCCCGCCGGACCGTGACCGTGCGCGTCAACGGGCGGGGCGTGACCCGCGAGGTGTCGACGCGCACCACGCTCGCCGACTTCCTGCGCGACGAACTCGACCTGGTCAGCGTGCATCTCGGGTGCGAGCACGGCGAGTGCGGATGCTGCACCGTCCTCTTCGACGGCCACTCCGTGCGCTCCTGCCTGATGCTGGCCGTCCAGGCGGACGGGCACGCCGTCGAGACCGTCGAAAGCCTGTCCGTCAACCCGGCGGAGCTGCACCCCGTCCAGGAGTCCTTCGCCGAGGAGCAGGCGTTGCAATGCGGGTTCTGCACGCCCGCGATGGTGCTGCGCACCAAGGAGATCATCGAGACCGGTCGTGAGCTGACCGATGACGAGGTGCGCCACGAAATCTCCGGGATCCTGTGCCGCTGCACCGGCTACCAGAACATCGTCAACGCGGTCCAGTCAGCCGGCACCAAGCTCCGCGGCCGCACCGCGGGAGGTCGTCACTCATGACCTACACGTACATCGGCAAGGATCGCAAGCGGGTCGAGGACCCTCGGCTGCTGATCGGCCGCGGCGGGTACATCGCCGACCTCAGACTGCCGGGCATGCTGCACGCCGCGATCCTGCGCAGCCCCCTGCCGCACGCGTGGATCAGGTCCATCGACGCCACCGAGGCACTGAAGCTGCCGGGGGTCGTCGCCGTGCTCACCGGTGAGGACTGCAAGGCCAAGATGAACCCCTGTATGAGCTTCGGCCCGGCCACCATCACGCAGTACCCGATGGCCGTGGACAAGGTCCGCTACGTCGGCGAGGCCGTGGCGGCCGTCGTCGCGGAGAGCAGGTACCTCGCCGAGGACGGCGTGGACCTGCTGGAGGTCGACTACGAGGAGCTCCCGCCGGTCACCGATCCCATGGCGGCCATGGAGCCCGGGTCCGAGCTGCTGCACGAGGAGCACGGCAACAACATCGGCTGCGACCGGACCTTCGAGTTCGGCGATGTGAACGCCGCGTTCGCCGGGGCCGACCTCGTCGTCGAGGACACCCTGCGCTGGGGCCGCTGCGCCGGAATGCCGATGGAGACCACGGGCGCGGTCGCCCAGCCCGGCTTCAACGGCGTACTGGAGATCCACTGCAACTCGCTCAACTTCAGCTACTTCTGCTTCCTGATCGCGGCCACACTGAGAATTCCGTCGAACAAGCTGACGATGAAGCCGGTCCCGGCGGGCGGCAGCTTCGGCAGCAAGCTCGCCGCGCACAAGGTGCCCGCCCTCGCCGGCTTCCTGGCCCTGCAGACGGGGCGCCCGGTGTCGTACATCGAGGACCGCAGCGACCACCTCATGACCTCCGACCACCACGGGTGCGACCGCTACTACGAAGCCCGCATGGGCTTCCGCTCCGACGGCACGATCGTCGGTCTCGACATCGACGTCGTCGACGACTACGGCGCCTACATGCAGTTCGGCGTCGGCCACCACGGCAACGCCTTCTCCCAGGTCGTCGGCCCGTACCGGTTCCGGGACGTGAGGTACCGCCTGCGGGCCGTGGTCACCAGCAAGTGCCAGCAGGGCGCCTACCGCGGCTTCGGCTCCGAGGTGCACAACTGGGTGCTGGAACGGCTGGTCGACCAGGGGGCGGCCCGGCTCGGGCTCGCCCCGGAGGAGATCCGCCGCCGCAACTTCATCCAGCCCGACCAGTTCCCGTACAAGATCCCCGGCGGCAACCTCTACGACAGCGGTGACTACCCCGCCGTACTGGACAAGGCACTGTCGATGATCGACCTGAACAGGTGGCGCGCCGAACAGAAACGGCTGCGGGAGGAGGAGGGCCGGTACATCGGCATCGGCCTGGCCACGACCCAGGAGCGCAGCGTCTTCAGCGCCACCGAGTTCTGGTTCCTGGTGGAAAAGCCCGTCTTCCCCCTCACCTCCAGCCCCGAGAGCGCGACGGTGACGATCGACCCGACCGGGCAGTTCCAGCTCCTGCTGCACTGCCAGTCGATGTGGGGCAACAGCCCCGAGACGGTAGGCGCCACGGTGCTCGCCGAGGAGTTCGGGATCCCGCCGGAGAGCGTCAACGTCCGGTACGCCGACTCCGCCCACGCGCTTCCCAGCACTGGCCCGGGCGGCAGCCGCTACACCGCCATGGTGGCCGGTGCGATCCGGGGTGCGTCGCGCAAGCTGCAGAACAAGCTCCTCCACATCGCCGCGCACACGCTCGACATGGCCGCCGACGACCTCGAACTCGTCGACGCGCGCGTGCAGGTCCGGGCCGCTCCGGAGACGGGGCTGACCCTCGCCGAGCTGGCGGGCACCGCCTACTTCTTCGCGCTCGGCCTGCCCGAGGGCATGACCAGCGGACTGGAGGAGTCGTACACCTACGACCACCCGTACACGACGCTTCCGGCACCGGACGGCTCAGACCTCGGCGTCTTCTACCCGATCATGGGCCATGCCTGTCACATCGCGGTCCTGGAAGTCGACCCCGACACCGGAATCGTCTCCTTCCTCGACTACGTGGCCGTGCACGACGCCGGGACGATCGTGAACCCCAGGAGCCTGGGCGGCCACGTCACCGGCGGCGCCACGCAGGGCATCGGAACCACGCTCTACGAGGAACTGGTCTACGACGAGGACGGGCAGTTCAGGTCCTCGACCTTCAGGGACTACCTGATCCCCACCGCGGACGAGGCCCCGGCGTTCCGCATCGGACACGTCCAGACGCCCTCGCCGTTCACCGAGTACGGCATCAAGGGCGGCGGCGAGGGCGGCCGCATGGTGGCCCCGGCGGCTGTGTCGGCGGCCATCGACGACGCCCTGCGGGAGTACGGGATGCGGGTTCGGCAGCTGCCGGTCAAGCCCTCGGCGATCGTGGCGACGGTGCGGGCGGGGCGCGCCGCGCAGGAGTCGGCACTCACCTGACCGAGCTCCACCGTGCCGCCCACCCTGGACATGGCGTGCGCCAGGACAGCGGGTGGCGGGCGGAGGCGGCCGCGACCGCGGCGGCTCCAGGCGGTCTCGGCCCGGGGTCGGTCATCGCCGGAGCACGCTCGCGCACCTCGGGCACCTCGGGCACCTCGCGCACCTCGCGCACCTCGCGCACCTCGCGCGCCGCCCGCTGCGACCGCCGTACGTGATCCATTCGGTCCTGCCACTGGTGATGGCCGGACCGATGAGGCCGCCTCCCGAGACCGCCGACGTCCCCGAGCCGCGCCCGACGTACTGGCTGCGGCGCAGACCGGCCACTTGCCGCAAGGCGCGCCTCCGACTTGCAGGCCCCGCCGCAGGCGGAGGGATCAATGGGCGAGCGGAAGGTCCTGCTCGGTCCAGATGCACTTGCCCTCGTCGAGATGGCGAGTGCCCCAACGCTGTGAGAGAGCGGCCACCAGGTGCAGGCCCCGGCCGCCCTCGTCGGTGAACGCGGCGCGCCGGATGCGCGGGCTGGTGAGGCTGCCGTCATAGACCTCACAGATCAGCGACCGGCTGCGCATCAGGCGCAGGCGTATGGGGCCGCTGGCATGCCGGATCACGTTGCCGACCAACTCGCTCACCAGGAGCTCGGTGGTCATGGCGAGATCGTCCAGACCCCAGACGGCCAGCTGGCTGCGGACGTATTCCCGGGCCTGGCCGGCTGCCCGCGGGTCGTCCGGAAGGCTGCACGAGGCGACGCCGTCGACAGGTGTGCCCCGGGTGTGGGCCACGAGGAGAACCGCGTCGTCGTTGGTCTGCTCACGGTCGGGCAGCAAAGCCGAGACGATGACGTCGCACAGGTCATCGAGACGCATGGTGGCCTCGGGCTGGGTGCCGGTCGGGAAGTACGAGGTCCGGGCGATGGCCGAGAGCAGCGTCTGCCTGAGCTGAGCCAATCCTTGGTCGATGTCCCGGGTGGCGGATTCGATGAGGCCGTCCGTGTAGAACACGAGAAGGCTCTCCTCCGGCAGGTGCAGCTCGTGTGTCTCGAAAGGAGGTTCGGCGGCGCCCAGCGGCGGGTCGCTGGCCAGTTCCGGGAAGTGGACCGTCCCATCGGGATGGACGATGGCAGGCGGGAGATGACCGGCCAAGCAGAGCGAGCAGGTACGGGTGACGGGGTCGAACACAGCATACGAGCAGGTGGCGTACTTGTCGTCGCCGAGGTCGGAGACGAGTTCGCTGAGATGGGTGAGCAGCTCGTCCGGACTCAGTTCGAGGTCGGCAAGGGCGCGGACCGCTGTGCGCAGCTGCCCCATGACGGCGGCTTCGGCGATGCCGTGCCCCATGACGTCGCCGATCACGATGGCGACCCGGTCACCGGACAGCGGAATCAGGTCGTACCAGTCACCACCCACCTCTTCGCCCTTCCCGGCAGGCATGTAGCGAGCGGCGGCGAAGGCGGCCGGCAGGGAGGGCAGTGTCCTGGGGAGCAGGCCGCGCTGGAGTTCCTGGGCGCGGGTGTGCTCCACGTCGTAGAGCCGGGCCCGCTCCAGTGCCTGCGCGATCAGCCCGCTCAGGGCTATCAGCAGGGTGCGTTCCTCCTCGCTGAAGGAGCGCGGCCGGGAGAAGGAGATGACACAGCAACCGATCGAGTGTCCGGAGGCGATGAGCGGAAGGAATGCCCAGGCTTTCTTGGCCGACGCGGACACAAAGCCTTCGAACTGCGGATAGCGCCGGACGTACTCGGCGGGGGATTCGATGAATCCGGGAGTGCGGGTGCGGAACGTTTCGGTGATCGCCATGTGGGACGTGAGCGGGATCCCATCGATCTGGCGCAGGAATTCCTCCGTGTATCCGACGGATCCGACCACGTGCAGCCAGCCGCCCTCAAGCGCGTTGACCACCAGCCCGTCGGCGCCGACGGGCGGCAGGACACGGTCGGCGACGGCCTTGACCACGTCGCTCGATGTGACGGCCTCGGCCAGCGCCGCGGTCAGCTCGCTCATCCGGGCGCTCCGCTCGGCCGCGATCAGTTCGCCGGCCGATCGTTCGGCTCCCCCTGGCCGCTCGTCGGTGACGTCGGCGAAGTGGATTGCCAGCCCGCCGCCCGGCAGGGGGACCAGCCGGACATGGTGGACGCGCTGATCGGCCGGCCGGTGGAGATCGAAACCGATCGGCTTCCTCTCGGCGGACGCGCGCCGGCACTGGGTTTCGAGACCGGGGGCACGTCCTGCGGGAATGTCCCAGAGAGAGCTGCCCAGCAGCGTCCGGCCGGGGCCAAGGAGACGCTCGGCCTCCTTGTTGACGAAGGTGATCAGCCAGTCTTCGGCAACTGTCAGGAATCCGTCGCCCATATCACGGAGGGTGGCGACGACCGGATCGCGCGCGGCTTGTGTGGGAGCCGGGCCCCACAACGTACCGACCATACGGACAGCGGTGCCGTCCGTATCCGAGACGATGTGGCCGCGCGCCCGCACCCACCCGAATGTGCCGTCGCTGTGGTGCACTCGGTATTCGGTGTCGTACGCCGTCCCGCTGTCGAACGCCTTACGGATGTCGGCCGTGAATGTCGGCAGATCCTCGATGCCCGAGAGGTACCAGCTGAGGTCCGCGCTCACGTCCAACGCATGCGGCGACTCGCCGGACATGCCGTTGACCGGTTGGGCGAGCGTTACGAAACCGGCCGCGGCGTCGTATTCCCAATGCCTGATCGCAACCACGCGGGGCACTTCCCCGCCGGGCACATCGCTCGTGGGCGGCTCACTGGGCGCTGAGACGAGGCCCGACGGCGTGTCGGGACGGTGTTCCAGGTGCCCGGCCGCCCATGCCGCCACGGAGCAGAAAGAGGACCGCTGCGCGGGATCCGGCTCGCCGGGACCTGCCGTGAGCACGGAAAGCGCACCTATCCGCCCGCCGGCACCGAGCAGAGGCACCGCCGCTGTGCCGGAAGCCCCGATCCCCATGCTGTCCTCGGCCACCCAGACGAACTCACCGCTGCGCGTGGCGCGTGCCGGGGCCATGTCCTCGTCCTCGTGGAGATTCGCCCATGCCTCGGCGATCTCCGGCGCGAGCCCGCAGGCCGCCACCAGACGCAACCGACCAGAACCGGGATCGCGCCAGTGCACAAAGCCGCCGAGGCCACCCAGGTCAGCGGTCGCCCGCTGAAGTGCCATGTTCAGTGTCTCGGCCATCGACAGCCTGTGGATGGCCGCAAACAGCCGTGGCCGCATCGCCTCCGGCTGCTCGATGCGGTTCCCGGGCCTCACGGTGCCAGCCGCCACCTCGTCTCCTGAAGGTGCGTGTCAAACCCCGGTCGTGCAATGACCCATCATCGGATACCCGCGCGGCACTGCCGTCGTACGCACGGGAAATTCTCCCATCGGCAGTACTGACACTGTATCCCTGAGAGGCCCGGACGTGTCGATGAGCCGATTGCCGTCGCCGGTCAGTCGGTGCCGTGCCGGCGTCACGCGTCGATCACGAGATCCTCCATCGGCTTCGAGCAACAGAGCAGGATCTTGTTCTGGGCGATCTCGCGTGGACGGATGCCTCCGTTGTGCCGCATGTCGACGGAACCGGAGAGCAGGGTCGTCATTCAAGTGCCGCACATGCCCTGCGCGCACGAGGCCGGCCGACTGAGCCCCGCTCGGGACGGGGCGGCGAGGAGCGTGGTGCCGGCGTCGCACTCGATCGTGCGCCCGCTGCGGGTGCACTCGACCTTGAAACCGGCACCCGTATCGGCGGCGGACGAGGGCGTCGCGAACAAGGCTCCCCAAGGCCGTCTCTGGCCCAGTCCGTGAGTGATGCGACAGCAACGCGCGAAGGAGGGTTAAGTGCGATGTGGGGACCCTAGAGCCAGTCCCGCCGCTTGAAAATCACGTACAAACTGGCGCAAACCACCCCCATCAAGCCGATCGCGAAGGGGTATCCGAAGCTCCAACCCAACTCAGGCATGTGCTCGAAGTTCATGCCGTAGATAGTTCCGACGAGTGTCGGAGCAAACAGAATCGCCGCCCAGGACGAGATCTTCTTGATCTCCTCGTTCTGCTCGAACCCCGCCTCCGCCAGCGCCCGCATCTCCGCGTTCTGCTGCTGGGTGACCAGGGTCGCGTTCACCGTGAGGATGTCCTGGAGGGCCTGGCGGAAGCCGTCCACGCGCTCGCTGGTGTGGGTGACATGGTCGGCGACGTCCCGTAGATACCGCTGGAGTTCCTCGTCCGTGCCGTACTTCGTGAAGCCGGCCATCAGGGCGTGCAGCATGCCGACCAGGGGGCGGGTGGCGCGCTGGAACTCGACCATCTCGCGGGAGAGTTCGTAGATGCGGCGGGAGACCTCGGGGTCGCCGCGGAAGACTTCGGTCTCGATCTCGTCGATGTCGTTCTGTACCCCGGCGACCACCGGCACATAGCCGTCGACCACCGCGTCCAGGATCGCGTACAGCACCGCCTCCGGGCCCAGGCTGAGCAGTTCCGGCGTCTCCTCCATGCGGTGGCGGACCGCCGACAGGTCCGGGGCGGCGCCGTGGCGGACCGTGATGACGAAGTCGGGGCCGACGAAGAGGTGCAGTTCGCCGAAGTCGACCTCCTCCGGGGCGTCGAGGTAGCGGGCGGCGCGCAGGACGACGAAGAGGGTGTCGCCGTAGCGCTCCAGCTTCGGGCGTTGATGGGCCTCCATCGCGTCCTCGATCGAGAGCGGGTGCAGGTCGAACTCCGCGGCCAGGGAGAGGAGTTCGCTCTCGGTGGGGCGGGCGAGGCCGATCCATGCCATGCCGGAGGGCTGTTCGCGCAGTTCGCGGAAGGTGTCGGCGAGGGTGGCGGGGGAGGAGACGCGGACGCCGTCCCGGTAGAGGGCCGCCTGGACGATGCTCGCCGGTTCCGGCTCCGGGGCGGGTGTATCGGCGGGGGAGGCCGGCCGCTCGTCCGGCCGTGCGGGCGGCGGGGTCAGGGCGCGCCGCCAGGCGGACTTCCTGGAGTCCCGAGGGTTCCTGGGGTTCCCGCTGTTCCTGGAGTTCTCGGGGGCCGGACGGTCACGTCGCTCGGGCATCGCGGCTGCCTCTCGGGTCGAGCCAACGTCTGCGTGATCACGGAGCAGGATATACGG
Organism: Streptomyces sp. a15; assembly: GCF_059026085.1. NCBI lineage: Bacteria > Bacillati > Actinomycetota > Actinomycetes > Kitasatosporales > Streptomycetaceae > Streptomyces > Streptomyces sp. A15. The sequence continues at coordinate 86,789 of NZ_JBWLKM010000032.1, read as the reverse complement.
GGCATGCGACGTCGGCCTCGCGGACAGAAGCTGTCCGCAAGCCTGGCTACCGGGATTCATTCCCAGTGCTCCGGCCTTCAGGCCGGGGGTGAAGGGAATCTCGTGGTGGCGACGCGGAGCGTCGCCGAATCGTCTCCGGCGGAGCGGGAGAGTGCCCGCTGCCGGTGCGGAGCACCGTGACGGCCTGTCCCGGCAGAGCCGGGGAGTTGCTCAGCAGGGTCGGTTCTGCTGCTCGATGTACTGGCGGACCACGGTGAGCGGGGCGCCGCCCACGGTCCCGGCGAAATAGGAGCCGGACCAGAGCTTGTTCGCCCGCCAGTAGTGGCGGGCCAGGTCGGGGAACTCCTGGCGCAGGCGCCGGGAGGAGACGCCCTTGAGGGAGTTGACGAGTTTGGTGACGGCGACCTTGGGCGGGAAGTTCACCAGCACGTGCACATGGTTGTCCTCGCCGTTGAACTCCACCAGCTCGCACTCGAAGTCCGTGCACACCGCCCGCATGATCTCCTCCATGCGTCGCAAGTGATCGTCGGTGAACACGCTGCGCCGGAACTTAGTCACGAAGACCAAATGCACATGCATCACGAAAGCACAGTGGCGACCAGTTCTGATCTTCTGCATCTCAGCCATAACCCAAGTATGTACGGTGTCACTCATGCAGCTTCGGTACAGCTTCCGTCTGTACCCGGACACCGGCCAGCGCACCGCACTGGCGAAGACGTTCGGGTGCGCCCGCGTCGTGTTCAACGACGCTGTGCGCGCCCGTGAGGACGCCCGCGCGGCCGAACTGCCCTATCCCAACGCCGCCGCCCTGTCCCAGCAGTTGATCACCCAGGCCAAGCAGACCCCGGCGCGTTCCTGGCTGGGTGAGGTCTCCTCGGTTGTGCTGCAGCAGTCCCTGCGGGACATGGAGAGCGCGTACAAGAACTTCTTCGCCTCCCTGAAGGGGCAGCGCAAGGGCCCGAAGATGGGTGCGCCGCGCTTCAAGTCGCGCAAAGACACCCGGCAGTCGATCCGGTTCACGGCGAATGCCCGTTGGAAGATCACCCAGAGTGGGCGGCTGTCCCTGCCGAAGATCGGCGACGTGAAGGTGAAGTGGTCGCGGGTGCTGCCCGCGGTGCCGTCCAGCGTGACGGTGATCCTGGACTCGGCCGGCAGGTACTTCGCGTCGTTCGTCATCGACACCGATCCCGACACCGACCAGGTTCGCTGGGATGCCCCGGACCCCGATACCGCGATCGGTATCGACCTGGGGCTCACGCACTTCGCTGTCCTCTCCGACGGCACGAAGATTGACTCCCCGCGGTTTTTGCGTCGTGCGGAGAAGAAGTTGAAGAAGGCGCAGCGGGAGCTGTCGCGCAAGGAGAAGGGGTCGAGGAACCGGGCGAAGGCCCGGGTGAAGGTGGCCCGTGCTCATGCCGCGGTGGCCGATGCGCGCAAGGAGTTCCACCATCAGCTCTCCACCCGGTTGATCCGCGAGAACCAAGCGGTCGCGGTGGAGGACCTGGCGGTATCGGGGCTCGCGCGCACCCGGCTGGCCAAGAGTGTGCATGACGCGGGCTGGTCGCAGTTCGTGACCATGCTGCAGTACAAGGCGGAACGGTACGGGCGGACCTTCGTCAAGATCGGCCGGTTCGAGCCCACCAGCCAGGTGTGCTCCACCTGCGGGCACCGCGACGGGCCCAAACCCCTGGACGTACGGGAGTGGACCTGCCCCGCCTGCGACACCCTCCACGACCGTGACCACAACGCCGCACAGAACGTGAAAACGGCCGCCGGACTGGCGGTATCGGCCTGCGGAGCGCCGGTAAGACCAGAACCTGTTCTGGCACAGCGCGAAGAAACAGGAAGTCATGGAATCCCGCCCGAAGCACGTGCCGCGTAGCGGCACAGCAACGAACGGGACGGCCAGAATCTCCCTTCTTTAGGAGGGGGTACAAGTCAACGTACGCAGCATGACGAAGACGACGACCAGGACGGCCCCCGTGCTCGCCACCCGCGCCCTCAACCGCGCCACCCTCGACCGGCAGCTGCTCCTGCGCCCGGCGTCGCTGTCCGCCAAGGCGGCCGTCGCACACCTCCTCGGCCTGCAGGCGCAGAACGTCAAGCCGCCGTACTACGCGCTCGCCGCCCGCCTCGACGGCTTCACCCCCGGGGACCTGTCCGGGCTGATGGCCGAGCGCGAGGTCGTCCGTATCGTCAGCATGCGCTCGACGATCCACACCCACACCGCCGACGACTGCCTCACCCTGCGGCCGCTGGTGCAGCCCGCCCGGGACCGCGAACTCACCATCTTCCGCACGGGACTTCAGGGCGTCGACCTCGACCGCCTCGCCGCTCTCGCCCGGGAGCTCGTCGAGGCCGAGCCGCGCACCATGAAGCAGTTGCGGGAGGCCCTGCTCGTCGAGTGGCCGGACGCCGACCCGCAGGCCCTCGCGATCGCCGCCCGCTGCAAGCTCCCGCTGGTCCAGGTGACCCCGAGAGGGCTGTGGGGTCGTAGCGGGCAGGTCGCCCTGACCACCGCCGAGCACTGGCTGGGGCGGCCCGCCGAACCCACGCCCGCCCCCGACGCCACCGTCCTGCGCTACCTCGCCGCCTTCGGCCCGGCCTCCGTCAAGGACATGCAGACCTGGGCCGGCCTGACCCGACTGCGCGACGCCTTCGAACGCCTCCGCCCGAACCTCGTCACCTTCCGCGACGAGAACGGCGTCGAGCTCTTCGACCTCCCGGACGCGCCCCGCCCCGACGCGGACACCCCGGCCCCGCCGCGCTTCCTGCCCGAGTTCGACAACCTGCTGCTCTCCCACGCCGACCGCGCCCGGGTCGTACCGCCCGAACACTGGGGCCGCGCCTGGCAGGGCAACCAGGCCCACTGCACACTCCTCGTCGACGGCTTCCTGGCAGGTGTGTGGAAGCTGGAGGCGGACGCGCTGGTCATCGAGCCCTTCGGCCGGCTCACCAAGGTACAGCGGGACGAGGTGCGCACGGAGGGGGAGCGGATGCTGGCGGTGATGCACCCCGAGTCGTCGTACGACATCCGCTTCGGGACGGTACTGCGGTGACGGGTCACCACCAGGACCGACATCGCCGCGAAGGCCGGCAGGCGTTCGGTGGGCACCATGTCCGGGGACATGGAGAGGGGGCGCTGCGGGCCGCTCGTGGAGGCCCGCAACGCCCCCTGGTATGTCACCTGAGGGGTACTCAGGAGGACTCTCTGGATTACGAGTTGACCTGCGTGGTCACCAGACTGGAGAAGGTGGTCAGACGGGTGTAGACACCCGGGTAACCGGCCTCCGCGCAGCCCTCGCCCCAGGAAGTGATCCCTGCCAGGACGCCCCCGATGAGCAGGGGACCGCCGCTGTCGCCCTGGCAGGTGTCGACGCCGCCGGAGGTGTATCCGGCGCAGACCATGTCGCTCGCGATGAAGTCGGAGCCGTAGGAGCTGCCGCAGCTGGAGTTGGAGACCGTCGGCACGGTCGCGGTGCGCAGCTGGTTGGAGGAGCTGCCGCCCGCGGAGGTGGTGCCCCAGCCGACGATGCGGGCGGTGGTGCCGGCCGCGTACACGCCCGTCTGGGAGGAGGTGACGTACGACGCCGTGGTGTACGGCATCGACGTCGACAGGGTCAGGACGGCCACGTCGTCGCCGTTGGTGGCGTCCGTGTAGCTCGGGTGGATCCAGATCTTGCTGACCCGGGCGACCGTGCCGTTGGTGCCGTTGAGGTAGGTGCGGCCGCCGACGACTCTGACGCTGCTGGTGGTCTCGCCGACCATACAGTGGGCCGCGGTGACGACCTTGGTGGCCGAGACCAGGGTGCCACCGCAGAACTGGTTCTGCGAGGCGTCCGTGATCTGCATCATGAACGGGTACGCGGTCGTCGTGGTCGTCGTACCGCCGACGATCGGCTGAGGGGCGGCGACGGCGGCCGGTGCGCTGATGAGCGCGGTCGCGGCGGCGGCGGTGGCCGCGAGGGCGGCGGCGGTCTTCTTGGCGCGGTTGAGCCCGAACATGAGTCTCCTCATTGGGGATGACCGGTGGGGGGTCGCCGGGTGTGGGGGGAGGTGGGGGTGTGGGGGGTGGGGTGGTGCACGGGGGTCGCGGGACCGACCCCCGTATGCCCGGGCCGGCGGCACGTCCCTAAGCTAGAACCCGGAACGGTCCCTTCCCAATGAGGGAACCCCCTAAGGGAGTTGGGCAGGGAAAACCCTCGGTCGGCCCTCGCCGACCCCACTCGGCCGGTGCACCCGCGCGGTGCTCACTTCGTACGACGGCCCGCCGCGAGTCTGACGATGTCGACCCGCGAACGGATCCCCAGCTTGCGGTAGACCCGGGTCAGGGTCGCCTCGACCGTCTTGACGCTGATGAACAGCCGCGCGGCTATCTCCCGGTTGGTCGCGCCCTCCATGACGAGCGCGGCGACCTGACGTTCCATCGAGGCGAGCCCGTCCAGCGCGTCCAGCGTCGGGGCGGGGGCGGCCACCGGCTCGGGCGGCGGCGTCACCGCGGCCGCCTCCACCTGGCGCAGCCACGGCAGCGCGCGGCAGCGCCGGAACAGCCGCGCCGCCTCGTCGTACGACGTCGGCCCCGGCCGGCGCGTACGCAGCGAGGCCAGTGCGAAGGCGGCCCGGGCCTCCTCCAGGCCGTAGCCCAGCTTGCCGAGCCGGTCCTGTACCGACGTCAACTGGCCCAGCGCCGCCTCGTGTTCGCCGCGCCTGGCCCGCACCAGCGCCTCCGCCCGGTCGACCACGGCGAGCACACTCTCCCGGCCCAGCCGCAGTGCCTGTTCGCGGGTCACGTCGATGACGTCCTGCGCCTCGGTGAGTTCGCCAATCCGCACGAGGGCCTCCGCGAGGTCACCGTGCCAGCGGCCGCGCGCGGGGTCGGTGATGCCGAGCCCGTGCTCCAGCTCCCGCACCCGGCGCAGCGAGCGCACCGTCCCCTGGGTGTCCCCGGCCACCAACTGGGCGTGGCCGAGGGCGGCCAGGGCGCGGGAGACGTACATCTGGTCGCCGATCCCCTCGGCGTGCTCCTCCGCCTCCCGGGCCAGGGCCAGCGCCCGGTCCACGTCCCCGCCGGCCGCCTCCGCGAACGAGGTCAGCAGTGCGGAGGCCACCTCGCCGATGCCGGAGTCCCGGGCCAGCCTGAGGCTCTCCCGGGCCAGGTCGAGGGCCCGGCCGCAGTGCCCGGAGCGCAGTTCGGTCTCGGCGAGCAGGCGCAGGAAGTGCACCTCGCTCTCGACCATGCCGCGTCGCCGCACCTCGCGCAGCAGCGCGGTGACGGTGGTACGGGCCTCCGCCAGCTGGTCGCTCATCTGCAGCCAGCGGAACCGGGCCAGGCCGGGGCCGTTGTGGTGGCAGGCGACCTGCGGATCCTGGGGCTCCTTCAGGGCCTGCTTGATGGTCGCGGGGGCGTCCGGGTGTCCCATCAGGGTCTCGGTCTGCGCCTGGAAGGCGAGCGCGAGGAGCTCGGTGCGCCGGTCGCCGGCCCGGGCGGCCAGCTCCGCCGAGTGCGCGGCCTTCTCCCGGCCCTCCGCGAAGTCCCCCTCCACGACCAGGCCCCGCCAGGCCAGCTGGTAGTGGACGAGGGCCAGCAGCCCGGGGTCGTCGCCCGCGTCGGCCAGCGCCTGCGGGAAGACGGCGTCGACGTCGCCGAGTGCGTGCCCGGCCGACTCGATCACCACGATCCAGGCCCGCACCCGCTCCGCGGGCACGGTGGCCCGGGTCAGTACCTCGTGGGCGATGTCCCGCGCGAGGTCCATCTCGCCGGCGGTGATCGCGTCCGTGGCGGCCTGCAGCCGCCGCTCGTCCGCGCCCGGCACGCTGTCGGCCGGGGTGTGCCGGGCCGCGAGAAGTCCCATCGAGGCGGCCACCGAGGGTGCGCCGCGGTCCCGGGCCTGGGCCGCGGCCTCGGCGAGCCGGGCCGCCACCTCCGGATCGGTGCCGCTGCTCGCGAGGGCCAGGTGCCGGGCCCGCTCGATGGGATCGGAGGCGGCCGTGGACAGCGCGGCGTGCGCGGCCCGCCGCTCCTGCGCGGGCGCCTCCGCGTACAGCGCGGCCGAGATCAGCGGATGCGCGAACCGTACGGCGGGACCCTCGGGTTCCGTCGCGAGCAGTCCGAGGGCGGCCGCCTGGGCGGTCTCGGACTCGGCGTTGTCCCGGCCGGCCGCGTGCAGCAGGGCCAGCGTGGGACGCGCGCCGGCGCTGGCCACGAGCAGGGTGCGGCGGGCCTCGTCGGAGAGCATGCCCAGGCGGTTGAGCACCAGGGCCCGCAGCGAGGTGGGCACGTGCAGCGGCTCGCCGGGCCGGGGCGGGGTGGGATCCTCGGCGAGCGCGCGGCCCAGTTCCAGGGCGAAGAGCGGGTTGCCGGCGCTGGTGCGGTGGATGTCGCGGACCGTGGAGCGGGGCAGGCCGGTGTAGCCGCGGTGGTCCAGTAGCGCGGAGACCTGGGTGCGGGAGAGCGGGTTGAGGCGGACCGCGAGGGAGTCCGGCGGCAACGCGCGTAGATGGCGGTCGTACTCCTGTCCCTCGGTCCGCACCGCGCACAGCAGCTGGACCGGGGTGTCGCCGAGGCGGCGGGCGGCGAAGCCGAGGAGCTCCGCGCTCGCCGGGTCCAGCCACTGCAGGTCGTCCGCGACGACCAGGACCGGGCCCTCGGTGGCGAGCGCGCGCAGCACCGACAGGACGGCGAGCCGCAGCGCCAGCCCGTCGCGCTGGAGGGTGGACTCGCCGCGTCCGGTGAGTGCCGACTCCAGGGCGGTGCGCTGGGCGCCGGGCAGCCGGTCGGCCACCTCGTCCACGACTAGTCCGAGCAGGTCGGCCAGGGCCAGGAACGGCAGATGGGATTCGGACTCCGTCGCCGAGCAGCGCAACACGGTCCGGGTCGCGCCGGCGTTATCCGCGGCCAATGCCCGCAGCACGGTCGACTTTCCTATTCCGGCCGGACCGTGGAGCAGCACGCTGCCGCCGCCGGCCAGCTGTTCGCGCGCTCCCGCGAGCAGCTCCTCCCTGCCGATCACCAGGTCGGGGCGGCATCTGGCAGGCTCCTCGAAGTCCCGTCGCACGGTCACCGCTCCCCTCCGTGTGTCGTGTCCTGGCCAATATTAGGCAACGGGCTTTGGAATTCGGCCGGGCCACGTCGTGAGGGAAATAACAACGGCCGGCATAGACAAATTCACGAGGTCGGCGCATGAATGAGGCGCCGACGGAAATCAGGGCAGCAACCCCGCCCGACGCGCCGCGACGACCGCCTCCCCACGGGTCCGGGCCCCGAGCTTCCGCATGGCCGAACGGAGGTATCCCTTGACCGTCTCGGCGGTCACTCCCAGCCGCTCGGCGGCCACCGCGTTCGTCGCTCCCGCGGCGACACACGCCAGCACATCCACCTCACGCGGCGCCAGGGACACCCCGTCCGACGGCGGGACGTCCGGGGTCAACAGCCCGCACGCGTCCAGCAGTTCGGCCCGCAGTGCCTCGTCGGCGATCCTCGGCGCGAGTGCCCGCAACGCCGCGTGCGCCTCCCGCACCTGCTCCCACGCGGAGCCGTCCGCCGGAGCCCGGGCCGGCTCCACCCGGGCCGCCGTCATCAGCGCCCGCGCCTCCTCCCGCAGCACCAGCGCCTGCTCCACGTCCCGCGCGGCCTCCACCGCCGCCGTCAGCGTCCGGTCGCCCAGGGGCCGGACGTCGCGCAGGGCGCCGTACAGCACACCGCGGACCCGGCGCCGTACGACGACCGGCACGGCCACCACCGCGCGCAGTCCCTCAGCGGCGACCGCCAGGTCGTACTCGTGGCTGATCTGCCGCGAGGCGGAGTAGTCGGTGACGGCGCACGGGCGGGCGAGGGCCACCGCCTTGCCGCCGAGGCCGTTGCCGGAGGTCACCGCCAGCGCGCTCAGGGCGGGGGTGGCGGTGCCGTTCAGCTCGCTGATGCGGATCCGCGGCCGGCCCGGCTCCACCAGGCCGCCGAAGGCGACCGGCAGCCCGGTCGTGCGCCGCAGCCGTACCAGCGCGCGCCGGATCTCCACCGACGCCGATCCATCTGCTGCCACGAACCCACTCCTTCGCCGCGGCACACACCCCCGTACGGGGGTAGTGAGACTCGCCTCACGCATTACACGATGGCAGAGAGCCGCCCGGCAATGGTGCCGGTACCGAGGAGGACAGATGACGACCGCGACGGAGCTCTTCCGCAGCGCGCGGGACTTCCTGCTGGAACACCGCGAGGACTACGCCACGGCGTACGAGGGTTTCGAGTGGCCCCGCCCGCAGCACTTCAACTGGGCACTGGACTGGTTCGACGTCATCGCGGACGGCAACGACCGCACCGCCCTGCACATCGTCGAGGAGGACGGCTCCGAGATCCGGCTCACCTTCGCCGAGCTGTCCGAGCGGTCCAACCGCGTCGCCAACCTGCTGCGCGAGCGCGGGGTCGGTGCCGAGGAACGGATCCTCGTCATGCTGGGCAACCAGGCCGAGCTGTGGGAGGTGGCGCTGGCGGCGATGAAGCTGCGGGCCGTCGTCATCCCGGCGACCCCGCTGCTCGGCCCCGCCGACCTGCGCGACCGGGTCGAGCGAGGGCGCGTGCGACACGTCCTGGTCCGGGCCGAGGACACCGCCAAGTTCGACGACGTGCCCGGCGACTACACGCGCACCGCCGTCGGCGGCCTGCCGGAGGGCTGGCAGCCGTACGAGGACGCCCACACCGCCTCCGCCGACTTCCTGCCCGACGGGCCGACCCTCGCCGACGATCCGCTGATGCTGTACTTCACCTCCGGCACGACGGCCCGCCCCAAGCTCGTCGAGCACACTCACGCCTCCTACCCGATCGGGCATCTGGCGACCATGTACTGGATCGGCCTGAAGCCCGGCGACGTGCATCTGAACATCTCCTCGCCGGGCTGGGCCAAGCACGCCTGGTCCAACCTGTTCGCGCCGTGGAACGCGCAGGCGACGGTCTTCCTCTACAACTACTCGCGCTTCGACGCGTCCCGGCTGATGGCCGAGATGGACCGGGCGGGCGTCACCACCTTCTGCGCCCCGCCCACCGTGTGGCGCATGCTCATCCAGGCCGACCTCACCCAACTGCGCACCCGGCCGCGCGAGGCCGTGGCGGCCGGTGAACCCCTCAACCCCGAGGTCATCGAACAGGTCCGGCGGGCCTGGGGCGTCACCATCCGGGACGGCTTCGGCCAGACCGAGACCGCCGTCCAGGTCTCCAACAGCCCCGGGCAGCCGCTCAAGACCGGTTCCATGGGCCGTCCCAGCCCCGGATACCGGGTGGAACTGCTCGACCCGGTGTCCGGTGCGCCCGGTGCGGCGGAGGGGGAGATCTCGCTCGACCTCTCGACGCATCCCGTCGGCCTGATGACCGGCTACCACGGCGACCCCGACCGTACGGCGGAGGCGATGGCGGGCAGTTACTACCGGACCGGTGACATCGGCGCACGTGACGCCGACGGCTACATCACCTACGTCGGACGGGCCGACGACGTCTTCAAGGCCTCCGACTACAAGATCAGCCCCTTCGAGCTGGAGAGCGCGCTGATCGAGCACGAGGCGGTCGCGGAGGCGGCCGTCGTACCCGCCCCCGACGAACTGCGCCTGGCCGTGCCCAAGGCGTACGTCGTCCTCGCGGAGGGCTGGGAGCCCGGCCCCGACACCGCGAAGGTGCTGTTCGAGCACTCCCGCGAAGCACTCGCGCCCTACAAGCGCGTCCGCCGCCTGGAGTTCGCGCCCCTGCCCAAGACCGTCTCCGGCAAGATCCGCCGCATCGAGCTGCGCGAGGCCACGGCGGCCGGCTCGGACGCCGAGTACCGCGAGGAGGACTTCCGGTGAGCGAGCTCTCGTACACGCACGGAACGAGCGGGACGACCCTGCTCGGCGACACGATCGGGGCCAGCCTGGACCGGGCGGTGGCCACCTGGCCGGACCGCGAGGCCCTCGTCGACGTACCGTCCGGACGGCGCTGGACGTACGCCCGGTTCGGCGCGGACGTCGAGAAGCTGGCGCATGCCCTGCTCGCCGCCGGGGTCGCCAAGGGCGACCGGGTGGGCATCTGGGCGGTCAACTGCCCCGAGTGGGTGCTCGTCCAGTACGCCACCGCCCGCATCGGCGCGATCATGGTGAACATCAACCCGGCGTACCGCACGCACGAGGTCGAGTACGTCCTCAAGCAGGCCGGCATCTCCCTGCTGTTCGCCTCCGTCAGCCACAAGACGAGCGACTACCGGGCGATGGTCGACCAAGTGCGCGGCAAGTGCGGTGAGTTGCGCGAAGTCGTGTACATCGGCGACCCGAGCTGGGACGCGCTGCTCGCGCGCGCGGTCCCCGACGTCCGGTACGAGGACCTGTCCTGCGACGACCCGATCAACATCCAGTACACCTCGGGCACGACGGGCTTCCCCAAGGGGGCCACGCTCTCGCACCACAGCATCCTCAACAACGGTTACTTCGTGGGGGAGTTGATCGCCTACAGCGAGCAGGACCGGGTCTGCATCCCCGTGCCCTTCTACCACTGCTTCGGCATGGTGATGGGCAACCTCGCCGCGACCTCGCACGGCGCCTGCATGGTCATCCCGGCCCCGTCCTTCGACCCGGCGGCGACCCTGCGGGCGGTCCAACAGGAACGCTGCACCTCCCTGTACGGCGTCCCGACCATGTTCATCGCGGAGCTGAACCTCCCCGACTTCGCGACCTACGACCTGTCCTCCCTGCGCACCGGCATCATGGCGGGCTCGCCCTGCCCGGTGGAGGTGATGAAACGGGTCGTCGCCGAGATGCACATGGTCGAGGTCTCCATCTGCTACGGCATGACCGAGACCTCCCCGGTGTCCCTGCAGACCCGTCGGGACGACGACCTGGAACACCGCACCGCCACGGTCGGCCGCGTCCTCCCGCACATCGAGGTCAAGGTCGTCGACCCGGCGACGGGCGTCACCCAACCCCGAGGCAGCGCAGGCGAGTTGTGCACCCGCGGGTACAGCGTGATGCTCGGCTACTGGAACGAACCCGAGAAGACCGCGGAGGCCGTCGACCCCGGCCGCTGGATGCACACCGGCGACCTGGCCGTGATGCGCGAGGACGGCTATGTCGAGATCGTCGGCCGCATCAGGGACATGATCATCCGGGGCGGCGAGAACATCTACCCCCGCGAGATCGAGGAGTTCCTCCACGCCCACCCGAAGATCGCGGACGTCCAGGTCGTCGGCGTACCCCACGAGCGGTACGGCGAGGAGGTCCTCGCCTGTGTCATCGCGCAGGACCCGGCCGACCCGCCGACCCTGGAGGAGCTGCGCGCCTTCTGCGAGGGGCGGTTGGCGCACTACAAGATCCCGAGCCGGCTCCAGCTCCTGGACTCCTTCCCGATGACGGTGTCCGGGAAGGTGCGCAAGATCGAGCTGCGGGAAAATCACGCGGCGCGCGGCTGAGCCGTCCGTCAGACTGTCGCGATGATCGGCAGACGCATCACCCACCGCATGGCGGACGGCATACGAGTACCCGGGACCTGGCGGCCCGTCTTCATCCGCAACGGCGACTACCACCTCACCGACCTGTTCATCTATGCGGACGGGCTCATCGACTGCTGGGGCCTGGTCACGCTGGACGAGTTCGAGGGGAAGCTGCGGAGCGGATGGGTCGCCACCGAGTTGCCGGACGGTGCCAGGGCGTCCGGTCACGAGCTGGCCGCCTGGAAGTTCAGCGAGCCGCGCATGTGGCACACCCCTGAGCTGCTGCTCGCCGAGGTGCGCGACACCGTGGACCAGCTGGGCGGGCGGCCGGACTCGACGGACCGGTGTCTGGACGCCGTCGACGCGTTTCTCGCCGACCGGACGGAGGAGAAGCGGGCCGTGGCCCGTGCCGCCTACCTCGCCATCCCCGAGACGCAGCGGCACTACGCGCTCGGTGACATGGACCGCAAGGACTGGCCTCTTCAGGTTCTGGTGGCCGGACCCGGCGGACGCATGGAGTCCCGGCCGTACGGCGGCGACGACCCCGTCACGCAGGAGGAGTACGACGAGGCGGTCGACTACTTCGAGGACCGGGCGCAGTGGATCGCCGAGCGGTCCTCACGGGTCCCGGCGGACGGACCGGTGACCCCTCTCGCCCCCGCGATCCAGCTCTACGAGAGCTATCCGCTGAAGTCGTCCGACGACCCGGACACGAGGGCCCTGCGCAACAACTATCCGGCACCCGTGGACGTCGACGGCGTCACCTACCCCTCCGTCGCCCACGCCTACTGGGCCCTGTCGACCGACGACCCCGAGGTCCGGGCCGGGATCGCCGAGGCGGACACCGCGGGCGCCGCCCGGAACCTGGCCGTCGGCGCCCCCCGACGCGAGGGCTGGGAACAGGCGCGTACGGCGGTCATGACCCTCCTGCTGCGGGCCAAGTTCGCCCAGCACCCCACCCTGGCACGGGTCCTCCTGGACACGGACGACGCGACGATCGTCTACGACGACGGCGACTCCCGCTTCTGGGGCGACAACGCCGGCCGCGGCCGCAACTGGACCGGCCGCCTCCTCGAACTCGTCCGCTCCGAACTGCACGCCGAGCGCGCGGGCATCGGACCGACGGCGTCCGCCTAGTCCTGGCGGAGGCGCATGCAGGCCCGCGGCCACCGGTCGAGGCCCAGCTCCCTCTCGTGGGCGCGGATCTCGCGCAGGCCGGGGGTCAGTTCGGCCTCGGACAGGACGCGGAAGCCGAGGCGGGTGTAGTACGGCGCGTTCCACGGCACCTGGGTGAAGGTGGTGAGCGTGAGGCCGGTCAGGCGCTCCTCGCGGGCGCGGTCGGCGGCGTACGCGAGGAGGGCCCGGCCCACCCACCACCTGTCTCGGTCGGTCGAGGGGTGAACCATTCAAGAGACCGAGACGGGTGGTGGGTGGGCAAAGGTCCCGGGGGTCCAGGGGGCAGAGCCCCCTGGTACGGGGTCGAAGGGGCAGCGCCCCTGGGGATGGGACGCGTAGGGGTGGCGGCGGCGGTGGCGGGGCCGATGCGGATGCGCATGCGGCGAGTGTCGAGGGCTTAGGGGCTCGGCGCGAGCGAATAACGCGCACGTCATGCCCCGTCGGCATCCAGGTCGTCCGCGTGGCTGTTCACCGCCTGCGGCGTGCCGGTGAGGTCGAGGACGAACAGCGGAATCCCCAGTACGTCGGCGCGGGTGCGGGCGTCGGGGGAGAAGCCGGCGAGGGAGAAGTAGACGCAGGACGTGGACTCCGTCATGGCCGTCAGCCACAGGCACTCCACGTCGCGCAGGGTCGCCGGGCGTACGGTCGGGTCGACTTGGACCAGCAGGCCGCGCGCGGCGAGGCCGATGCCGGACGGGGGACGCTGGTCGGCCCGGCGGATGTCCCGGTAGCCGAGCCAGCGCAGATAGAGGGCGGCCGCGGTGACCGCGTCGCGGGCGGTGCGGATCGCGACGGGCTGGAAGACGCGACGCCGGGCCGGGGCGGCGGCCCGGGGGCTCGCCGCGGCCGACGGCCCGGCCACCGGAATGCGCAGCACCGTCCCGCACACGCAGCCCAGCTCCGGGTACGGCCACTGGGTGCGGCGGCCGCAGGCCTCGCACCGCACGACGACCCAGTCCTCGTCCCAGGCACGATGGGCGACCGCGGTGACCGCCCCGTGCTCGTCGAGCGCCGGGGCGACGGGCACCCCGCACACGCAGGGATACGACGATGCCTCGTAGACGTGCTCGCGTCTGCAGGCCGGGCAGCGCACCGACACGCTCTCGGACATGGCCCCCATCGTCCTCCAGGCGACCCCTGCTTGTCCCTCTCTTGACGGCCTTCGCCCGCCCAGTTACATTGTTTCCAGATAGTAGAAAACACTTTCCGCATTACGGAATTCATTGCGGAGAGAGAAGACACGGGAAGTGCTCACCGCGGGGCGCGACGGGAGTGCGGATCCGACAGCCGAAGCAGGAGTACTCGATGGCTCGAATGACCGCTGCCCGCGCGGCAGTTGAGATTCTCAGGCGTGAAGGCGTCACCGACGCGTTCGGTGTCCCGGGCGCGGCGATCAATCCCTTCTACGCGGCGCTCAAGGCCTCCGGCGGCATCCACCACACCCTCGCCCGGCACGTGGAGGGCGCCTCGCACATGGCCGAGGGCTACACCCGCACCCACCCGGGCAACATCGGCGTCTGCATCGGCACCTCCGGACCGGCCGGCACCGACATGATCACCGGCCTGTACTCGGCCCTCGGCGACTCCGTCCCGATCCTGTGCATCACCGGCCAGGCCCCGACCGCCGTGATCCACAAGGAGGACTTCCAGGCCGTCGACATCGCCTCCATCGCCAAACCGGTGACGAAGATGGCGGTCACGGTGCTGGAGGCGGCGCAGGTTCCCGGCGTCTTCCAGCAGGCCTTCCACCTCATGCGCTCCGGCCGCCCGGGCCCGGTGCTGATCGACCTGCCGATCGACGTCCAGCTGACGGAGATCGAGTTCGACCCCGAGACGTACGAGCCGCTGTCGGTCTACAAGCCGGCCGCGACCCGCGCCCAGGTCGAGAAGGCGATCGGCATGCTCAACGCCTCCGAGCGCCCGCTGATCGTCGCCGGCGGCGGTGTCATCAACGCCGACGCCGCCGAACTGCTGGTGGAGTTCGCCGAGTTGACCGGCGTCCCGGTCGTGCCCACCCTCATGGGCTGGGGGGTGCTCCCCGACGACCACGAGCTGAACGCCGGCATGGTCGGCCTCCAGACCTCGCACCGCTACGGCAACGCCACCTTCCTGGAGTCCGACTTCGTCCTCGGCATCGGCAACCGCTGGGCCAACCGCCACACCGGCAGGCTCGACGTCTACACGGCCGGCCGGACCTTCGTCCACGTCGACGTGGAGCCCACCCAGATCGGCAAGATCTTCGCCCCGGACTACGGCATCGCCTCCGACGCGAAGGCCGCGCTGCAGCTGTTCGTCCAGGTGGCAAGGGAGTTGAAGGTGGCGGGCCGACTGCCCGACCGCTCCGCGTGGGCGGCTGCCGCACAGGAGAAGAAGGCCACGCTCCAGCGCCGTACGCACTTCGACGACATCCCGATCAAGCCGCAGCGCGTCTACGAGGAGATGAACAAGGCCTTCGGTCCGGAGACCCGGTACGTCTCCACGATCGGCCTCTCGCAGATCGCCGGCGCCCAGATGCTGCACGTCTACCGGCCGCGGCACTGGATCAACTGCGGCCAGGCGGGGCCCCTCGGCTGGACGATCCCGGCCGCGCTCGGCGTCGCGAAGGCCGACCCCCAGGCGCAGGTCGTCGCCCTCTCCGGCGACTACGACTTCCAGTTCATGATCGAGGAGCTGGCGGTCGGGGCGCAGCACAAGATCCCGTACGTCCATGTCCTCGTCAACAACGCCTACCTGGGCCTGATCCGCCAGGCGCAGCTCGGCCTGGACATCGACTTCCAGGTCAACCTGGAGTTTGAGAACATCAACTCCCCAGAGCTCGGGGTGTACGGCGTCGACCACGTCAAGGTCGTCGAGGGCCTCGGCTGCAAGGCGATCCGCGTGACCGACCCGGCCGAACTGGGCGCCGCCTTCGAGCAGGCCAAGAAGCTCGCCGCCGAGTTCCAGGTGCCGGTCGTCGTCGAGGCCATCCTGGAGCGCGTCACCAACATCGCGATGTCCAAGACCAACGACATCAGCAACGTCGTCGAGTTCGAGGAACTCGCCACCGAGCCGGGACACGCCCCGACCTCGATCAGGACACTGAAGGTCTGACGCCGGGCGGCAGCACTGCCGTCGGTCACTCAGGGCGGCCCGTCCGGGGGGCGGGCCGCCCTTTCGCGTGCGCGGCTTGAGCCGACGTGCCGGGTGCCCGGTGCCGGGGCCCGGTGCCCGGTGCCCGGTCCGGGCGGCCGTGTGATCACTCCCGGAGTGGCCTGGTCTCCGTGCGCGGGGAGTCG
>NZ_JBWLKM010000032.1:0-70800 GCF_059026085.1 Streptomyces sp. a15 | reverse complement strand
CCCGGTGCCCGGTGCCCGGTCCGGGCGGCCGTGTGATCACTCCCGGAGTGGCCTGGTCTCCGTGCGCGGGGAGTCGGCTTGTCGGCGTGCGGGGCCCGTGCCGCCGACGTGCCCGTGTCCGAACGGCGGTGTCCGTGCGCCGGATCGAGCCGCATGTCTCCGGTGCTCTGGGCCGGCGTGTCCCTGCTCAGTCCGAGCCGCCGCCGTCCCCGCAGCCGTAGCCGCCGCCTCCGCCGAAGCCCCGCGGGGAACGGCGCAGGAGCCCGCTGTCGGACACCTCCACCCGGGCGGTCAGGCCCGCCCGCAGGGCGAAGCGCGGAACCAGGACGGCGAGGGCCGCGTTGCCGTGCAGGGCGACCGCCAACAGGGCGTCGGCGGTCGGCAGGTCCTTGCGGCGGGCGGGGACCGGGTGCTCGGGCACGCAGGGCGTCCAGGGTGCGCCGGGCGGCGCGGGTCCGCTGCGGCGGAAGGGCGCGCAGCAGCCCTGCGGCGGCCAGCCGGTCTCGCAGCGCGGCGATCTCCCGGCGTACGGCGGGATGCTTCACCAACTCCCGTACTCGCACAGGTCGTTGGAGGACCGAGTGCACCGCCGCGTCCAGAGCGGACCGGCCGGGAGGAGGCAACGGGCCGGAGCGGGCCGACAGGCCGGAAGGGGCCGCCGGACCGGCAGGGTCGGACAGACCGGAAGCGGCAGACGGGCCGCAAGCGTCGGACAGGGCCTGCCCCGCGCCCCCGGGCTCCCCCGAGACCCGTACCGTCCCCGGTCGGCCGGCGTCGGCGAAGCCCCGCAGATGCGGGGCGAGCACGGCGACCGTGACGGCGGCGCGGGGACCGCCCCGCAGCAGTGCGACCTCGTGCGGCTCCAGCCGGACCGTCGTACCGCTGTCCATGCCCCCCCTCGCACGGGGTCCGCCGCCCCCGTGCCGGCGGGCCCCGCGTGATGAGAATGTGCCCGGGCCCGGGGGCTGGTGAAGCCTCCCGGGCCCGTTTCAGAGCTTCATTTGAGGGTTCCGTAGCCCGCGTACGACCAGTGGCGTACGTGTCGTGTCCGACGGGCTCACTGCTCGTGGTGCTCGGAGAGTCCCGGCCAGTCGTCGGGGCCGCCGCCCTGCCATTCGATGATGTCGCTCTCCTCGACCTCGACCTGGTCGAGGTCCGCGAGGCGCAGGAACTCGACCACGTCGTCCAGGTGGGAGGCGACGCCGAGGTTCTCGTCGTCCCAGGTCACGCGCCGGGAGCCGTCCAGGGCGGGGGCGTGGACCACGATGTGCGGATGCTGCGTGGGGTGTGCCGGAGGTGCCATGCCTTCAGAGTCCTGCGGGCGGGTCGGATCCGCACCCCGGCGTGCCCCATGCACCTCCCGGATACGCCGGTGAGCGCCGGATGCGGGACCGTCCGCATCCGGCGCTCACCGGAGATCCTGGGACCGCGGCGGTTGCGACGGAGCCCGGGACGCCCTTCCCTCAGGTCGAGAAGAGGGTCCCCGGTCCTTCACCACCGCACTGGCTCGCACACCGCCGCGGTCCCTGCCCTGCCCGCGCCCGTATGACCGGTCGATCACCCCTCATCCGGGTCGCCGGTGGCCGGGCGCGGGCAGGGAGTTCGGGGCACGCTGGAGTGGATTCCGGGCGGCGCCGACGCCTGGGCGCGACAGGACAGTTGTCAGCACCGACGCCGCCCGGAGCTTGGGGGAGGGGCGTCAGACCTGGGCGCCGGACAGGCGCTCCACCGCCCGCAGCAGTGCCGAGTGGTCGAGCCCGCCGTCGCCCTGCGCACGCAGGCTCGCGACCAGCTGGGCGACCACGGCACCGATGGGCAGGGCCGCGCCGACGTTGCGGGCGGCGTCGGTGACGATGCCCATGTCCTTGTGGTGCAGGTCGATACGGAAGCCGGGCTTGAAGTCGCGGTTCAGGAAGTTGTCCTTCTTCCGCGTCAGCACGGTGGAGCCGGCGAGCCCGCCGTTCAGGACGTCGAGCGCCGCCTTCAGGTCCACGCCCGACTTCTCCAGGAAGACCACGGCCTCGGCGCACGCCTGGATGTTCACGGCGACGATGAGCTGGTTGGCGGCCTTCACGGTCTGGCCCGAGCCGTGCGGACCGCACAGCACGATCGTCTTGCCGAGCGCCTCGAAGATCGGCTCCGCCTGGTCGAAGTCGGCCTGCTCGCCGCCGACCATGATGGACAGCACGGCCTCGACCGCACCGGCCTCACCGCCGGACACGGGGGCGTCAAGGACGCGGATGCCCTTCTCGCCGGCCGCCCTCGCGAGGTCCACGGACGTCTGCGGGGTGATCGAGGACATGTCGATCAGCAGCGCGCCGGACCGCGCGTTCTCCAGGATGCCGTCCGGGCCGTACGCGATGGCTTCGACGTGCGGGGACGCGGGCACCATCGTGATCACGACGTCGGCATCCCGGACGGCCTCGGCGATCGAACCGGCCGCGGTGCCGCCGGCGGCGGTCAGCCGGTCGAGCTTGTCCTGCTCCAGGGTGAAGCCGGTGACGTCGTAACCCGCCTTGACCAGGTTCTCGGACATGGGGGAGCCCATGATGCCGAGGCCTATCCAGGCGATCGCCGGGCGGGTCGGGTGGGAATGATCTGCGAGGTTGGTGGTCATGAGGGTGCCTCTCTGACTGCTGTTCTACGTCTGTGAGTTGCCGCTCAGCGAGCGGCTCGGGCCGCGGCCGGCAGCCAGTCGAACGCCTCCGCGCTCGGACGGTCGCCCGGCTTGTACTCCAGGCCGACCCAGCCCTCGTAACCGGCCTTCGCGAGCCGGCCGAGGAGGTCTTCGAGGGGGAGCGAACCCGTGCCCGGCGCACCGCGCCCGGGGTTGTCCGCGATCTGCACATGGCCGGTCTTCGCGGCGTACCGCTCGATCACCGACGGCAGGTCCTCGCCGTTCATCGACAGGTGGTAGAGGTCCATGAGGAACCGTGCGTTGCCCAGCCCGGACGCCTGGTTGACCTTGTCGACGATGCCCACGGCGGCGGGTGCGCTCACCAGCGGGTACCGCGGCGACTCGGGCTGGTTGAGGGCCTCGATCAGCAGGATCGCGCCGATCCGTTCGGCGGCCCGGGCCGCGAGCACCAGGTTCTCCAGCGCGAGCGCGTCCTGCTCGGCCGGGTCCACGCCCTCGACGCGGTTGCCGTAGAGGGCGTTGAGTGCCTTGCAGCCGAGGGACTCGGCGAAGTCGGCCGCCACGTCGATGTTGGCGCGGAACCGCTCCGACTCCTCGCCCGGGATCGACAGGGCGCCCCGGTCCGGGCCGGGCAGCTGTCCGGCGTAGAAGTTCAGCCCGGTGAGCTGGACGCCCGCGTCCTCGATGGCCTTCTTCAGGGCGTCGAGCTCGGACCGCTCGGGGGTGGGGGAGTCGATCCAGGGCCACCACAGCTCGACCGCGGTGAAGCCGGCCGCAGCGGCGGCCGCGGGGCGCTCCAAGAGCGGGAGTTCCGTGAAGAGGATCGACAGGTTGACGTTGAAGCGCTGCTCTGCGGCTGTGCCCCATTCAGAACCTGGCATGTGGGCCGGCGCTCCCTTCCGTGGTTCTCGTTTCCGTATTACGGAAGTAAGTTTCTGCTTAACGGAAGACTGCCTGGGATCGGGGAGGAGTGTCAAGAGTGCCCACGCAAAAAAAGCCCCCGCGCGGGGGCACGGGGGCAGGGCGAACGGACTGGTCACAGCGCGTCGACGGCACTCACCTTCCAGCCCTCCGAGGTGCGGGTCATCGTCATCCGCACCCGGTTCAGATCCACGCGGGATCCCGAGACCTGGGTGCTCTGGGTGACCTGGTTGACGAAGAGCAGCACCGTGACCTTGTCCGGGGAAGCCGATACGACGGAGGCCGTGGCGACCGTCGCCTTCACCACCCCGTGGTACTTCTCCGCGGTCGGTGCGACCACGGTCGTCGTGGTCTTCCGGTACTCGTCCCGGAACTTCCCGGTCAGCCGGTCGTGGGCCCGGGCGAAGTCCCGGTCCAGGTGCTTGTAGTCGTACGACAGCACGACCGGCGCCGCCTTCCGCGCGGCCGAGAGCGCCTCACCCCGGGCGTCGTCCGCCCGCCGTCCCTCCCGGTACTGCCACCCCAGTACGGCGACGGCGACCAGCCCCGCCACGAGCAGGACGCCCATGACCGCGGTGAACAGTATCCGTCGACGGCGCCCACTCCGCTCCCGCGGCGCGTCGTCCTCCTCGAAGGCCTCCGGCGACGGCTCCGGCGGGTCGTCCCAGCCGTCCTTCGGAGCCTCGACGAGCACGGTGCGTCCGGCGAGCGGCGCTTCGTCGGCGGTCGCCGGGCCTGGTTCGCGGTGGCCGCGCTCCGCGCGTCTGGCCGCCGCACGGGCGGCCGCGGTCATGGTGTGCCGGGTGCCCGGTCCGGAGCCGCGGCCCCGCGTCGTCGTCCTTGCCATGCTCGTACTCCTTACTGATCGTGACGACACTGATCGTGACGACTGGTGGTGGCGGTCAGCCGACGAACTCGACGTCGGAGGTCAGCCAGCGGCCGTCCCGCTGCACCAGGTCGAGCCGCAGCCGGTAGGTGCGCGCCTCCCCCTTGGGCACCGCTGTGTTGGTCACCTTGCTGTCGGCGACGACCAGGACGCGGGCCGCATGCTCGTCGGACCGGACGATGCCCGCTTCGAGAACCTGGCCCTCGGACACGGACCTGTTCTCGGCGACGAGTTCGGTCAGCTGCTCGGTCTGCGCGGCGAACTGCTTCTTGAAGTCGCCGGTGGCGCTCTTGAGCACGTTCGCGCTGTCCCGGTCGTAGTGCCGGTAGTCGAGCGAGGTGAAGTTCAGGGCCGACTGGCGGGCGGCGGCGAGGATGTCCTGGCGCCGCTGGTCCGCCTCGCGCTGATCGTGGAGGCCGAGGCCCAACCAGGTCGTCAGGGCGGTGGTGAGGACGGTCGCCACCACCAGCCCCACGGTGAGGGCCCTCTTCATGCCATCGGTCCGACGAGCAGCCATTGCCACGACTCCTTTCCGAATACGGCCTGTTGGCCGCCCGTCGAGCCGATCTCGACGAGCCTTCCGTCCGGGCCGGTGGCGGTGCCGGTCTCCGGGTCGTACGGCGTGACGTACGCCGCCCGGTTCGCGTCGCCGGAAGCGGACGTCGCGCCGGGAGCGTTCTGCGCGCCCCGCACCGACGTCTCGCTCCCGCGCGGGGCCGTGCAGCGCGCGTCGGTGTTCGCCTCGCGCGTGCTGGTGTCGGCGGGGTCGCGGCGTGCCGTGCCGTATCCCTGGGTGCATCCGGGCGGGTCGTCGGCGTTGACGACCAGCCCGAAGTGGGTGGTGCCGTCGCCGGGGATGACGGTGTAGCTGCCCGCGACCATCACCGGGAAGGTGACCAGGGCCTGCTCCACGCCGGGCAGCCGCGCCAGCGTGACCTGGCCGCCGCTGATCAGGTTGGCCAGCAGCACCGACAGTCGTGGCCCGGTCGACTTCAGCAGCGAGTTCACCTGCTGTGCCGCCGGCGTGGCGTTGCCGATCAGCTTGCGCAGGTCCCCGTCGCTCGACTTCAACTGCGCGGTGAGCGCCGCCAGATCACGCGCGAAGGACTTGATCGACGAGCCCTGGTCGGCCTGCGTCTTGAGGACCTTTCGCGAGTCCTCGATCAGCGCGATCGTCTCGGGCAGCGACTCGGACGCCGCCTCGACGAGCGTGTTGCCGGAGTCCACCAGTCGGCTCAGGTTCGGTCCGGTGCCGGAGAAGGCCTGGTCCAACTCGTCGACGGTGACCCGCAGATCGTCCTTGCCGACGGAGTTCACCAGCCGGTCCAGGGCGAGCACGAGGTCCGTCGTGGGCAGCGGCACGCGGGTGCGGTCGCGGGGGATGGTGCTGCCGTCGAGCAGATACGGGCCGTGGGTGGTACGCGGCTGCAGATCGACGTACTGCTCGCCCACCGCCGAACGGTTCGCCACCACCGCGAGGGCGTCCGCGGGGATGCGCGGCGCCCCGTCGTCGATGTCGAGGGCGACCGAGACGCCGTCGGCGCCGGTCAGCCGCAGCGTACCGACGCGGCCCACCGGCACCCCGCGATAGGTGACCTCGGCGCCGGAGAAGATGCCCCCGGAGTCGGCGAAGTCCGCCCGTACGGTGTAGCCGCGGTCCAGGACGGCGTCCACCAGGCCGGTGTACTCGGCGCCGACGTACGACACCCCGACCGCGGTGACGGTGGCGAAGGCGAGCAGCTGGGCCTTGACCGTACGTGTGATCACGGCTGAACCCCCTTCAGCATCAGCTCGGCTAGCTCCAGGTCGATGCCCTCGGGCAGACCGCCCTCGGTGCGGTAACTGCTGCCGGTGCTGTAACTGCTGCTGCACACCGGCGGGCACAGCAGGTCGCCGCCGCCCGGGGGAGCCGAGGGGGACGGCAGGCCGGGTGCGTCCGGCAGGGCGGTGGGAGTCGGGACGGCGGGCAGGTCCGGGAGGTCGGGGAGGTCGGGTACGCCGGGCGGGTCGGGCTCGGCGGAGTCACCGTTGCCCCCGCCGGAGCCGGGCTCGTCCGTCAGGTTCCCGTAGAGACCGGCCAGGTCGAGGTCGGCGGTGAGGTGGAGATTGACGTAGTCGCCCTTGATGGCGTCCACCGCGTTGCGGGGGAACGGGTAAGTGGTCAGCAGCTCAAGGGAGTTGGGCAGGTCGTCGCCCGCCTTGTTCAGTTGCCGCAGGATCGGCCCGAGCTGCTTCAGGTTCGCGACCGTGTCCTCGTGCGAGGCATTGACCACCTTGGTGCCCGTCTCGCCGAGCTTCGACAGGGCGGTGAGCATCCTCGTCAGATCACGCCGCTGGTCGGCGAGGACCTTCAGGGCGGGCGGCATCGTGTCGACGGCCCGGGCGATCGTCTTCTTCTCCTTCCCGAGCCGCCCCGCAAGCCGGTCGACGGCCTTCAGGGCGCGGACGATGTCCTGGCGCTGGTCGTCCAGGCCGCCGATGAACGTGTTCAGCTCCTTGAGCAGGGACCTGACCCGGTTCTCCCGCCCGTCCAGGGCCTTGTTCAGCTCCACGGTGATCGTCTTGAGCTGGGCGACTCCGCCGCCGTTGAGCAGCGCCGACAGTGCGGACAGCACCTCCTCGATCTCCGGGTTGCGGCCGCTGCGGGACAGCGGGACGCGGGCCCCGTCGGCGAGCCGGCCCACGGGTTCCGTGCCGACCGGGGCGGAGAGCGCCACGTACTTCTCGCCGAGCATGCTGGTCTGCCGCAGTTCGGCCACCGCGTTGGCGGGCAGCTTCACCGAGTCCGCGATCCGCAGCCGCACGCGCGCGTGCCAGCCGTCCAGCTCCACCTTCTCGACAGCGCCCACGGTGACGTTGTTGACCTTCACCGCCGACTGCGGCACCAGGTCGAGGACGTCACGGAACTCGACGGTGACGCGGTACGCGTGCCCGTCCGCGGCGGCGCCGCCGGGCAACTGGACGTCGTACCAGCCGTTGAACTCGCAGCCGGACAGCAGCAGCGAGCCGGCCGCCGCCCAGGCGAGGGCCCCGGCCGTGCGTCGTACGCTCATGCGCTCGCCCCCAGGATCCCGCCGAGCGTCCGGTCGACCGTGCCGGTGACCGCCGGGCCCTGCGGCACCTCGGGCAGGGAGTCGAACAGGTCCCTCAGCTCCTTGCAGTCGGTCTCGTCCCCAGTGGTCCTCAGCACGGAGCACAGCAGGGATGCCGGATCCTGTGGCTGATTGGGGTTGTTGCGGGTGTCGAGGGTGCCCGCGGCCGGGTTGTAGGCGTTGTTCAGGTTCGACATGCCGGTGGGTGCGACCTCCAACAGCTCTTCCAACGCCGCCCGTTGGGTGACGAGCACTTTGGTCACCTTGCTGAGGCCCTTCACGTTCGAGGTCAGCGAGTTCTTGTTCCTCTTCACGAAATCGGACACGTCGCCGAGGGCCGTTCCCAGGTTCTTCAGCGCGGCCGCCAGATCCTTGCGTTCGCCCGCGAGCTGCTCGGCGACCTTGGCGAGGCTGGTGTTGAACGACCGCACGCTCTTGTCGTCGGCGGCCAGCGCCGCCGTGAACACCTGAAGGTTGCGCACCGTGCCGAAGAGGTCGCCGCGGCCGTCGGACAGCGTGGTGACCGCCTCCGAGAGGTCCTCGACCGTCTGGTTGAGGTGTGCGCCCTGCCCGTCCAGGTTGTCGGCACTCACCCCGAGCAGCCGGGACAGTGAGCCGTCCTTGTTCGCCCCCTCGGGGCCGAGCGACTCGGCCGTGGTGTGCAGGCTGTCGAAGACGCGGTCCAGTTCGACGGGCACGGCCGTGCGCGACTCGGGGATGACGTCGCCGTCCCGCATCGCCGGACCACTGCGGTACACCGGCAGCAGCTGCACGTAACGGTCGCTGACCACCGAGGAGTTGATGATCGCGGCCCGCGCGTTCGCCGGGACCCTGCGGCCGGCTTCGTACTCCAGCTCCACCCGCACCCGGTCGCCCTCCGGCGTGATCTTCTCGACCTCGCCGATTCGGACGCCGAGGACACGGACGTCCGAGCCGGGGTAGATGCCGACGGTGCGCGGGAAATACGCGGTGACCCGCACGGGCTCGGAGCGCGGCCACAGCACGTAGGTCAGGGCGGCGACGACGGCGAGTGCGGTGACCCAGGCCACGCGCCTGTTCAGGTTGTTCACTGCGCGCCTCCCGTGCGCGGCACCACCGGAGCGGCGACCAGGTTCTGGACGTAGGAGTCGAACCAGCGGCCGTTGCCGAGGGTGTTGGTGAAGAGCCGCACATAGGGCGCGAGCAGCTTGACGCTCCGGTCGAGGCTGGACTGATTGCGTTCGAGCATCTCGACCACGCGGCCCAGGCCCTTGAGCGCGGGCCCGATCTCCTTGTCGTTGTCCTCGACCAGGCCGGAGAGCTCGACGCCGAGCGCGGCGGAGCTCTTCAGCAGCGTGTGGATCGCCTTGCGCCGCTTGCTGATCTCCTTGAACAACGCGTCGCCGTCCTTCACCAGGGCGGTGAAGTCCTCGGAGCGCTCGGCCAGCACACCCGTCACGCCGTTCGCGTGGTCGAGCAGCTCCCTGAGCTCCTGGTCGCGTGAGGCGACCGTCCGGGAGATCTTCGACAGGCCCTTGATGGACGCCCGTACCTCTGCCGGCGAGTCCTGGAAGGTGGTCGAGATGGTGTCCAGGGCCGTGGCCAGCCGGTCGGTGTCGACCTCCTCGGTCGTCGTGGTGAGGTCGCTGAAGGCCTGTACGACGTCGTACGCCGGAACTGTGCGCCTCAGGGGTATCTCGGTGCCGGGCCTCAGCTGCCCCGGCCCCTTGGGGTGCAGCGCGAGGTACTTCGCACCGAGGATCGTCTTGACGCGGATCGACGCTCCGGTGCCGGTGCCGAACCGCGGATCCCCCTTGATCTTGAAGGTGACCAGGACATGGTCGTCGTCCAGATCGACGTCCTCGACCTTGCCGACCTTGACCCCGGCGATCCGCACCTCGTCGCCGGGCTTGAGGCCGCCCGCCTCCGAGAAGGCGGCGCGGTACGTCTCGCCGCCGCCGATCAGCGGCAGGCTGTCGGCGTTGAACGCGGCCACGGTCAGCAGCGCGAGCGTGGTGAGGCCGGCGGCCCCGATGACCACGGGGTTGCGCTCGCGGAACGGGGTCAGGCGCGGGCGGCGGATCCGGATGCGGGGGAGCCTTATCCGCGGCGGCTCGACCCGCACCTTCATCAGCGGTTCCGGACGGCGCCGCCGCGCCCTGCGCGAAAGGCTGCGCTGCGTCATGCGCCGCACCTCGCCCTCGCCACGTGCAGGTCGGGAGTGAGTACCTCCCGCGTCTTCGGCAGCACGATCCGGCCGTCGAAGTCGCAGAGGTAGAAGTTGAACCACGAGCCGTAGGACGCCGTCCCCGTCAGCTCGTTCAGCTTGTTCGGCAGCCGCTTCAGCACGCCCTCCACCGTCTTCTCGTTGTCGTTCAGCGTTCCGGTGAGATCGGTCAGCTCGGCGATGTCGTCCTTGAGCGGCGGACGCGCGTCCTTCAGCAGCCCCGACGTGGCCTCGGTCAGGTCGCCGATGCTCACCAGCGACTCCCCGATGGGCTTACGGTCGGCGGACAGCCCCGAGATCACCCGGCGCAGCTGCTTGAGCAGCCCGGAGAAGCGGCCGCCGCGCTTGTCGAGGGTCTCCAGCACGGTGTTGAGGTTGTCGACCACCGAACCGATCAGCTGGTCGCGGCCGGCCAGCGTCGTGGTGAGCGAAGCCGTGTGCGCGAGCAGGCTGTTGACGGTTCCGCCCTCGCCCTGCAGCGTCCGAATGATCTCGGTGGCCAGCTGGTTGACGTCCTTCGGACTGAGCGCGGCGAACAGCGGCTTGAAGCCGTTCAGCAGCGCGTTGAGGTCCAGCGCCGGCTGGGTGCGGGACAGCGGGATGGTGGCGCCGGGCTTCAGCCGGGTGCCGTCGCCCGCGCCCTCGGTCAGGGCGACGTACCGCTGTCCGACCAGGTTCCGGTAGCGGATGACCGCGCCCGTGCCGGTGAGCAGGGGCCGGTCCTCACTGACCGTGAAGGTGATCTCCGCCAGCGTCCGGTCCTTGATCCGGATGCCCTCGACCTCGCCGACCCGCACCCCGGCCACCCGGATGTCGTCGCCCTCCTCCAGGCCGGTGACGTCGCTGAACACCGCGCGATACCGGTGCTCGGGGGTGAGGGAGATGTTCACGATGGTGGCGGCCAGCAGGGCCGTGGCCAGGACGGTCACCACGGCGAACAGGCTGAACTTGATCAGCGGGGCAGCGGTCTGCCGGGCTGAGCTCTGCCGGACTGAGGTCTGCCGGGCTGAGGTGCTCCTCATGCGACGCTCACCGCCGTCCCGCGCGCCATCGGCCCGAACAGGAGTGTCGCGACCGGCGGCACCTCGTCGGCGGGCACGCCCAGGACGGGCGCCACGAGCGATCCGACGGCACGCTGCTCGGCCCGGGTGGCGGACACACCGGGCGGCCCGGCTGAACTCCCCTTCTTCGAACCGTCGTCGAGATGGGCACCCGGCGCCGGTACCGGCGGACCGGGCAGATCACGGCAGTCGGGCCCGGACCGCTCGTCGTAGCGGGGCTCCTCACCGGGCTCGTACGCCCCCTGCTGCCGGACGACCTCCAGCGTGATGTGCATCTTGCCGCCCCGGAACGCCTGCTCGGAGGCCTCCTCCTGACGGACCAGGCCGGCGAGGAGGCAGGGGTACTCGGGGGAGTAGCGGGCGAAGAGGGCGAGGGTGGGGCGGGAGACCCGGCCCAGGGTGATGAGCCGGTCGCCGTTCGCGTCGAGGAAGTCGTCCGCGGTGCCGGCGACGGTGGCGGTCGTGGTGAGGGCGGACGCGAGCCGGTCCCGCTCCTCGACCAGGGTGCGGCTGGTGGTCACGGTGTTGCGCAGGATCTCCATCAGGTCGGGCGCCGCGTCGCCGTAGACCTCGGCGACGTCGGCGAAGCGGGCGATGTCCTCTCGCAGGGACGGCAGGTGCGGATTGAGGCGGCGCAGGTAGGCCTCCACGCGGGTGAGGTTGTCGCCGATCCGGTCGCCACGCCCCTCCAGGGCGGTGGCGAACGCGGAGAGCGTGGCGTTGAGCTTGCCGGGCTGCACGGTCCGCAGCAGCGGCAGCAGGTCGTTCATCAACTGCTGGAGCTCGATGCCGACGCGGGTGCGGTCCTGGGTGATGACGTCCCCGGCGCGAATGGGCCGGCCCGATGAGCCGCGCGGTGCGACCAGGTCGACGTACTTCTCGCCGAACAGCGTCTTGGGCAGCAGGCGTGCGTGCACGTCGGACGGGATGTGCGCGACGTACTTCGGCTTCAGCGCGATGTCGAGCGTCGCCTTCGTCCCGTCGGCGCGCACCTCACGCACCTCGCCGACCAGCAGCCCGCGCAGCTTGACGTCCGCGCGCGGATCGAGCTGGTTGCCGAGGCTGTCGGCCTCCAGGGTGATCCGCACGACCGGCGTGAACGCCTGCCGGTAGACGGCGACGGACAGCGACAGCAACAGAGCCAGCACGGCGAGGAACACCACGCCGTACAACCGCAGTCTCACCACTCTCATACGGCTCACCCCGCAATCCGTACGGTCGTGCTGGCGCCCCAGATCGCCAGCGAGAGGAAGAAGTCCAGGACGTTGATCGCGACGATCGACGTCCGCACCGCGCGGCCCACCGCGACGCCCACGCCCGCCGGGCCGCCGCTCGCGTAGTAGCCGTAGAAGCAGTGCACCAGGATGATCAGGACGGCGAAGACGAGCACCTTCCCGAAGGACCACAGCACGTCGACCGGCGGCAGATACTGCGCGAAGTAGTGGTCGTAGGTGCCCGCCGACTGCCCGTAGTAGCCGGTGGTGATGGTGCGGGCGGCGAGGTACGAGGACAGCAGGCCGACCACGTACAGCGGGACCACGGCGACGAACCCGGCGATCATCCGGGTGGTCACCAGGAACGGCAGCGAGGGCACGCCCATGACTTCGAGGGCGTCCGTCTCCTCGCTGATCCGCATCGCGCCGAGCTGCGCGGTGAACCCGGCGCCGACCGTCGCGGACAGGGCGAGCCCGGCCACCAGCGGCGCGATCTCCCGGGTGTTGAAGTACGCCGACAGGAACGCCACGAAGTTGGAGGTGCCGAGCTGGTTGAGCGCGGCGTACCCCTGCAGGCCCACCTCCGTGCCGGTGAAGAAGGAGAGGAAGGCGATGACACCGACCGTGCCGCCCACGACGGCGAGGGCGCCGCGGCCGAAGCTCACCTCGGCGAGCAGCCGAAGGATCTCCTTCTTGTAGCGGCGCAGGGTGCGGCCGGTCCACGCCAACGACCGCCCGTAGAAGGACAGTTGGGCGCCCAGCTCCTCCAGGCCTTTCAACAGCGCCATGCCTCAGCCCCTCTGGGGAACGACTTGGAAGTACACGGCGGTCATCACGAAGTTCGTCACGAACAGCAACATGAAGGTGATCACCACCGACTGGTTCACGGCGTCGCCCACACCCTTGGGGCCGCCCTTCGCCGTCAGTCCCTTGTACGAGGCGACGATCGCCGCGATCGCCCCGAACACCAGCGCCTTGATCTCCGCCGCCCACAGGTCGGACAGCTGGGCGAGCGTGGTGAAGGAGGCGAGATAGGCGCCCGGAGTGCCGTTCTGCAGGACGACGTTGAAGAAGTAGCCGCCCGCGACGCCGACCACCGACACCAGCCCGTTGAGCAGCACCGCCACCAGCATCGACGCCAGAACCCGCGGCACGACCAGCCGGTGGATGGGATCGATGCCCAGCACCTGCATCGCGTCGATCTCCTCGCGGATCTTCCGCGCCCCGAGGTCCGCGCAGATCGCCGTGCCGCCGGCGCCCGCGATCAGCAGCGCGGTGACGATCGGCGAGGCCTCCCGCAGCACCGCGAGCACCGAGGCGGCCCCCGCGAAGGACTGGGCGCCGAGCTGCCGGGTCAGACTGCCGATCTGCAGGGCGATGACCGCTCCGAAGGGGATGGACACGAGGGCCGTCGGCAGGATGGTGACGCTCGCGATGAACCAGGCCTGCTGGATGAACTCCCTTGCCTGGAAGGGACGTCGGGGGATGGTCCGGACGACGTCCAGCGCCATCGCCAAGAGGCTTCCCGTGTGCCGCAGCGCTCCGGTCGGGGACAGGCTCATGCGTCGGCCACCTCCTTTCGGTGCGGCGCCGCCTCCCGGTGCAGCGCCGCTTCCCGGTCGGCGATCGCCTGCCATCGGGGCGGTCGGGTGATGCCCGGCCCCGGCAGCAGGCGGGGAGTCAGAGCCTGGGCGGGTGCCGGGTCGACGAGTTGGGCGAGCTCCTGCTCGACCTGGGCGGCGTCCTTCTCCTCCGCCATGCCGATCGGGCCCTGCATCCGGCCGTTCAGGAACTGCCGTACGACGGGCTCGTCGCTGGTCAGCAGCTGTTCGCGCGGCCCGAACATGACCAGCTCGCGCCGGAACAGCAAGCCGATGTTGTCCGGCACCTGGCGGGCGGAGGCGATGTCGTGCGTGACGATCAGGAAGGTGGCGTCGATCTGGGCGTTGAGGTCGACGATGAGCTGGTTGAGATACGCGACGCGCACGGGGTCGAGGCCCGAGTCGGGCTCGTCGAAGAGGATGATCTCCGGGTCGAGGACGAGGGCCCGGGCCAGCCCGGCCCGCTTGCGCATCCCGCCGGAGATCTCGCCGGGCAGCTTGTCCTCGGAGCCGATCAGCCCGACCATGTCCATCTTCTCCAGCACGATGCGCCGGATCTCGCTCTCCGACTTGCGGGTGTGCTCGCGCAGCGGGAAGGCGATGTTGTCGTACAGGTTCATCGAGCCGAACAGCGCGCCGTCCTGGAACAGCACGCCGAAGAGCTTCCGCACCTCGTACAGGTCGTGCTCGCGGAGCTTCGTGATGTCCCGGCCCTGGATCGTGATCGAGCCGCGCTCCGGCTTCAGCAGTCCGACGAGCGTCTTGAGGAACACCGACTTGCCCGTGCCCGAGGGGCCGAGCATGACCGAGACCTCCCCGGCGGGCATGGTCAGCGAGACGTCCTGCCAGATGACCTGGTGACCGAAGGACTTGGTCAGCCCTTCCACACAGATCTCGACACCCATCCGGTCCACCCTTCGGCCCCTGGAGCAGCTCTGACATCTGCTCTACGGGGAGGGACGGGGCGTCCGTCGCTGCGGGGTGGAATTTTTTTTCGAGCGGGTCCGCCCCGGTCTAGGGGAGCGGGCTCGGGGTGGGCGCGTCGATCGAGGGCGGGGGCGGCGTCGGTACGTCGGCGGAGCCCGGGATCGTGGAAACGGCGGGCTCGACCGGTACGGCCGCCTCGTCGGGTGTGTCCGGCAGCTCCGGGACGCCGGACACGCTCGGTATCCCGGACACGCTCGGTATCCCGGGCAGCCGCGGGATCTCTGGAACATCCGGTGCCGACAGCTCGGGCAGCGGCGAAAGAGCGACCTCCGGCAGGGGTGGCACCGACAGGGGGACGAGCGACCCCTCACCGGCCGACAGGGGTGCCGCCCCCGGCCCGGGAGTCGGCGTCGCATCCGCGCCCTTCCGCGCGTCCGGAGCCTCGGCCCGTCCGGAGCCGTCGGGCCGCAGTGCCTCCGCAGGGCCCGACACGGCGGGCCGTGGAGCCGACCCCTGTCCGTCCGCGTCGTACGCGTACGGCAGGACGAGCCCGGCCACCGCCAGCGTCGCCGCCGTCGAGGCGGCCGCCACGGCCTGTGCCTTCCCACCCGCGCGAGGCTGTCCCCGCCCGATGAGGAACAGGACGAAGCCGAGCGTCGCCGCCAGCGAGTTCCGCAGCGTCCGCCGGGCCCGGGCCAGCAACGACTCGACGGTCCGGTAACTCAGCCCCATCCGGACGGCGACCTGCCCGACGTCGAGGTCCTCGGACCTCAGCCGCAGCGCCTCCGCCTGGCGGGCGGGCAGCTCCCCGCTGCGCACGGCCAGCCACTTGGCCTCGGCCCGGTCGCACACCACCTCTTCGACGGGCACCGGTCCGGGTGCGATCAGCGTCGGACTGGCGCGGACCT
Organism: Streptomyces sp. a15; assembly: GCF_059026085.1. Taxonomy (NCBI): domain Bacteria; kingdom Bacillati; phylum Actinomycetota; class Actinomycetes; order Kitasatosporales; family Streptomycetaceae; genus Streptomyces; species Streptomyces sp. A15. The sequence goes on along the minus strand of NZ_JBWLKM010000032.1, from coordinate 55,346 downwards.
CGGCCTCGCGGTTGACCTGCCGGTAGCGGTCCACGCACAGCCGCATCGTCACCGTCGTCAGCCAGGCCGCGAGCCGCTCCTCGTCCAGGCCGGGGCGCTCCGCGGCACGCAGCATCGCCTCGTGCACGGCGTCCTCGGCGTCCTCGAGGCTCATCGACCTGCGCCGGGCCACCCTGAGCAGGTGCTCGCGATGGCTCCACATGCGCTGCCAACGGTCGTCGTCCGTCTGCGCCTCGGCAGGCATGTCCGTCGCCATGAGGGCCCCTTCGCGCTCGCCCGCCGGTCCGTGCCGTCCGGCGGATGGCGAGATTACCGCCCGGTAGCCGCGGTTGTGGAGGGGGAGGCGGGCATCGAGTCCCCGCTGTTACAGGACGGCTGTCGCAGGTCAGCTGTCGCTGGTCAGCGGATCGCCGCCGGGCAGCAGGGCGTCGGCGGGCAGTTTGGCGTCCGCCCTGGGCGCGGACGGCAGCGGCTCCTGCGTCCCTTTGGTCCTGGCCGCCGGACGGGGTGGGGCGGGCGTCGGTGGGGCCGGGGGGACGGGGTGCCGGATGGGGTGGCGCTCGGATCCCCGCTGGTACAGGACGGCTGTCGCAGGTCACCCGTGCCTGGTCAGCGGATCGCTGCCGGGCAGCAGGGCGTCGGCGGGCAGTTCGATGTCCGCCTCGGGCGCGGATGGCAGCGGCTCCTGCGTCACCTCGGTCCTGGCCGCCGGACGGGGTGGGGCGGGCGTCGGTGGGGCCGGGGGACGGGGTGCCGGATGGGGTGGCGCTCGGATCCCCGCTGGTACAGGACGGCTGTCGCAGGTCAGCCGTGCCTGGTCAGCGGATCGCTGCCGGGCAGCAGGGCGTCGGCGGGCAGTTCGATGTCCGCCCCGGGCGCGGACGGCAGCGGCTCCTGCGTCACTTCGGTCCCGGCCGCCGGACGGGGTGGGGCAGGCGTGGGTGAGGCCGGCGCCGACGGGGTGCCGGACGGGGTGGCGCTCGGACGAGTGGGAGAGGCGGGCCGGGCGGACGGTGTCGGGGCGGGCTTCGGCGTGGTGGCCGGTCGCGACGCCTCCGGGCGGGCGGAGGCCTCGGCGGCGCCGTCCGGCACCACCCGATGGCCTTCCAGGAAGTACGCGTACCAGGCCCTGACCGTGCGCAGATAAGCCTGCGAGTGGTTGTAGCCGAGGATCGCCGCGTCCAGGTCGCCCAAGACCGACAGGTCCGCTCCGCCCGCACACAGATAGCGACCGGCGGCGAGCGCCGCGTCGAAGACGTTGCCCGGGTCGGCCCGCCCGTCGCCGTTGCCGTCCGCGCCCCAGCGGGCCCAGGTCGACGGGATGAACTGCATCGGACCGACCGCGCGGTCGTACACCGTGTCCCCGTCGTGGGCGCCGCCGTCGGTGTCCCGGATCAGGGCGAACGCGCCGCCGTCCAGGCGCGGTCCGAGGATCTGCGGCACGGCCGTACCGTCCGCGGTCACCCGGCCGCCCCCGGCCTGCCCGGACTCCACCTGGCCGATCGCGGCCAGCAGCTGCCATCGCAGGTGACAGCCGGGCGCCTCGCTCGCCAGCCGGGCCTCGGCCCTCCGATAGGCCAGGAACACGCTCGCCGGCAGCGCGGCGCCCACCGTCCGCGCCCGCGTCGCCTCCTCCCGGGTCCGCAGCGGCGGCAGCGCCGTGCGGTACGGGGCGTCGCCGGACACGCTCGGCCCGTGTGCGGCGGGCGTCCGCGGCGCGGGGGCCAGGGCCCGTGCCTGACTCGCCCCCGGTGCCTGGGACGCGGTCAGCGCCGCCATCGCCGCCGCCGCGATCGCCGTACCTCTGACGCCTCTGACTCTGTGCCCTGTCGCGTCGTGTTCCCCTCCCGGTGGACTCTCGTCGTCTGCTCTACGCGGCAGCGCGGCGGGTCCGTCGCCCGGATCCCGGATCCCGGATCCGGCGGGCTGCCCGAGAATCCGTGCAGCGCGTTAGGTTGTGCGCGTGCGATTGAGAGTGGAGTTCACGACCGAGCCCTTCGACCTCGACGAGGCACCGGCGCATGCTCTGGTGGCCCGCGAGGTCATCGAGGCGGCCGAGCTGGACGCGGTGGACGTCGGTCCCTTCGGCAACACGGCGGAGGGCGGCGCCGACGTCGTACTGGCCGCCGTGGACGCCCTGCTGCGCCGGACCCTGGAGTCCGGCGCCACCCGGATCTCGCTCCAGCTCAATGTGATCGGCGAGAGCGGGATCGGCGAGAGCGGGATCGGCGAGAGCGGGATCGGGGAGGTCGGCAAGTGACCGGCGTCGGCGACGAGCCCTTCATCACGGCCGTGAAGCCGCTGGTCGACGCGATGGGCGGCGAGCTGCTCCCGCCGGACGAGGCCGGCCCCGACGACGTCGTGCTCGCCTGGGAGGGCGCCGACGTCGTCGCCGTACGCCTGCCCCAGCTCGCCGACTCCCTCGACCACATCCTGGTCGCCATGGAGCGCAAGAAGGGCAAGCCCCTCGCAGACCTGGACCGCAAGGCCAAGCAGGAGGTCGTGCGCATACTGGAGGCGCGCGGCGCCTTCTCCGTACGGCACGGCGTGGAGACCGTGGCGAGCGCCCTCGGGGTGAGCCGCTTCACGGTCTATAACTACCTCAACCGCGAGAAAGAGGGCTGAGCGGGGCCCTCCGGTTCCGGCCCAGGTTCCGGCCCAGCTTCGTAACCCGGAATTTTCAACAAACTGTTGACGTCGTCTTCCGGAGGGCGTTAGCTAGCGGCAGCCCGTTCAGTACGAAGGCCGCCCGCGGCCACGGAGGCTCCCGTGACGTCGACATCCACGCCCCCGGGCCTGGCCCGGTTCAACGCCCTGGAGGAGCACGCGGCCTTCGCCGCGCTCCACGAGGCGTGCGCCTCCACGGCATGGGCCGAGCGGCTGCTCGCCGCCCGCCCCTACGCCACCCCCGACGACCTCTACGCCACCAGTGACGCCGCGATGGCCGACCTGAGCGCCGCGGACCTCGCCGAGGCCATGGCTGGGCACCCGCCGATCGGCCGCCCGAAGCCGGGCGACCCGACCTCGGCGCGGGAACAACGCGGCATGGCCGGCGTCTCCGAGGAGCTCAAGGCGGAGATGCTGGAGCTGAACCTGGCGTACCAGGAGAAGTTCGGCCACGTCTTCCTGATCTGCGCCACCGGCCGGACCGGCGAGCAGATGCGCGACGCGGTCAAGGAGCGGATCGGCAACGCGCCGGAGCAGGAGAGGGAGATCGTCCGCACCGAGCTGGGCAAGATCAACCGTATCCGGCTCGCCCGCATCGTCGGAGAAGACTGAAGAGGACGCCTGACCATGAGTACCAGCACCACCGCCTCGGTGTCGACGCACATTCTCGACACCAGCGTCGGCCGCCCCGCCGAGGGAGTCGCCGTCCAGCTCTCCGCCCGCCCCGGGCGCCATGCGGACTGGCAGGCGCTCGGCGGCTCCGCGACCGACGCGCACGGGCGGTGCAAGGACCTGCCGGCGCTGCCGGAGGGCACCACACACGTACGGCTCGACTTCGCCGTGGAGGCGTATTTCGAGCGTTCCGAGAACAAGCAAGCCGATGCGCAGCAGGACGCCCCCGCGAATCGGGACAGCGATGCGTTTTTTCCAGAGGTAGCGATCACCTTCGCCGTCAAGCCCGGCGAGCACTACCACGTACCGCTGCTGCTCAACCCGTTCGGCTACTCCGTTTACCGAGGGAGCTAGCAGACCATGACAGACAATTCCCGCCCTGCCCGCCCTGCGATCCTGGGACAGAACCAGTACGGCAAGGCCGAGAACCGAGTCGTGAAGATCACGCGGGACGGCGCCACCCACCACATCAAGGACCTGAACGTGTCCGTGTCGCTCTCCGGCGACATGGACGAGGTCCACTACTCCGGCTCGAACGCCAACGTGCTGCCGACGGACACCACCAAGAACACGGTGTACGCGTTCGCCAAGGAGCACGGCATCGAGTCCGCCGAGCAGTTCGGCATCCACCTGGCCCGGCACTTCGTCACGAGCCAGGAGCCGATCAGGACGGCCCGCATCCGTATCGAGGAATACGCCTGGGAGCGGATCGAGCATTCCGGGAAGGGAGCACACTCCTTCGTCCGCAAGGGCCAGGAGACCCGGCTGACCCAGATCACCTACGACGGCGAGTCGTGGGAGGTCGTCTCGGGCCTCAAGGACCTCGTCGTGATGAACTCGACCGACTCCGAGTTCTGGGGCTACGTCAAGGACAAGTACACGACGCTTCCCGAGGCGTACGACCGTGTCCTGGCCACCCAGGTCTCCGCCCGTTGGCGCTTCAACTGGTCCGACGACGCGCAGGAGATGCCCCACTGGGAGCAGTCCTACGAGCAGGTGAAGAAGGACATGCTCCAGGCCTTCGCCGAGACGTACTCGCTGTCGCTCCAGCAGACCCTGTACCAGATGGGCGCGCGGATCATCGACAGCCGCAGCGAGATCGACGAGGTCCGCTTCTCGCTCCCGAACAAGCACCACTTCCTGGTGGACCTGGAGCCGTTCGGGCTGAAGAACGCCACCGAGGACGGTGCGGTGTACTTCGCCGCCGACCGCCCGTACGGCCTGATCGAGGCGACCGTCCTGCGGGACGGCTGCGAGGCGAAGATCCCCGTGGACGTCACCAACCTCTGACCTCACCAACCTCTCAGCAACCCCCCTTTGCGGCACCCGCGGCCGGAGAGCCCGTCTCCCGGCCGCGGCACTCAAATCTCCCAGGGTCCTGCCGTGCCCTCTTCCCCCAGTCCACTGAGCGAAAAGGACGCATCATGGCAGCAGACCGGCGCATCGTCATCGAGAACTGTTCGATCGCGACCGTCGACGCCCACGACACCGAGTACGCGAGCGGATACGTCGTCGTCGCCGGCAACCGCATCGAGTCGCTCGGCGCGGGCAGGGCCCCCGAGGGCCTGGAGAACGTCGACCGCCGTATCGACGCCACCGGCCACCTGGTGACTCCGGGCCTGGTCAACACGCACCACCACTACTACCAGTGGATCACCCGTGGCCTGGCCACCGACCACAACCTCTTCAACTGGCTCGTCGCGCTGTACCCGACCTGGGCGCGCATCGACGAGCAGATGGTCCGGGCGGCCGCCGAGGGCTCCCTCGCGATGATGGCCCGCGGCGGTGTCACCACCGCCATGGACCACCACTACGTCTTCCCGCACGGCTCCGGCGACCTGTCCGGCGCGATCATCGGCGTCGCCCGCGAGATGGGCGTCCGCTTCACCCTCGCCCGCGGCTCCATGGACCGCAGCGAGAAGGACGGCGGCCTGCCCCCGGACTTCGCCGTCGAGACCCTTGAAGGCGCCCTCGCCGCGACCGAGGAGACCGTGCGGCAGCACCATGACACATCCTTCGACGCGATGACCCAGGTGGCCGTGGCACCCTGCTCGCCGTTCTCCGTGTCGACCGAACTGCTCAAGCAGGGAGCCGAGTTGGCCCGGCGTCTCGGCGTACGACTGCACACCCACGGCTCGGAGACCGTGGAGGAGGAGCAGTTCTGCAAGGAACTGTTCGGCATGGGCCCGACCGACTACTTCGAGTCCACCGGCTGGCTCGGCGAGGACGTGTGGATGGCGCACTGCGTCCACATGAACGACTCCGACATCGCCGCCTTCGCCCGTACGAAGACCGGTGTCGCCCACTGCCCCTCGTCCAACGCGCGACTGGCCGCAGGTATCGCCCGCGTCCCCGACATGCTGGCCGCCGGCGTCCCGGTCGGCCTCGGCGTCGACGGCACGGCCTCCAACGAGTCCGGCGAACTCCACACCGAACTGCGCAACGCCCTCCTCGTCAACCGCCTCGGCGCCCACCGCGAGGCCGCCCTGAACGCCCGTCAGGCCCTGCGCCTGGGGACGTACGGCGGCGCCCAAGTCCTGGGCCGCGCAACCGAGATCGGCTCCCTGGAGCCCGGCAAGCTCGCCGACCTGGTGCTGTGGAAGCTCGACACGCTGGCCCACGCCTCCATCGCCGACCCGGTGACCGCGCTGGTCTTCGGCGCGGCGGCCCCGGTCAGCGCCTCCTTCGTGAACGGCCGCCAGATCGTCGAGAACAACCGGCTGCTCACCGCCGACGAGGACGCGATCGCCCGCTCCACGCGGGCCGAGGCCCAGCGCCTGGCGCGGATCGCCGCGCAGGGCTGACCAGGTGAAGATCTCCGGTCGAGGGGGACGGCCCTCGACCGGTGGCCGTGGACCCGAGCGGGGTCCATGGCGGCCGTCTCCGGGGCGCCCATGGACGTGTGCGCCCCGGAACGGCCTCCGTTGCCCCCTGTGAGGGGCTCCGTCCCCCTCGGTCCCGCACGACCGCGCACCACCTCCATGAAACCCGCGTCAGAGCCGACGTGTCACCCGCCCGGAGGAGCCGCCGTGACCGCCCACCCCGTCGACGAGAAACTGCCCGCACTCAAGATGGCCACCACGGGCCTGCAACACGTTGCCGCCATGTACGCGGGAGTCGTCGCCCCGCCCCTGATCGTCGGCGCGGCCATCGGCCTGACCGGCACCGAACTCACCTTCCTCACCGGCGCCTGTCTGTTCACGGCGGGCCTCGCCACCTTCCTCCAGACGCTCGGCATCTGGAAGATCGGCGCCCGGCTGCCCTTCGTCAACGGCGTCACCTTCGCCGGGGTCGCCCCCATGACCGCGGTCGTCGCCGCCACCGAGGACAAGTCCGACGCCCTGCCGATCATCTTCGGCGCGGTCATCGTCGCCGGACTCCTCGGCTTCATAGCGGCCCCGTTCTTCAGCAAGGCGGTCCGCTTCTTCCCGCCGGTCGTCACCGGCACGGTGATCACGCTGATCGGCGTCTCGCTGCTGCCGGTCGCCTTCGGCTGGGCGCAGGGTCCCGATCCCGCGGCCGACGACTACGGCTCGATCACCTATCTCGGCCTGGCGGGCGCAACTCTCCTGATCGTGTTGCTTCTTCGCCGCTTCACCCGCGGCTTCGTCAAGCAGATCGCCGTCCTGCTCGGCCTGGTCGTCGGCACGCTCGTTGCTGTCCCGTTCGGCGTCACGGACTTCGGTCCGGTCGCGGACGCGGACATCGTCGGCTTCCCGACCCCGTTCCACTTCGGGGCACCGCAGTTCCAGCTCGCCGCGATCCTCTCCATGTGCGTGGTGATGGTGGTCTCGATGACCGAATCGACCGCGGACATGCTGGCGCTGGGCGAGATCGTCGAGCGGCCGGCGGACGAGAAGACCATCGCGGCCGGACTGCGCGCCGACACCCTCGGCTCGGCGATCAGCCCGCTCTTCAACGGCTTCATGTGCAGCGCCTTCGCGCAGAACATCGGCCTGGTCGCCATGACGCGCATCCGCAGCCGGTACGTCGTCGCCACCGGCGGCGGCTTCCTGGTGCTGATGGGCCTGTGCCCGGTCGCCGCCTCGCTGATCGCGGTCGTACCGCGCCCGGTGCTCGGCGGGGCGGGCGTCGTCCTCTTCGGCTCGGTCGCGGCCAGCGGCATCCAGACCCTCGTGCGGGCCGGGTTGGACAGGGACAACAACGTCCTGATCGTGGCCGTCTCCCTCGCCGTCGGCATCATCCCGATCACCGCGCCGGAGTTCTACCACGCCTTCCCGGAGACCGCGAAGATCGTCCTGGACTCGGGCATCTCCACCGGCTGCGTGGCCGCGGTCCTGCTCAACCTGGTCTTCAACCACCTCGGCAGGGACCGGGACGCCCAGGACGTGACCCATCCCATGGAGGCGGGGGAGGAGCTCGCGGGCGCCCGGACGGCCGGGGCGCACTGAGCGTCGTCAGGCCCGCCGGAACGCCTGGCAGGGCTGGGGGTCCGGCAGCCGCCCGGTGAAGTACGACCTCGGTGGCACTCCCATCAGGGTGCGGAAGTCGGACGTCATGTGCGACTGGTCGTAGTAGCCGGTGGCGGCGGCCAGTTCGGCCCAGTCGGCCCGAGGTGCCTCCGTCAGTACATGGCGGAGGCGGTCGATGCGGGCGTAGTGCTTGGGGGAGAGACCGACGCCCTCCGTGAAGAGGTTGCGCAACTGCCGCTCGCTGACGGCGAGTTCCCGGGCCACGTCCTTGACCTGTGCGGGGGCGTGGTCCGGCCGGGTCGACAGGGCGTGGACGGCGGCCCGCAGCAGCCGGGCGCGCGAACGGTCGGCGGCCAACGGGTCGGGGAGCAGCTCCGTGAGATACGCGAGCATCTCCTCCGGCGCCAACTCGACGAGTTTCTTGGACAGTTGACGTGCCGCCCCGGTCGGCAACGCGCCCAGCGGCACGGCCCGCCCGACGAGATCGGCCGCCGGGGTGCCGAGCAACGGGCGTACCGTACCCGGGGCCAGGCTCACCTGGACGCAGGACGCCACCCGCCGGTCCGCCTCCGCGTAGTACGAGGCACGGGTGCGCGGCCCGACCACCAGGGCGTCGCGACGGCCGCCCGCTTCGACCCGTACGACCAACTTCGTCGCCGCGTCCGGCACATGGGCGAACGACGCCGGCAGCTCCTCCCCGGCGCCCACCGACTCGATGCCGGTGATCCAGGGGCGGAGGGCGTCGGGGACGGGTAGGGCGCGGTCGGCGAGGGCATTCGTCACGCTCCTACGGTAGGCGCGCGCCGCACGGTTGCGGGCGCCACAACCGTGCCGGAATTTCCTAGCGACCAGGAGCGGCCGCCCGTCAGCGTTGAGGCCATGATCCTAGTGACCGGTGCCACGGGCACCATCGGCAGTGAAGTCGTACGACAGCTCGCGGCGCGCGGCGAGAAGGTGCGGGCCATGACCCGTGACCCGGCCAAGGCACAGGTACCGGAGGGCGTGGAGGTGGTGCGCGGGGACTTCCTCGACACGAAGTCCGTGACGGCGGCGCTGGCCGGGGCGGCGGCCGTGTTCCTGGTGGCCGTGCTCGGACCGGCGGACGGCGGACGGGACGCCCGGCTGGTCGCGGCGGCGCGGACGGCGGGCGTCCGCCGGATCGTGAATCTCTCCTCCATCGGTACCGGCGACCCGGACTACGGCCCCTTCGGCACCTGGCATCTTCCCGGCGAGGAGGCCCTGCGGGCCGGCGGGTCGGAGTGGACGATCCTGCGGCCGTCGTCCTTCGCCTCGAACACCCTCGGCTGGGCGGAGTCGGTCCACGCGGGTCGGCCCGTGCCCAACATGACCGGAAACGGCCGGCAGGGAGTGGTCGACCCGCGTGACGTGTCCGAGGCGGCCGTCGAGGCGCTGACCGACTCCCGGCACTCCGGGCGGACGTACACGCTGACCGGCCCCGAGGCGATCACCGTCCACGACCAGGCCGCCGCGATCGCCGCCGTCGTGGGACGCCCGGTGGAGACGCTCGACCTCTCGCCGGACCGGATCCGTGAACAGCTGACGGCCTCGGGACTGGACGCGGCGGCCGCGGAGAGCGTCCTGGGCGGCCTCCTCTTCGCCCGCGAGGGCGGCAACGAACTCGTCACGGACGACGTACGGGAGGCGTTGGGGCGTCCGGCGCGGTCCTACCGGGAGTGGGTCGAGGACCACAAGGGAGTCTTCGCCGGGGCCTGACGGACGGAGGCGGCGGGAGCGGGCTCCCCGCCGCCAGAACCGGCTTCGTCAGTCACGGTCGGTGTGAGCCTGCCCGCGGTCCCTACAGCCCGAACAGGCTCGGATCCGACGCCAGCTCCTTGAAGTGCTCCCCCGGCTCCGCCACCAGCCTGCGCTCCTCGAGGTTCATCAGCCCGCCGACCGCGGTGATCTCGGCCGCCACCGTGCCGTCGGTCTTCCGGATGGTCTGCTCGATCCGGAACGTCTTGCCCTCGCCCCAGTCGAAGCGGCAGGTCACCTCGACCTCGTCGCCCGCCAGGAGTTCCCGGCGGTAGCGGATGGTCGTCTCCAGGGACACCGGGCCCACGCCCTTGCCGATGAGGCCCGCCTGGCTGATCCCGGCGGCCTGGAGCAGCGACCAGCGGGCGTGCTCCGCGTAGTTGAGGTAGACACTCTGGTTGAGGTGACCCTGGACGTCCGTCTCGTATCCGCGGACGGTCACCGGGACGGAAAACGGTTCGGTCACGGCTTTCCCTTCTCGTCGTGGACGCTCTGATCCTTGATCTCTGATCCGTCGATCTTGGCATGCTCATCACGTCCGGCGTGGGGACGCCAGCAGATACCGGTCTCTCGTCCGCGGCTCCGTGTGCTCGCCGACCTGCCAGCCCGCTTTCTCCAGCGTGGCCGCGCAGGCCCGCAGCAGCGCGGTGTCCGGCGCGTGCACGGCGACGGCCTCCGGCTGCGGGGTCGCGCGCACCCGGTAGCCCGCCGACTCCCGCCCCGCCGGACGGTGACCCGCCGCCTCCAGGGCGAGCGCGGCGGCCTGCACCAGATGCGCGCGCTCCCAGTCGCACGGCCGGTCCGTCGCACCGTCCCGGTTGGTCATCCGGCGCAGCTCCAGCAGCCCCTGCCAGGCGCTGTGCACCTCGCGGACCCGACCGGGCCCGCTGTCCGCCTCCTCGTCACTGCCGATGCGGGCGGCGAAGACATCGGCGGTCCGCGGCGACCGGATCGCGGGCTCGGCGGCGACGGTCTCCGGCGGCGCCTCCCGTATGCGGTGCCCCGCCGGCGTCAGGAAGTGGTCGTGCGGCGGCCGCGGATGCCGGAAGGCGAGCCCTCGCTTGACCAGTGCCGCGAGCTGCGACTCCGTGCCCTTCAGCCGGCCGGTGACCGGATCGGCGGCGTCGATGACACGCCGCTGCGCGGCGGTGGGCGGTCTGGTCACGGCGTGCTCCTCCCCGGCGAACAGCCTGCTCGAAGGGCTCCCGCACCGCCGCGACCGGCCGCACGATCAGCCCCTTCGAAGACTACGACCCCGGTCTGACATTCCACCCGGCGATCACCGGCCGCCCGTGCTCGGTGCTCAGCCGGCACAGGGTCCCGGTCGCCAGCTGGAACAGCGCCCCGGCCGACGGCGGCAGCCCCAGCCGCCGGGCCGTGAGGACCCGCAGGAAGTGACCGTGCGCCACCAGCACCACGACGCCCTCGGTGTTGGCGAGCGCCGCGTCCACCTTGGCCAGCATCCGGTCGGCCCGTTCACCCACCTGCTCCGGAGTCTCTCCGGGATGGTCGGGCGGCCCGGGCGCGACCCCGTCCGTGAACAGGAACCAGTCCGGCCGGGTGCGCCGGATCTCCACGGTGGTGACGCCCTCGTATCCGCCGTAGTCCCATTCGCGCAGGTCCGTGTCGACCCGTACATCGTGCAGCCCGATGAGCTCGGCGGTCTCCCTGGCCCGTTGCAGCGGGCTGACGAACGCGGCCCCGATCCGGTGCGACCGGATCAGCGGCACCAGGCCGCGCGCCTCCTGCCGCCCGCGCTCGGTCAGCGGGACGTCCGTCGATCCGGTGTGCCGCCCGGACCGCGACCACTCGGTCTCGCCGTGCCGGACGAGGAAGAGATCACCCATGCGTCACAGGCTACGAGCAGCACACGCCGTGTGCGGCCGGACGGCCGGACGGCACTCCACGCGCGGGCGTTCGTCCGGCCGGGGTCAGGAGCTCGTGAGGACGTCACGAGCTCGTGAGGATGACGAGTCGCTGGGTGGCCCGGGTCATCGCGACATACCGGTCGACCGCTGCTTCGATGCCCTCGCCGAACGCCTCCGGGTCGACGAGGACGACCAGGTCGAACTCGAGCCCCTTCGACAGCTCCGGGGTCAGCGACCGGACGCGGGACGACGGCGGCCGGAAGGTGGGATCGCCGATGACGCAGGCGATCCCCTCGGCGTGTGCGGCGAGCCAGGTGTCGAGGATCGAGCTCAGATCCGAAGCGGGCCCGTGGACGACGGGGACGCCGCTGCTGCGGATGGAGGTCGGCACGTTGGCGTCCGGCAGCACGGCCCGGATGACCGGCTCGGCCTCCGCCATGATTTCCTCCGGCGTCCGGTAGTTGATGCTCAGGGAGGCCAGGCTGATCCGGTCGAAGCCGATCCGCTCCAGCCGTTCCTGCCACGACTCGGTGAACCCGTGCCTGGCCTGGGCACGGTCCCCGACGATGGTGAAGCTCCGGGACGGGCACCGGAGCAGCAGCATCTGCCACTGAGCGTCGGTCAGTTCCTGGGCCTCGTCCACGACGATGTGCGCGAACGGGCCGGCGAGCAGATCCGGGTCGGCGGTGGGCAGTTCGGACTCGTCGACCAGGCTGACCCGGGCGTCCGCGCCGCGCAGCATCGTCACCAGGCCTTCGCCGTCGTCACCGTCGGCCCCGGAGTCGGCCGCGGCCTCCAGCAGGTTGTCGACGACCTGCGCCATGCGTTCGCGCTGGGCGGCGAGGACGGCCTCGTGCCGGCGCTTTCGCCGGGCCGCCTCCGGGTCGCCGAGCCGCTGCCGGGCCGCGTCCAGGAGCGGCAGGTCGGACACCGTCCAGGCCTGGGGGCTCTCCCGCTGCAGCTTCCGTACCTCCTCGCGGCCGAGCCAGGGAGCGCACATCCGCAGGTAGGCGGGTACCGACCACAGGTCCCCGACGAGGTCGGCCGCATCGAGGAGCGGCCATGCGCGGTCGAAGGTCGTGAGGAGCTTCCGGTTCTGCCGCAGCGCCCTGCGGAGCAGGTCGTCCGAGACGTCGCCGTCGTGCTTGTCCACCAGGATCGTGAGCAGTTCCTCCCAGACCTGGTCGCGTGCCTCGTTGTGCGGAGTACCGGGTGCCGATTCGAACGCCACGGCCCAGTCGTCGGCGCCCAGCGGGATGTCGGACCACGGGGTCGTGACCGTCATCGCCTCGGTGGGCGGCTCCTCGTAGAACCTGACGGCCCTCTCGATCGCCTTCACCAGGTCCGCGGACGACTTCAGGAGCGCCACCTCCGGGTCGGTCTCGACCGCCGCCGAGGCTCCCTCGGTGACGAGGTCCCGCAGGGTGCAGGTCTGCACGCCCTCCTCTCCGAGGCTGGGGAGGACGTCGGCGACGTAGGCCAGGTAGGGCCGGTGCGGACCGACGAACAGCACACCGCCCCGACGATGGCCGAGGCGGGGGTCGGAGTGGAGGAGGTAGGCGGAGCGGTGCAGGGCGACGACGGTCTTGCCCGTACCCGGTCCGCCGTCGACGACGAGGGCGCCGCGGGAACCCGCGCGGATGATGGCGTCCTGGTCGGCCTGGATGGTGCCGAGCACGTCCCGCATCCGGGGCGACCGGTTGCTGCCCAGGCTGGCGATGAAGGCGGACTGGTCGTCGAGCGCGGCGTGCCCGGCGAACCCGTCCGCGGTGAACACCTCGTCCCAGTAGTCGCTGATCCGGGTGGGGGTCCCCCCGCTCGAGCGAAGCCGAGAGTGGGGGAGGGTCCAGCGATACCTGCGGCGGCTGGCCAGACCCATCGGGTTGGCGTGAGTGGCCCCGAAGAACGGCTCGGCCGCGGGCGAGCGCCAGTCGAGCAGCAGCCGACGGCCCGCGCTGTCCGTCAGACCGAGTCGTCCGATGTACACCGGCTCGGGGTCGTCCGCACCGACCATGTGCCCGAGGCACAGGTCCAGACCGAAGCGGCGCAGTGCGCGCAGGCGAGCGGTCAGCCGGTGGATCTCCGTGTCCCGGTCCATCGCCTGCCGGCCCATGCCGCCGGGCGCCCTGCGCTGGGCGTCGAGACTGTCGGACAGTTCGGCGATCGTCTGCTCGAGGCACTCCGCGATGGCCGCGAAGTGCTGCTCGTCGCCGGCGATCAGTGTCGGGTCGGCCTTGGGGGAGAGGTGGTCGGGAAGGTCGAACACGCTGGTGGTCAGCGGTTTCACGTCATCGGCTCCGATCTGGGGTCGCTCGCGATCACGGCGTGCGGCAGGGCGTCCGGACTGGCGTGCTTCACGCGGACACGGGTGGCTTCTCCCGGCTGACGGCGTCGAGCAGCAGCTTCGCGGCCACCGTCGCCCCGTCGGCGCGGACGGTGCCGGCCACGGCCTTCGCCCGGGCGGCGGTTTCGGGGGCCAGGGCCGTTTCGAGCGCGGCGGACAGGGACTCGAAGGTCGGAACCGGACCCTGGTGTGCCGCGCCGATGCCCAGGTCGGCCACCCGGCCGGCCCAGTACGGCTGGTCCGCGATCTGGGGCACCACCACCTGGGGCGCGCCGGCCCGGGCGGCCGTCGTCGTCGTACCCGCGCCGCCGTGGTGCACGACGGCGGCCACCCGGCCGAACAGTGCCTGATGGTTGACCTCGCCGACGGCGAAGCAGTCGGCGAGGTGGTCGATCAGGCCGAGGTCGGCCCAGCCCTGGGAGACGAGTGCGCGGCGGCCCTGCGCACGGACCGCCTCGATGGCCGTCCGGGCGGCATCCGTCGATGCGTGCATCGGCATGCTGCCGAAGCCCACGTACACCGGTGGTGCACCGGCGTCCAGGAACGCCAACAGCTCGGCCGGGAGCGGGCGTTCGTCCGGCAGGACCCACGCGCCGGTCTGCACGACGTCGAGGTCCGGCGTCTCCTGCCACGGGTCCAGGGTCGGGTCCGTCGCCAGCCACGGCCGGTCGCCGATGACGTAGTCACGGACGTTGTCCACCGGGGGCAGGCCGATCGACGCCCGGTTGGTGTTGAGCGCCTCACCGAACAGGGCGTTGATGCTCTGGGCGTCCAGGTCCCACAGCACCCTGTTGTCGGTCACCTCCGGCGGCAACGGCCGGCCCGGATACGCCAGCGGTCGGCGCCGCGGCGACGGCAGGGTGAGCTGCTGGAAGGTCACGGACACGGAGGGGATGCCCAGTTTCTCGGCCACCGACCGCGCGCCGGCCGCGGCCGAGATCATGCCGGTCGCCACCACGACGTCACATCCCTCGGCTGCCGCGGTGACCACGTCCAACTGGCTGGCGATCACCTCGGCCGCGCGCTGGGGCAGCGATGACGGCGGCGGCGCCGCCTTCGTCAGCGCGCGCGCCGACGGGCCGAAGGGCAGCAGCGGTACGCCGACACCGGCCAGCAGCTCCGCGAACTCCTCGTCCGCCGGTCCGCACACCCGCACCTCAGCGCCGAGTTCCCGCAACCGCACGGCGAGTCCCGCCATCGGCTGGACGTCCCCGCGCGACCCATAGGTCGACAACACCACACGCATACGCGACTCTCATTTCCGCAGATCCGGGCTTCGGCCGGACGATTCTGCGGCACGACCGGGGCCTTGCGGCAAGCCCCCCGGTGCGCTATAAGTTGAGAGTGGCAAGGAGTGGGAAACCTCCTTGCCTTTGTTTTTTGCCCCCCGGAGAACCGCTGGGAACCGCTGGGGAACCGCTACTGCCGGTACCCGCTCAGGAACCGCCCGATCCGCCCGATCGCCGCCTCCAGGTCGTCCGCGTGCGGCAGGGTCAGGATGCGGAAGTGGTCGGGGCTCGGCCAGTTGAAGCCGGTTCCCTGCACCACCTGGATCTTCTCCCGCAGCAGCAGGTCCAGGACGAACTTCTCGTCGTCGTGGATCTTGTGCACCTTGGGATCGAGACGCGGGAACGCGTACAGCGCGCCCTTCGGCTTCACACACGAGACACCGGGGATCTCGTTGAGCTTCTCCCAGGCCACGTTCCGCTGTTCGTGCAGGCGTCCGCCCGGCGTGGTCAGCTCGCGGATGGACTGCCGGCCGCCGAGCGCGGCCTGGATGGCGTACTGCGCGGGCGCGTTGGCGCACAGCCGCATGGAGGCCAGCATCGTCAGGCCCTCCAGGTAGTTGCGGGCGTGCTGCCGGGGACCGGTGACGACCATCCAGCCCGAGCGGAAGCCGGCCACCCGGTACGTCTTCGACAGGCCGCAGAAGGTCAGGACGACCAGATCGGGGGCGAGGGCCGCGGTTGAGTGGTGCACGGCGTCGTCGTACAGGATCTGGTCGTAGATCTCGTCCGCGAACACCATCAGGCCGTGCCGGCGGGCGAGATCGAGGATGCCCTCGATGATCTCCTTCGGGTAGACGGCGCCGGTGGGGTTGTTGGGGTTGATGATGACCACGGCCCTGGTGCGGTCCGTGATCTTCGCCGCCATGTCGTCCAAGTCGGGGTACCAGTCGGCCTGTTCGTCGCAGAGGTAGTGCACCGCCTTGCCGCCGGCGAGGGTCGTCACCGCCGTCCAGAGGGGGAAGTCCGGGGCCGGGATGAGGATTTCGTCGCCGTCCTCGAGCAGTGCCTGTACGGCCATCGAGACCAGCTCGGAGACTCCGTTGCCGAGGAAGACGTCGTCGACGCCGACCTCCAGGCCCAGTGTCTGGTAGCGCTGGGCGACCGCGCGGCGGGCGGAGAGGATGCCGCGGGAGTCGGTGTAGCCGTGCGCCTGCGGCAGCATCCGGATCATGTCCTGGAGGATCTCCTCCGGCGCCTCGAAGCCGAACAGCGCGGGGTTGCCGGTGTTCAGCCGCAGCACGCTGTGGCCCGCCTCCTCCAGCGCGTCGGCGTGCTCGATCACCGGGCCGCGGATCTCGTAACAGACCTCGCTCAGCTTGCTCGACTGCCGGAACTCCATGCGCTTACGCCCCTCCGGTTGTGGTGTTGCTTGGTTTTACCAAGTTCGAGCTTGGAAAGTCCAACGACATGTCTAGACTGCGTCGCATGTCACCACGCCGAAGCTACGACCAGTACTGTTCCGCCGCCCGGGCGCTCGACGTCGTCGGGGACCGCTGGACGCTTCTGATCGTCCGGGAGCTGCTCGCCGGTCCGCGCCGCTACACCGACCTGCACGCCGACCTGCCGGGTGTCAGCACGGACGTACTCGCCTCGCGGCTGAAGGACATGGAACGGGACGGCCTCGCGACCCGGCGTCGGCTGCCGCCGCCCGGTGCGGTGTACGT
Organism: Streptomyces sp. a15; assembly: GCF_059026085.1. Lineage (NCBI taxonomy): Bacteria > Bacillati > Actinomycetota > Actinomycetes > Kitasatosporales > Streptomycetaceae > Streptomyces > Streptomyces sp. A15. Next base: position 38,636 of record NZ_JBWLKM010000032.1, on the reverse strand, counting down.
GTACGAACTGACCGGACGGGGACGGGAGTTGCTGCCGGTGCTCCAGGCCCTGGGCCGGTGGGGGCAGGCCGAGCTGGGCGAGCGGCGGCCCACGGACGCCGTACGCGCGCACTGGTTCGCGCTGCCGCTGCTGCGATGCCTGCGGCAAGGAGGGGCAGGCGAGGGGCTCGTCGAAGTGCGGCTGGAGGAGGGCGACTTCCATCTGTACGTCGGTGCCGAGGAGGGTCCCGTGTACGGCGACGGGCCCGCTCCCGCCGAGCCCGACGCCCGGCTGGTCCTGGACACCGGGACGTGCCTGGCGCTCGGCCGGGGGGAGTTGAGCGTGCCGGACGCGGTGCGGGCGGGGCGTATCGAGGTGACGGGTGAGGGCACGCTCGCGAAGGCACTGCGCGAGGCCTGACAGCGACAAGGCCCGCCGTGCCGAAGCACAGCGGGCCTCGCGCGACCCGTCCAGGCAGCCTGGCGGCTGGCTCGACGGTCTCTTGACGACCCGTCAGGCGCCCGGAGGCACCCGTGTCGGCCGTCCCGCCCCGCGCGTCAGCGAGTACCCGCCGACCCCCGCGAGCGCGGCCAGTACGCCGCCGAGCCCGGTCCACACCCACCGGTCGGACCACCAGCCGGAGGACCAGCCGTCGTCCGGCTCGATGCTGGACAGCACGGCGGAGGCGGACGAACCGTCCTCCTCCGCGGCGGACTTGACCGCGATACCCGGCACCAGCGGCTCGGCCAGCGAGCCGTCCACCGCGGCCGAACCGCCGATGTCCTTGGAGTCGATCCGGAGCTCCGTCTCGACGGGCAGGCCCAGGTCGGCCGTCGTCAGGTCGACGACGGTGAGCCGGACGTAGTACGTCCCGGGCAGCGGGTCGTTCGCCCACGGCTCCGACCAGGCGCGGACCGTGCGCAGGACGCAGGCCAGCTCCACGGAGGCGGTGTCCGCCGCCGCGGTGCGCGTCTGGGTCCCGTACTGGCAGGCCTGGCGGCGCCGCAGACCGTCGTACACGTCGATCTGCCAGGTCTCGGCGGCGTGCGCCTCAGGCAGCTTCACCGTCGCCTGCACGGTGGGCCGCCGGCCGGCGTCCGCGGGGAACGACCAGTACAGGTAGTCGCCCGCGGAGCCGTTCGCGGTGGCCGTCTGCCCCTGCTCGACCTCGGTCGCCGTACGGAAGGAAGTGCCCGCCTGGGTGGGCGCCCCGCTGTCCGCCGAGGCCGAAGCCGAAGGAGACGGCGTGGAGTCGGCCACGGCCGGGGAGGCCGCCAGGCCGAGCATCAGCAGGGAAGCGCTCAACGCACGTGTGATCCGCATCAGTTGGTCCTCCAGACCGCGACCCGCCAGCGTGACACCCAGCCCCAGACCAGACCGGCGAGGAAGCCGGTCAGGACCAGCGCGCCGAGCAGCCACCAGCCGCGCCCGAGGCCGAAGGAGGCCACGTCGCTGGCCGGCGCGGGACTGTCCACCACGTCGACGGTCAGCTCCAGCGGCAGGCCCGGCGTGGTCTTCACACCGGAGGCCACCGAGAAGGAGTTGGTGACCTGGAGACACACTGTCTCCGAGGCCGCGGCCGCGTTGTCGTCGTCGCTCTCCGCCTTGGGGTACCGCAGCCCCGTCGAGACGACGTCGGTACGGCCGTCGCCCGCCGCCTCGCCGCGCACGATCTCCCGGCCGTGCACCGTGACCGCCCGCACCAGCACCCCGTAGGAGGGGTTCACGGCCCGGTCGGCCCCCACGCTCACCGAGGCGCGCAGCTCCTGGCCGGGCTCGACGTCCACCCGGTACCAGCGCTGCTGCCCGAACTCCTCGCGGTCGGTGTACAGACCGGACTTCACGGTCGGCGCCTGGGCACACGCGGCGGCACCCGACACGGCCACCGGCGTCACCACCGGATCGGCCGCCCGGTCCACCAACTGGTTGACCCGGTCGGTGAGTTCGTCGGTGTGCTCCACTGAGGTGTACGTCCCGCCGGTCGCCTCCGCGATACAGCTGAGCTGCTGCCGCATCTTGGCGTTCGGGACCAGGCCGAGGGTGTCGATGGTCAGCCCGATGCCCTTGGCGGCGATCTCGCGGGCCACCTCGCACGGGTCGAGCGGGGCGCAGGTGTCCTCGCCGTCGCTGATCAGCACGATCCGCTTGGAACCGTCGCCGTCGAAGTCGCCGGCCGCCTTGAGGAGGGCGGGGCCGATCGGCGTCCAGCCGGTGGGGGCGAGGGTCGCCACCGCCGTCTTGGCCTCGGTACGGTCCAGCGGGCCGACCGGGTAGAGCTGCGCGGTGTCCTTGCAGCCCGTCTTCTGGTCGTCGCCGGGGTAGTTGGCACCGAGGGTCCGGATGCCGAGGTCGACGTCCTCGGGCGTGGCGTCCAGCACCTCGTTGAACGCCTGCTTCGCGGCCGCCATCCGCGTCCCGCCGTCGATGTCCCGGGTCCGCATGGAACCGCTGACGTCGAGGACGAGGTCGACCTGGGGCGTGGCCCCGCCGGTTGGTTCGCCGGCGAAGGCCGCGACCGGGAACGCGATCCCGGCCGTCAGGGCGGCGAGCAGGGCGCACACTCCTGCTGCCAGCCGTTTACTTGTGATCATCGGCGGATCTTATTGATCAGGGGTGCCGGGCTCCAAAACGGCCGTTCAGAGCAGCGGACTCGGCAGGTGCGTCCACTGGTCGCCGGGCGTCCCCGGCGACAGCCGCATCAGCGTCAACGCCTTGGCGGGCAGCGGCTCTTCGAGCAGTGCGGCGAGATCGGGCGTGCGCGGCAGATCCCGTACGGCCGTCCCCAGCGCCCCCCGCAACGCCGCCCCCGAGCCCGCCGTACCGGCCAGCGCTCCGGCCACCAGCGAGCCGAACAGCTTGCGGCGCAGGGTGGTCTCGTCGTCCGTGACGATCCGCCCGGTCAGTTCCGGGACCGGGATTCCGTGCCGGGTCAGCCGGGCCGGGCTGACGCGGATGTCGGCGAGGTCGCGGTAGACCAGGCGCAGCGGGGCGCCGGTCGCGGACAGGACGACGAGGAGATTCTGGCCGTGCGCCTCCAGGGCCACGCCCAACTCCAGGAGCCGCAAGCCGACCGTGAGGGCGAGGCGGGTGAAGTCGGCGAGCCAGGCGGGGGAGTCGGGCAGGCCGGTGGTGGCGAGAGCGGCCACCGGCAGCACCCGTTCGCCGTGCTCCGGCACCGCGAAGTCCTGCGGAGACTCGCGCAACACCGCCGCCAGGTCGGGGGAGTTGGCCGTGACCGCGCCCAGCGTGCGGGTGACGTGCAGCAGGCCGTCCATGCGGGCCGCCAGCGACTCCGCGAACGCCGAGAGGGTCGCGGACAGGGTGATCGAGTAGACGGAGATGTCCCGCACCGAGGAGGTCAGCCGGGCGCTCAGCGCGGTCTTGACGTGGGGCCCGTCCGGCAGCGCGAGGGTCCGCAGGGACATCAACGGGTGCGCCGGGAGCCCTTCCTCGCACCGGCGCTTGAGCACATGCTCGGCCTGCCACGGATGCACTGGCACCAACAACCGCGCCCCGTCCCGCATCCCGCCCGGCCACTCACCCGTCACCAGGCACTCGCCCGCCGGAACCGGCAGCAGCCCGAGCCGCACGACCGGCCGGTGCTCGGGCCCGTAGGCGAGCTGCTCGGCCACCGAGAAGCCGGGCCGGGAACGGCAGCCCGGGTGGAACGGATGCCCGTCGACCACCCGCTGCTCCCACTCCCAGTCGACCAGCGGCCACTGCGACGCGTGGGCCGGCGCCCCGGCCCGCGACAGCGCCAACGACGCGACACTGTGCCCGAGTTCGGCGGCGAAACCCGAACCGTGCGGCACGGCGAGATCGGTCATCAGCCGCGCCGGATCGTCGTACGCCAGACGGTCGAGCCGCACCTCGGTGACGTACCCGGAGGTGGCGTACGGGTCGGGGTGCGGGCCGTGCAGTCGGCGGTCGTCCGAAAGACGCAGGGTGAGCCCGTCCCGGTCGGCCGTGCGCCCCGCGAGCCACGGCAGCGGTTCATGGGTGAGCGCACGCCACAGCCGGGTCAGCACGGCCGCACGGGCACCGGGCAGCTCGGCCGTGTACCGCGGCACGAGGTCGGGGCGTACGGCGGCCAGCTCGCCGGCGACCTCGGCCTCGGCCTCGGCGGTGAAGGGACGGTGCACGGGCGGGCTCCTCGGGTACGAATCGGGTACGAATCGGGTACGACGGGGATGTCACGACAGGCGGTGACGACAGACATACTGATCGTCTCCGCCCGAACGGACCGTAGAGAACGAGTGGAACGCGTGGATCTCATCCCCCCGCCCGCCGCCGACGACGCCGCACCGCGCGACGACGTGGCGGACCGCGCCGACGCGTATGCGGCGGCGCCCCTCCTGAACTGCCTGGTGCGGGAGGTGGCCGAGCCGCTCCCGCGAACCGGCGAACCCGGTGAAGCCGACGACCATCGGGTGTACCGGCTGCCGGGGGGCAGACTGCTGCGCGTGCGCGGAGAACGGCGGCCCGCCGGACCCGAGGTGTACACGGCGGCCGGCTGGCAGCCCGTCTCCCATCCTGAACTCGTCAAACTCGTCGCCGAGGAACTGGTCCGCCACACCGGCCTGTCCAACCACGAGCTGCCCGCCGAGATGATCGACAGCCGGGACGCGGTGGCCGCGCTGCTCACCGCCCGCGCCCGGGCGACGCCGCCCGAGGACCCGTACCTGCTCTCCGAGCAGTCCCTCATCACCGGCCACCCCCACCACCCCGCCCCCAAGGCCCGCGGCGGCGGCCCCGTCGCCGGGTGGCTGCCCTACGCCCCCGAGGCGCACGCCCGCTTCCCGCTCACGCTGCTCGGGCTGCGCGCGGACACGGTCGTCGAGGAGGGCGACACCTCGGCGCTCGACACGCTCGGCGAGGCCCCGGCCGGCTACCGGCTGCTGCCCGCCCACCCCTGGCAGCTCGACCTCGTCGCCCGCGACCTCGCCCCGGCCTTCGCCGACGGGCGGCTGATCCACCTGGGCACGACCGCCTTCGACGCCTGGCCGACGGCCGCGATCCGCACGCTGTACGCGCCCGAACGCGACCTCTGCCTGAAGTTCAGCCTCGACGTCCGCATCACGAACGACATCCGCCGGCTCTGGCGCCACGACCTGCTGAGACTGCGCCGGACCGACACGGCCGCGGTTCGTGCCTTCACGGCGATCGACGGGCCGGCGGCCTGGCTCGGCGACCACGGCTACCGCACCGCGGACTTCGCCTTCGAGGAACTCGCCGTCCTGGTCCGCGACGGACTGCGCGACCGGGTGGTGCCCGGTGCGACCCCGCTGCTGGCCGCCGCACTCGTGGAGGGCTTCGACGGCAGCCCGCTCGACGCTGCGAAGGACCCGGCGGCATGGTGGGAGGCCTACCTGGCCCAGGTCGTGCCGCCGGCCCTGGCGGCCTTCGCCGACCACGGCGTCGTACTCGAAGCACACCTGCAGAACACGCTGATCGCCGTCGATACCGACGGAACACCCGTGCAGGCGCTGTTCCGGGACTCCGAGGGCGTGAAACTGCTGCCGGACGTGTCCCGGGCCGCGGGCTGGGAACGGCTGGTGTACTGCCTGGTCGTCAACCACCTCTGCGAGGTCGCAGCGGCCCTCGCCGAACGCCACCCCGGCCTCGACCCCTGGCCCGCCGTCCGCCGCGAACTGTCCCGGCACGACCTCCCCGAGACCGCCGCCCTGCTCGCCTCGCCCACCCTGCCCGGCAAGACCAACCTCCTGCTGCGCTGGACCGGCGCGGACGGCGCCGACGCCCGCTACCTGCCACTGCCCAACCCCCTCGCGGGATGAGCGCTGACATACCCTGGCCGGTGTGCTGCGCGATGTGACTGCTGTTCGATACGTGAACCCGTTGCGGTCCGGCGGCTCCGTGCCCGGAGTCGTCGAGGCCGACGACCTCGGGACGTACGTCGTCAAGTTCACCGGCTCCGCACAGGGCCGCAAGGCGCTGGTCGCCGAGGTGATCGTGGGCGAACTGGCCCGCGCCCTCGGCCTGCGCTTCCCCGAGCTGGTCCTCGTCCACTTCGACCCGGCGATCGCCGACCACGAACCGCACCAGGAAGTGCGCGAACTCCACGGCGCGAGCTCGGGACTCAACCTCGGCATGGACTACCTGCCGAACGCCAAGGACTTCACGCCGGAGGTCGCCAAGACCTTCCCCGTCGACCCGCTGGAGGCCGGCGAGGTCGTCTGGCTGGACGCCCTGACGGTCAACGTGGACCGTACGGTCCACAGCTCCAACCTCATGATCTGGCCCACCTTCGGGACCGTACCGCCGCGCCTGTGGCTGATCGACCACGGGGCCGCACTCGTCTTCCACCACCGCTGGGACGGCTCGGACCCCGCGAAGGCGTACGACTTCCGGCACCACGCCCTTGGCCACTACGCGCCGGACGTGCGGGCGGCCGACGCGGAGCTGGCGCCCCGGGTGACGCTCGATCTGCTGCGCGAGGTCACGGCGGCCGTCCCGGACTCGTGGCTGGCCGCCGAGGAGGGCTTCGCGACCCCGGACGACGTCCGCGGGGCGTACGTCGACTACCTCCACGCGCGCGTGCGGGCGTCCGCGGCCTGGCTCCCCACCGACTTTCCCACCCGGGAGGAACTCGCCGCCGAGGAGGCCCTCCGGGCGGCGAGGAACCAGCAAGGACGCCCCGCGTGGCTCAAGCAGGTCCCCGACCTGCACGGCAAGCCCGCGGCCCAACAGGATTGGTCGGTGCACCTCGGATGAGTGGTCGTGTCGAGATCGAGTACTGCACCCAGTGCCGGTGGCTGCCGCGTGCGGCATGGCTGGCTCAGGAGTTGCTCACGACGTTCGAGGCCGAACTGACGGAACTGGCGCTGAAGCCCGGCAAGGGCGGCGTCTTCGTCGTCCGCGTGAACGACGAGGTCGTCTGGGACCGCCGGGACCAGGGCTTCCCCGAGCCCACGGCGGTCAAGCAGGCCGTACGCGACCGAGTGGCCCCGGAAAAGTCCCTGGGCCACTCGGACAAGTGAGGATCTAGCCTCGCAGCTGCTCGTACGCCGGCAGCGTCAGGAAGTCCGCGTAGTTCTCGTCGAGCGCGACCTCCAGGAGCAGGTCGTGGGCCTGCTGCCAGTGACCGGCGGCGAAGGCCTCCTCGCCGAGTTCGCTCTTGATGTTCCGCAGTTCCTCGGCGGCGACCTTGCGGGCCAGCTCGGGCGTGGCCTTCACCGTTTCTCCGGCGTGCTCGAACTCGACGCCCGCGTTGATCCACTGCCAGATCTGCGAGCGGGAGATCTCGGCGGTCGCCGCGTCCTCCATCAGGTTGAAGATGGCGACCGCTCCGAGGCCGCGCAGCCAGGCCTCGATGTAACGGATGCCCACCTGGACGGCGTTGACGAGACCGTCGTACGTCGGCCTGGCGTCCAGGGAGTCGACGGCGATCAGGTCGGCAGCCTTGACGTCCACGTCCTCGCGCAGGCGGTCCTTCTGGTTCGGCTTGTCGCCGAGGACCCGGTCGAAGGACTCCATGGCGATCGGGACCAGGTCCGGGTGGGCCACCCACGACCCGTCGAAGCCGTCGTTCGCCTCGCGGTCCTTGTCGGCCTTGACCTTCTCGAACGCGACCTTGTTGACCTCTTCGTCGCGCCGGGAGGGGATGAACGCCGCCATGCCGCCGATCGCGTGCGCGCCGCGCTTGTGACAGGTGCGGACGAGGAGTTCGGTGTACGCGCGCATGAACGGGGCCGTCATCGTCACGGCGTTGCGGTCCGGGAGGACGAACTTGGCGCCGCCGTCACGGAAGTTCTTGACGATGGAGAACAGGTAGTCCCAACGCCCGGCGTTCAACCCGGAGGCGTGGTCGCGCAGTTCGTAGAGGATCTCCTCCATCTCGTACGCGGCCGTGATCGTCTCGATCAGTACGGTGGCGCGGACGGTGCCCTGCGGGATGCCGAGGTAGTCCTGCGCGAAGACGAACACGTCGTTCCACAGGCGGGCTTCGAGGTGCGACTCGGTCTTCGGGAGGTAGAAGTACGGGCCCTTGCCGAGGTCGAGCAGCCGCTGGGCGTTGTGGAAGAAGTAGAGGCCGAAGTCGACGAGCGCGCCCGGGACCTGCTGCCCGTCCAGCTGAAGATGCCGTTCGGTCAGGTGCCAGCCACGCGGGCGCATGACGACGGTGGCGAGCTCGCTGTCGTCCTTGAGGGCGTACGTCTTCCCGGACCCGGGATCCGTGAAGTCGATGTTCCGGGTGAAGGCGTCGGCCAGGTTGATCTGACCGAGGACGACGTTCTCCCAGGTCGGCGCAGAGGCGTCCTCGAAGTCCGCGAGCCAGACCTTGGCGCCCGAGTTCAGGGCGTTGATGGTCATCTTGCGGTCGGTGGGGCCGGTGATCTCGACCCGGCGGTCGTCCAGGGCCGCCGGGGAGGGGGCCACCTTCCAGGAGTCGTCGGCGCGGATGGCGGCGGTCTCCGGGAGGAAGTCGAGCGTGGAAGTGCGGGCGATCTCGGCGCGGCGCTCCGCGCGGCGGGCGAGGAGTTCGTCACGCCGGGGCGTGAACCGGCGGTGCAGCTCGGCCACGAAGGCGAGGGCCGCGTCGGTGAGGACCTCCTCCTGCCGGGGCAGGGGCTCGGCGTCGACGATGGCCAGCGGGGACGGCGCTGGTGCGGACATAAGAGCTGTCACTTCCTTCAGCGAGCGTGGCACCGGGTGCCAGTCGACCACGGTACGGCGGTGGACGCCCAGGGAGCAGGCGGGCGCTTCTGAACAGTGGATACTAGTTTCCTCATTGTGGAACTTCAATGGTTTGTTGATGTCGAGATTCTCCGAGTCGAGGGAAGGTGGCGCTCAGTGCCACCCCAATCACTCAAGGTGCTTCAGGTCCGCGGCCGTGTCGATGTCGTACGGCTCGGCCACGTCCCCGCACTCGACGAGCGTGATCGCCTCCTCGTGCGCCTTCAGATAGGCGCGTGCCCCTCGGTCGCCGGTCGCAGCCGCGGCGATCCCCGCCCAGTGGGCGGCGCCGAAGAGGACCGGGTGGCCGCGTACGCCGTCGTAGGCGGCCGAGACCAGCGACTCCCGTGACGTGCAGGCCGTGAGTACACGGCCGACCGCCTCCGCCCCGATGCCGGGCTGGTCGACGAGCGACACGAGCGCGGCCCCTGCGCCGGTGCCGGTGAGCGAGTCGAGCCCGGCCCGCAGGGACGAGCCCATGCCGTCGGCCCAGCCGGGGTTCTCCACGAGCACGCAGTCACCGAGCTCCGCCCGCTCCCGTACCGCGGCGGCCTCGGCCCCCAGGACCACGTGGACACGGGCGCAGCCGGCCGCGCGCAGCACGCCGACCGCGTACTCGACCAGCGGTCGCCCCCGGTGTTCGAGCAGTGCCTTGGGGTGGCCGCCGAGCCGGCGCCCGCCTCCCGCGGCGAGGAGCAGCCCGGCCACCTGCTGTGCGTTCTGCGTCATGCGTCCTGCATACCCGACGTTCCGGGAAGCGCCCGGCTTCCATGGGCTGAATTTCGGTCAGAGGAGTGGCGCACCCGGCGTGGGGTGGCGTTTACTGACCCGCGTCTCCCGGCGCCCGACCAGCGCGCGGGACGGCGCGGAGGGTTCGAAGCGCGTGCAGGCGCACAACGGCGTGCGACGGGGAGGGCTGTGTTGCAGGGCTTGGGGCAGAGACCGGTGAGCGGCAGCGACGAGGACCTGAGAGTGGCGGAACTGCGGACCGCGGTGTCCCGGCTGCGCCGCGAACTCGCCGCGCACCGAGCCGAGTTCCGCGACCGTGGCATCGCCGAGGACGAACTCGCGGCGCTGGCCGCCATGACGATCGAGGGGGCGCCCGACGTGCCACGGCTGCGCAGGTCCCTGCTGCTGATCGCGGGCGCGATCGGCTCGGTGAGCGCGCTGTCCCGGGGGCTGGCGGACGTCAGGGCGGCCGTGGACCTGTTCGGCGAACCGCCGGGCCGGCGGGGCCAGGCCCTCTAGGAGCCGTCCGCCGCCCACCCGAGGTAAGGGAACGCGCCTCGGTAGCCCTGGTCCGAGGTCCGGTGCTCGAACTGGTCGCAGAGCCAGGTCTCCTGGACCAACTCGGTGAGCGCGCGCCAGTGCGTGAAGATGCCCCACGGTCCGTGCTTGCCGTCCACCCGCCGGTAGATGTCCTTGGCGTCCCGGAAGCAGGCCAGCCCGGCCATCAGGCTGTGGCCGACCGGGTTGTAGTCGGACCAGGCGCACGCGATGCACGCCTTGATCCGCGAGCCGTGCGGCAGTCCGCGCTGGAGGTCGTGCAGGGCGTCCTCGAAGTCGGCGTGGTCTTCGGCGGTGCGGTACTCGTGTCCGTCGAGGCGCAAGGTGACGGTCAGGGGCTCCCGGTCCAGGTCACGGCCGGGGCCCGCCGGTCCGCCCAGCCGCAGGGCGCAGTGCAGCACGCCCGTCAGCATGCCGCGCCCCTCGACCGCGACGGGCATCGGCAGTTCCCACTCCAGCAGGCAGGAGCACAGCGCCCCGTCGAAGAAGGCGAACATCGCCTCGGGCAACTCACCGCCCAGCGCGCCGAGATCGTCCATCGTGTCGCCCTCGAAGCGGACGCCCCTGATCGTGGTGCGGATCAGTTCCCGGCCGTCCGACTCGAAGACGACCTGCTCCGAGCCGTGCCGGTCGGTGTACCGGCCCGGCCAGCGCTGTAAGGCCGTCATGCCGGGTTCTGGCTCGCCAGCGCCTGGGACAGTTCCACCGCCACCTGCTGGAGCACCGGCACGATCCGCTCCGTCACCGCCTGAGTGACCCGGCCCGCCGGGCCCGAGATGGAAATGGCCGCCGAGGTGGGGGAGTTGGGCACGGACACCGCCAGGCAGCGGACGCCGATCTCCTGCTCGTTGTCGTCGACCGCGTATCCCTGACGCCGCACGTCCTCCAGCGCCGCGAGGTAGGCGTCCGGCGTGGTGATCGTCTTCTCCGTCGCGGCCGGCATGCCGGTGCGGGCCAGCAGGGCGCGCACCTCGGCGTCCGGCGTGTTGGCGAGCAGGGCCTTGCCTACGCCCGTGGAGTGCGGCAGGACGCGCCGGCCGACCTCGGTGAACATGCGCATCGAGTGCTTCGACGGCACCTGCGCCACGTAGACGATCTCGTCGCCGTCCAGCAGCGCCATGTTCGCGGTCTCGCCGGTCTCCTCGACCAGGCGGGCGAGGTAAGGGCGCGCCCAGGTGCCGAGCAGGCGGGAGGCGGACTCGCCGAGGCGGATCAGGCGCGGGCCCAGCGCGTAACGGCGGTTGGGCTGCTGGCGTACGTATCCGCAGACCACCAGCGTGCGCATCAGACGGTGGATGGTCGGCAGGGGCAGGCCGCTGCTCGCGGAGAGCTCGCTCAGACCCACCTCGCCACCCGCGTCCGCCATCCGTTCCAGCAGATCGAAGGCGCGCTCGAGGGACTGGACTCCGCCGCTGGCGGACTTCGCGGAGTCGGTGGTGCTGGCGCTGGACGTCGGCACGGCGCGTTCCTTTCGGGACAGGCGGGAAGAGCAGAAGCCTACCCGTCGGTCGGTTGACTCCCTGATGGTGCGTAGCTACGTTCTGTCCACCGGAATACTAATTCCGTCTTGTGGAAACGTCCAGAGTGTGCGCCTCTGTGGTCCCCTGGAGGGGTGTGCCCTTGACGGCGCGTGGGCTGGAGTGAAGACTCCTTCAACAGAACGTTGAATTCCGTTACGTGGAAGTAAATCCCGTTTCCCGGAAGTAAAACGTCACCACAGGCAGAGCGAGAGGGGTCCGGGTGTCCGACGTAGAACTGGTACTGCGCTCGACGCGCGTCATCACCCCGGAAGGGACCCGCGCCGCTTCGGTCGCGGTCTTTGCCGGGACGATCACGGCCGTCCTGCCGTACGACGCCGAGGTGCCGGCCGGTGCCCGCCTGGAGGACGTCGGCGACCACGTCCTGCTGCCCGGCCTGGTCGACACGCACGTGCACGTCAACGACCCCGGCCGCACCGAGTGGGAGGGCTTCTGGACCGCCACCCGCGCCGCGGCCGCCGGCGGCATCACCACCCTCGTCGACATGCCGCTCAACTCCCTCCCGCCCACCACGACGGTCGACAACCTCCGTACGAAGAAGGACGTCGCCGCCGACAAGGCCCACATCGACGTCGGCTTCTGGGGCGGCGCCCTGCCCGACAACGTCAAGGACCTGCGCCCGCTGCACGAGGCCGGCGTCTTCGGCTTCAAGGCCTTCCTGTCGCCCTCCGGCGTGGACGAGTTCCCACACCTCGGTCAGGACCAACTGGCCCAGTCCCTCGCCGAGATCGCCTCCTTCGGCGGCCTGCTGATCGTGCACGCCGAGGACCCGCACCACCTGGACGCCGCCCCGCCGCACAGCGGCCCCAAGTACGCCGACTTCCTGGCCTCCCGCCCGCGGGACGCCGAGGACACGGCGATCGCCCAGCTCATCGCCCAGGCGAAGCGCCTCGACGCGCGCGTGCACGTGCTGCACCTGTCGTCGAGCGACGCGCTGCCGCTGATCGCGGCCGCCAAGGCGGAGGGCGTCCGCGTCACGGTCGAGACCTGCCCGCACTACCTCACCCTCACCGCCGAGGAAGTCCCCGACGGCGCCAGCGAGTTCAAGTGCTGCCCGCCGATCCGCGAGTTGGCCAACCAGGACCTGCTCTGGCAGGCGCTGGCGGACGGCACGATCGACTGCGTGGTCACCGACCACTCGCCCTCGACGGCGGACCTGAAGACGGACGACTTCGCGACGGCGTGGGGCGGCATCTCCGGCCTCCAGCTGAGCCTCGCGGCGGTGTGGACGGAGGCGCGCAAGCGCGGCCACGGCCTGGAGGACGTGGTCCGCTGGATGTCCACGCGTACGGCCGACCTGGTGGGCCTGCGTCAGAAGGGCGCCATCGAGGCGGGCCGCGACGCCGACTTCGCCGTCCTCGCACCCGACGAGACGTTCACCGTGGACCCGGCGGCCCTCCAGCACCGCAACCGTGTCACGGCGTACGCGGGCAAGACCCTGTCCGGTGTCGTGAAGTCCACGTGGCTGCGCGGCGAACGCATCGTCGAGGACGGCGAGTTCACGACTCCGAAGGGCCAACTGCTCACCAGAACCCCCTGATCCACTGCATGTAAACGCACCCGCACTCGCACTCGCACCCGCACCCGCACCCGCAGCGGCCGACTCCGAAAGGCACACCTCGTGACGGCGCAGCCCGAATTTCCATCGGCTCGTTTCACCGGCGACGCGAACCCCTACGGAGGCGGTGACCCGTACGCGGACTACCGCACCGCCGACTTCCCCTTCGTCCAGTACGCCAACCTCGCCGACCGGCAGCTCGGCGCCGGAGTGATCGCCGCCAACGACGAGTTCTTCGCCCAGCGGGAGAACCTGCTGGTGCCCGGGCCCGCGGAGTTCGACCCCGAGCACTTCGGGCACAAGGGCAAGATCATGGACGGCTGGGAGACCAGGCGACGCCGCGGGGCCTCCGCCGACCATCCATGGCCGACGGCCGAGGACCACGACTGGGCGCTGGTCCGCCTCGGCGCGCCCGGCGTCGTCCGCGGCATCGTCGTCGACACGGCCCACTTCCGCGGCAACTACCCGCAGGCGGTGTCGGTCGAGGCCACGTCGGTGCCGGGCTCCCCTTCACCGGAGGAGTTGCTGTCCGGTGACGTGAAGTGGACGACGCTCGTGCCCCGCACGGCGGTGGGCGGCCACGCGGCGAACGGCTTCACGGTGTCGGTCGAACAGCGCTTCACACACCTGCGCGTCAACCAGCACCCCGACGGCGGCATCGCGCGCCTGCGGGTGTACGGCGAGGTCGTGCCGGACCCGAAGTGGCTGGAGGTCCTCGGCACCTTCGACGTGGTCGCCCTGGAGAACGGCGGCCAGGCCGAGGACGCCTCCAACCTCTTCTACTCGCCCGCCACCAACACCATCCAGCCGGGCCGCTCCCGCAAGATGGACGACGGCTGGGAGACCCGCCGCCGCCGCGACCAGGGCAACGACTGGATCCGCTACCGCCTGGCCGCGCAGTCCCAGATCCGCGCGCTGGAGATCGACACGGCGTACCTGAAGGGCAACAGCGCGGGCTGGGCGTCGGTGTCCGTACGGGACGGCGAGGACGGCGCCTGGACCGAGATCCTCCCGCGCACCCGCCTCCAGCCCGACACCAACCACCGCTTCGTCCTCCCGACACCTGCCGTCGGCACGCACGCGCGCGTGGACATCTTCCCGGACGGCGGCATCTCCCGCCTGCGGCTGTTCGGCTCGCTGACGCAGTGGGGCGCGTCGACCCTGACCGCCCGCCACCAGGAACTCGGCACCTGACGCCCTCACCAGCGGGCTCCCCCCCCTGAACCCCGACCTTTGCCCGCCCACCACCCGACTCGGTCGCTTTGAGGGGTGCGGTACCACCCTCAACCGGTCCGGCGTACACATCCACCGCCGGCCCGCGTCCTTCAGCCCGTCAGGCGTTGGAGGAGGAGGCCCTTCAGGGCGACGGGGGGCTGGGGCGAAGACCCAGAGGGGTGCGGGGGTGGAGTCCCGCGAGGTTGCAGGGGACGTAGTCCCGGCCGGGGTCGTCGGGGCGGAGCCGAGCCCCTGCGGGGGTCGGTAGGGGCAGCCTCCCCGCGAGGGGTGCAGGGGGCGCAGTCCCGGCCGGGGTCGAAGGGGCGGAGCCCCTGGGGATGGGACGGGTAGGGGCGGCGGGGGCGAGGAACTCGCCCCCGGCCCCCGCGTCACGCCGCATGCCCCCCGTCCACCGAGAACTCCGCGCCCGTGACGTAGTCCGCCCCCGCCAGATGGGTGACCGTGGACGCCACCTCCTCGGCACGGCCGAATCGCCCCAGTGCCGTCATCCCCGCCTGCCCCGCCGCAAACGGCCCGTCCGCCGGATTCATGTCCGTGTCGATCGGCCCGGGATGCACGATGTTCGCCGTGATACCACGCCCGCCCAGCTCTCGGGCGAGGGCCTTCGTCAGACCGGTCAGGGCCGACTTGCTCATCGCGTAGAGCGTGCCGCCGGGCCCCGGCACGCGCTGGGTCATGCAGGTACCGATGGTGATGATCCGGCCGCCGGGACCCATCCGTGAGGCGGCCGCCTGCGAGGTCAGGAAGACACCGCGCACGTTGACGGCCAGGACCCGGTCCACCTCCGCGAGCGAGAGGTTCTCCAGGGGCCCGAGCAGGCCCACGCCCGCATTGTTCACCAGCACGTCGAGCCGCCCCCCGAGCGCCTCCGCCGTACGCGCCGCCGCCCCCGCCGCCTCCTCCGCGTCCGCGGAGTCCGCCCGCAGGGCGACGGCCCGGCGCCCCAGCGCCTCGACGGACCGTACGACGTCCTCGGCCGCCGACTTGTCGTTCACGTACGTGAGAGCGACGTCCGCGCCCTCCCGGGCCAGCCGCAGAGCCGTCGCCGCACCGATGCCACGGCTGCCGCCGGTCACGAGGGCCACCTTGCCGTTCAGGAATCCGTTGGAAGTAGTCATGGATCCGTTGGAAGTAGTCATGGCCCCATCCCAGCCGCCGGCGCCCCCGGACGCTGGCGGCGAACGGACACCGATCTCCGCCGGCGCCGATGAGTTGCGGGTGCCGGTGGGGTCTGCCCTGATGAAACAGACCCCACCTGAAACAGGTCCACCCAGAACAGACCACCCAGAACAGACCACCCAGAACAGACCACCCAGAACAGACCACCCAGAACAGACCACCCGGAACAGCCCCCAAGAGAAGAGGCACCCGCCATGGGCAAGCTCGTCCTCACCTCCTTTGTAACCCTCGACGGCGTCCACCAGGCCCCCGGCGGCCCCAAGGAGGACACCCGCGACGGCTTCCGGCAGGGCGGCTGGACCGTCCCGTACTGGGACGACGACTTCGGCCGGTTCGTCGACGGGGTCTTCGGACGCGTCGGCGCCTTCCTCCTCGGCCGCCGCACGTACGAGATCTTCGCCGCGTACTGGCCGAAGAACACCGACCCGGCCGACCCGGTCGCCTCGAAGCTGAACGCCCTGCCGAAGTACGTCGCCTCCGCGACCCTCACCGACCCCGGCTGGGCCGGCACCACCGTGATCGGCGGCGACCTGGCCAAGGAGGTCACCGCCCTCAAGGAGCGCACCGACGGCGAGCTCCAGGTGCACGGCAGCGGCGCCCTCGCCCGGTCCCTGCTCGCCCTCGACCTCGTCGACACCGTCCACCTGCTGACCTTCCCGGTCGCGCTGGGCGCCGGCCGCCGCCTGTTCGCCGAGGGCGCCGTACCGACCGCCTTCCGGCACACCGACGGGCAGGTCACGGGGGCGGGCGTGTCCATCCAGACGTACGACGTGACGGGCCGCCCGGAGTACGGCTCCTACGAGCTCCCCGCAGGTTAACTTCCCGAAAACTCATCGGACTTGACGGGAAAATCCTCGGAGTTGTCATTGACATGCCATCGTCTACGCGCGTCATCATGGAGCCATGAGATTCCCCCCACGCGCCACCCGGATCGGCGCCGCAGCAGCTCTCATGTCCGCCCTCCTCGTGGGCGGCACCGTCACCGCCACCTCGGCGAACGCGGCCGCCACGGCGGTCGGCAGCATCTGTTACGGCGACCTGCCCTCCCAGGCCCACGACACGCTCGACCTGATCGAGCAGGGCGGTCCCTACCCGTACTCGCAGGACGGGACCGTCTTCCAGAACCGGGAAGGCATCCTGCCCGGCCAGCCGACCGGCTACTACCACGAGTACACGGTCATCACGCCTGGTTCGTCCACGCGCGGCGCTCGCCGCATCGTCACCGGCGTGGAGAACCAGGAGGACTACTACACGGCCGACCACTACGCCTCGTTCGACCTGGTCGACTACGGCTGCTGAGCCGGCGTCATTTCTGGCTCTCGGCGACGGCGAACAGCGCGAACGCCAGCACGACCAAGGTGACGCTCGCGTAGATCTCGTAGCCGTCGAGGAGACCGACTCGTTGCACGAGCCCCACGTGCCAGTCGGTGAACTCGTGCAAGAGGCCCATCACGCCCTGCACCAGGGCAACAAAACCCAGTAGCTCCAGCAGCTGCTTCATAGAAAGACCCTCGCCCCGCGGACCCCCCACCCACATCGGCCGCGGGGCGAGGCACGTCCGACGGAAGTCCCCGTCCCGCCGGGCCTGCCGCGCCGAAAGTCTCCGGTGCCGCGACTTTGGTCGACGATCCGGTGCGCGGGGCAGTGGCGCGGGCTGCCAGCGCATAGATTTGTCGACCGTGAGCGACGACGTGACGGTGCCCGAAACGCCCGCCTTCCCCGGGCGGCGCTGGCTGTTGCCGTCCGCAGTGATCCACGAGTTCGACCCGGACACGCGGCGGCCCGGCAGACGCCCCCGGCGCACCGCGCGCGACTGGATCGTCGACTTCTCCTGCTTCCTGATCGCCGTCCTCGTGGGCCTGGTCGGCGCGGACGCCGTGACCTCCAATCCGAACGTCCCGCACGCCCTCGCCGTCTTCGACCAGTGGCTCGGCGCGCTCGCCTGCGCCGCGATCTGGCTGCGCCGCCGCTGGCCGGTAGGACTGGCCGTGGCGACGATCCCCCTTGGGATGGTCTCGGACACCGCGGGCGGTGCCTGCATGATCGCCCTGTTCACGCTCGCCGTGCACCGCCCCTTCCGGTACGTGGCCTGGGTGGGCGGCATCAACCTAGCGCTGATCCCGGTCTACCTCTGGCTGCGCCCCGACCCCGAGCTGCAGTTCGGCTTGGGGATCGCCATCTTCCTGCCCATGACCGCCGCCGTGGTCGGCTGGGGCCTGCTCGTACGGTCCCAGCGGCAGCTGATGCTGAGCCTGCGCGACCGCGCCCGGCGCGCCGAGACGGAGGCACGGCTGCGCGCGGAGCAGGCGCAGCGGCTCGCCCGCGAGGCCATCGCCCGGGAGATGCACGACGTGCTCGCGCACCGGCTGACGCTGCTGAGCGTGCACGCCGGCGCCCTGGAGTTCCGCCCGGACGCGCCCCACGAGGAGGTCGCCCGGGCGGCCGGCGTCATCCGGGAGAGCGCGCACGAGGCCCTGCAGGACCTGCGGGAGATCATCGGCGTCCTACGCACGGGCGACTCCGACGACGCAGGCCGCCCTCAGCCGACGCTCGCCGCCCTGGACATGCTGGTCGCCGAGTCCCGCGAGGCCGGCATGAAGGTCACCCTCGACAGCCGCGTCACCGACGCCGACACCGTCCCGGCCTCGGTCGGCCGCACCGTCTACCGCATCGCCCAGGAGGGCCTCACCAACGCCCGCAAGCACGCCCCCGGCGCGGAGGTCACGGTGTCCGTCAGCGGCGCCCCGGTTGAGGGCCTGACGATGTCCGTCCGCAACCCGCCGCCCGACGGCGAGGTCCCCCACGTCCCCGGCTCCGGCCAGGGCCTGATCGGCCTGACCGAACGCGCCACCCTGGCCGGCGGCCGCCTGGAGCACGGGCCGGAGGCGAACGGGGGCTTCCGGGTGCGGGCGTGGCTGCCATGGAGGTGACTCACACGGCGGGCGGTGCGGCCGCCGCCCCAACTCGCGCGGCACAACGGTGATTCGCCCGCCGCACAACCATGATTACGTGAGCCCATGACTGCGATCAGACTGCTCCTCGTCGACGACGACCCGCTGGTCCGGGCCGGCCTGTCCTTCATGATGGGCGGCGCCGACGACATCGAGATCGTCGGCGAGGCGGCCGACGGCAGCGAGGTCGAGGAGATGGTCGACCGCACCCGCCCGGACGTCGTCCTCATGGACATCCGGATGCCGTCGGTGGACGGGCTGACCGCCACCGAGCGGCTGCGCGGCCGGCCCGAGGCCCCGCAGGTCGTGGTCCTGACCACCTTCCACGCGGACGAGCAGGTGCTGTGGGCCCTGCGCGCGGGCGCCGCCGGATTCGTCCTCAAGGACACCCCGCCCGCCGAGATCCTCGACGCGGTGCGCCGGGTCGCGGCCGGTGACCCCGTGCTGTCGCCCACCGTGACCCGCCAGTTGATGCAGCACGCGGCAGGAACCGCCGCCGACACGCGCCGCACGCGCGCGCGTGCCCGGATCGCCGCCCTCAACGACCGCGAACGCGAGGTCGCCGTCACCGTCGGCCGTGGCCTTTCCAACGCCGAGATCGCGGCGGCGCTCTACATGAGCGTCGCCACGGTCAAGACCCACGTCTCCCGCATCCTCGCCAAGCTCGACCTCAACAACCGGGTGCAGATCGCGCTGCTGGCGTACGACGCGGGACTGCTCGACGAAGCCGAGGAGAGCGGGCCCTAGATGTGCTGACCGGACAGCGCGAAGGGGCGGAGCCCCTTCACATGGCCGCGGCGCCGGCCGCGCCCGCGATCTCCGCCAGCCACACACCCCGCCGCTCCCGCCGGGACACCTCACACGCCTCGGCGACTCGCAGCGCCTGCAAGGCCTCGCGCCCGTCACAAGGGTTCGCCCGCTCACCCCGTACGACGTCGACAAACGCACACAGCTCCGCCTCGTACGCCGGCCCGAACCGCTCCAGGAACCCCGTCCACGGCTTGTCCGCGGCCGGCGGCCCCGTCGGCTCGGTGGACGCGATGGGCGTACGGTCGTCCAGCCCGACCACGATCTGGTCCAGCTCCCCGGCCAGCTCCATGCGCACGTCGTACCCCGCCCCGTTCAGCCGCGTCGCGGTGGCCGTGGCGAGCGTGCCGTCGTCGAGCGTGAGCAGCGCCGCACCCGTGTCGACGTCGCCCGCCTCGCGGAACATGGCGGGACCCGCGTCGGACCCGGCCGCGTACACGTCGACGATCTCGCGCCCGGTCACCCAGCGCAGGACGTCGAAGTCGGGGATCAGGGTGTCCCGGTAGAGCCCGCCGGACTGCGGCAGGTACGCCGCCGGCGGCGGCGCCTGGTCGGAGGTCAGCGCCCGCACGGTGTGCAGCCTCCCGAGCCGCCCCGAGCGCACCGCGTCCCGCGCGCCCGTGTAGCCCGCGTCGAAGCGGCGCTGGAACCCCATCTGCAGGATCGTTCCGGCTGCCTCGACCTCACCGATCGCCTGTAATGTGCCCGCCAGATCCAGCGCGATCGGCTTCTCGCAGAACACGGGAAGCCCCGAGCGTGCTGCCCGACCGATCAGTTCGGCGTGCGCCGACGTCGCCGTCGTGATGACCACCGCGTCCACGCCCCACTTGAAGATCTCGTCCACGCCCGGCGCCGCCGTCTCGCCCAGTCGGTGCGCGAGATCCTGGGCCCGCGTGGGGTCCACATCCGTGAGGATCAGTGAGCCGACCTCCCGGTGTCGGCTGAGGGTGTTCGCATGGATGGTGCCGATGCGGCCCGTACCGATGACTCCGATGCGCATGGGACCAAACTGCGGTCCGACCCGCCACGCTGTCAATGCGTATGTCCGGACAATCGAACTACACAACTTCCCGTCAACCATCCACAGAGCTACGCTCGGCCCCGTGCCGAAACCAGAAGTGCATCCGTCCGTGACGCTCGAGCTCAGTGTGGATCGCAGCAGCCCGGTGCCGCTGTACTTCCAGCTGTCCCAGCAGTTGGAGGCCGCCATCGAGCACGGCGCACTCACCCCCGGCAGTCTGCTGGGCAACGAGATAGAGCTCGCCGCCCGCCTCGGCCTGTCCCGGCCCACCGTCCGCCAGGCCATCCAGTCGCTCGTCGACAAGGGCCTGCTGGTGCGCCGTCGCGGAGTCGGCACGCAGGTCGTGCACAGCCAAGTCAAGCGCCCCCTGGAGCTCAGCAGCCTCTACGACGACCTGGAGGCGGCAGGCCAGCGCCCGGCGACAAAGGTCCTGGTCAACACCGTCGTCCCGGCGACCGCCGAGATCGCGGCTGCCCTCGGTGTGGCCGAGGACAGCGACGTACACCGGGTGGAACGGCTGCGCCTCGCGCACGGCGAGCCGATGGCGTACCTCTCCAACCACCTGCCGCCCGGACTGCTCGACCTGGACACCGAGCAGCTGGAGGCCACCGGCCTGTACCGCATGATGCGGGCCGCCGGGATCACGCTGCACAGCGCCCGCCAGTCCATCGGCGCCCGCGCGGCCACCGCCGCCGAGGCCGAGCGGCTCGCCGAGGAGGAGGGCGCCCCGCTGCTCACCATGCAGCGCACGACCTTCGACGACACCGGCCGCGCGGTCGAGTTCGGCAGCCACACCTACCGGCCGAGCCGCTACTCCTTCGAGTTCCAGCTGCTCGTACGCCCCTGAAGCCGGCGTTCCGGTTCGTCGCAATGTCAGGACAATGCGACCGGCCCACAACCCACATCACCCTTACCCGCACGGCACACGAACAGGAACCGATCCATTGCCACCCTGTACGGCATCCACCCCTACGGTGAGGCAGAATCGGCCCCGATGAGCACCTACGGCAACTTCAGCGCCCCCATCGGCTCCCGCCGCGCGCCGGCGCTCCGCACGGTCGGCACCAGGGAGCGCCGCTCGCACCTGACCGCACCCCGCGTGCCCACCGTCGGGATCGACATCGGCGGCACAAAGGTGATGGCGGGCGTCGTCGACGCCGACGGCAACATCCTGGAGAAGCTCCGCACGGAGACCCCGGACAAGTCCAAGAGCCCGAAGGTCGTGGAGGACACGATCGTCGAACTGGTCCTGGACCTCTCCGACCGCCACGACGTGCACGCGGTCGGCATCGGCGCGGCCGGCTGGGTCGACGCCGACCGCAACCGCGTCCTCTTCGCGCCCCACCTGTCCTGGCGCAACGAGCCCCTCAGGGACCGCATCACGAGCAGGCTCTCCGTGCCCGTCCTCGTCGACAACGACGCCAACACCGCCGCCTGGGCGGAGTGGCGCTTCGGCGCGGGCCGCGGCGAGGACCACCTCGTCATGATCACGCTCGGTACCGGCATCGGCGGCGCGATCCTCGAGGACGGCCAGGTCAAGCGCGGCAAGTACGGCGTCGCCGGCGAGTTCGGCCATATGCAGGTCGTGCCCGGCGGCCACCGCTGCCCGTGCGGCAACCGCGGCTGCTGGGAGCAGTACAGCTCCGGCAACGCGCTGGTCAGAGAGGCGCGGGAACTGGCCGCGGCCGACTCCCCGGTGGCGTACGGGATCATCGAGCACGTCAAGGGCAACATCGCCGACATCACCGGCCCGATGATCACCGAACTGGCCCGCGAGGGCGACGCGATGTGCATCGAGCTGCTCCAGGACATCGGCCAGTGGCTCGGCGTCGGCATCGCCAACCTGGCCGCCGCCCTCGACCCGTCCTGCTTCGTGATCGGCGGTGGCGTCTCGGCCGCCGACGACCTGCTGATCGGGCCCGCGCGCGACGCCTTCAAGCGGCAGCTCACCGGCCGCGGCTACCGCCCCGAGGCCCGGATCGTCCGTGCCCAGCTCGGCCCCGAGGCCGGCATGGTCGGCGCCGCCGACCTCTCCCGCCTGGTCGCCCGCCGCTTCCGCCGCGCCAAGCGGCGCCGGGTGGAGCGCTACGAGCGTTACGAGCGGTACGCGGAGGCCCGCCGTACGTCCCAGGACACCGCGTGACGGCGTCGCTGCCGCGCTCGGCCGCGGCCTCGGACGAACCCCGGCCGCCGGAGGACCGACGCCACCGGATCCGCCGCCGGGCGCTCACGCTGATCATCATCGTGCTGCTCATCGGCGTGCCGGCCGGCTACCTCGTGATCTCCGCCAACCAGAGCCGCAACAGCGGCAAGGACAAGGAGGCGAAGTACTCGGCCACCGGCCTCAGCGAGGGCTGGCCGTCCAAGGTCCAGCGCCGCCTCTACCAGGTGCCGGTCCCGCACCCGGCGGACCACGTCGCCTACTACGAGACCAACAACTGGAAGACCAGCCGCCTCTACGTCCAGTTCCGGACCAGCGACGCCGGCCTCGACGCCTTCCTCACCGGTGTGGGCGTCAACCGGGAGGACCTCGAACAGGGCGAGATCACCATCAGTACGCGTGACCAGAGCATCATCGGCTGGTCCTTCAAGGGCCCCGGTCCGTGGTGGGGCCTCGTCCACACGCAGAAGAACCCGGCCCCCAGCCAGGACATCGTCGTCAACCTGTCCGTCCCGGCCAGCCCCATGGTCTACGTCGTCTCGCGCACGGTTCCCTAGGCCGACGGGCCCCGGCCGGTCGGCGGGGCCGATTGTCAGACCCCGCCCGTAGAGTCGAAGACGACTGATCCGACACACGGGCGGGAGGTGACAGGACGTATGAGCGGCATGGCGACGACGGCGCCGGGCAGCGCGGGCCGAGCGCTCCCGACGGACGGGGCGCTCCTGACGGAAGGGCGAGCGGCGGAGTCCGTCCCCCTCCGCCTCGCGGCCGTGTTCCTGCCCGCGCCCCTCCCGCGCGAGGGCCGGATCGCCTTCTGGGACCCGGAAGACGGACAGCTGCCCGCCCCCGACACCGAACTCACCGTCGTACGACGACACGGCGCCGGAGTACGCCGCAGGACCGCCCCCGCGCTCTCGCTCCCCCTCGGCGAGGCCCTGCCGCTGCTCGTCCGCGCCCGGCGCGACCCCGCCGCCCACCCCGCCACCGCCTGCTGGGGCGCCGCCGCGCTGCACGCGCTGCGGCTCACCGCCCGCGGCCGGCTGCTGCCCGGCCTGACAGCCACCGGCCACGACGCCTGGCGGGCCGGCCCCCTCGACCCGGACGACATCGCCCACCTGCGCGCGGTGGCGGCCGCCCTGCCCTGCGAAGGGCACGCGGTCCCGCTGCCCGGCCCGGGCGTGATCCGGCTGCCGGAACCGGAAGCGCTGATGCGCTCCTTCCTGGACGCGGTCGCGGACACCCTGCCCCGCACCCCGGCCGCCGCGTACGCCTCCGGCAAGCCCTTCGCCGCGCGCGAGCCGCAGCGCCTGCCCGGCGCCGCCGACTGGGCGGCCGAGGTCGCCGCCGGCATGGACGCGGGCGTGCGCATCTCACTCCGCCTGGACCTGGCGGCGTACAACCTGTTCGACGACAGCGGCGACGGGGCGCGCCACGCGGGCGCGGCGATCGTCCAGGTGCACAGCCTCGCCGACCCCACCCTCGTGGTCGACGCGGCGGCCCTGTGGGCGGGCGACGCGGACGCCGCCTTCGGCCCCCGCGCGCGCGTGGACGCGGCCCTCGCCGTGCGCCGCGCGGCCCGCGTGTGGCCGCCCCTGGACCGCCTCGCCGAGCAGGACGTGCCCGACGTACTGGCCCTGTCCGACGAGGAGTTGGGCGATCTGCTCGGCGTGGCCGCGACCCGGCTCGCGGCGGCCGGAGTGGCCGTGCACTGGCCCCGGGACCTGGCGCAGGACCTGACCGCCGCCGCGGTGGTCCGGCCCGCACCCGGCTCGGCGACCGACGGCACCGGCTTCTTCGAGAGCGAGGAACTGCTCCAGTTCCGCTGGCAGTTGGCGCTCGGCGGCGACCCGCTCAGCGAGGGCGAGATGGACGCGCTCGCCGAGGCCCACCGCCCCGTCGTCCGCCTGCGGGACCAGTGGGTGCTGGTCGACCCCGCCCTCGTCCGCAAGGCCCGCAAGCGCGAACTGGGCCTGCTCGACCCGGTCGACGCGCTGTCCGTCGCCCTCACCGGCAGTACGGAAGTCGACGGCGAGACGGTCGAAGCGGTCCCGGCCGGCGCCCTGGCCACCCTGCGCGACCGCCTGACGGCCGGGGTCCGGCCCGCCGAGCCGCCGCCCGGCCTGCACGCCACCCTGCGTGACTACCAACTCCGCGGCCTGGCCTGGCTGGACCTCATGACCTCCCTCGGCCTCGGCGGCTGCCTCGCCGACGACATGGGACTCGGCAAGACGATCACCCTCATCGCCCTGCACCTGCGCCGAGCCCGCGCCGAACCCACACTGGTGGTCTGCCCGGCCTCCCTGCTCGGCAACTGGCAGCGGGAGATCACCCGGTTCGCACCCGGCGTCCCCGTCCGCCGCTTCCACGGCCCCGAGCGCACCCTGGACGACCTCGACGGCGGCTTCGTGCTCACGACGTACGGCACCATGCGGTCGGCGGCCCCGCGACTGGCCGAGCAGCGGTGGGGCATGGTCGTCGCGGACGAGGCCCAGCACGTCAAGAACCCGTACTCGGCCACGGCGAAGGCCCTGCGCACGATCCCGTCCCCCGCCCGCGTGGCCCTCACCGGCACACCGGTGGAGAACAACCTGTCGGAGCTCTGGGCCCTGCTGGACTGGACGACACCGGGACTCCTCGGCCCCCTGAAGTCCTTCCGCGCCCGCCACGCGCGCGCGGTGGAGAACGGCGAGGACGACGAGGCGGTCGCCCGGCTGGCCCGCCTCGTCCGGCCCTTCCTGCTGCGCCGCAAGAAGTCCGACCCCGGCATCGTCCCGGAGCTGCCGCCCAAGACGGAGACGGACCACCCGGTCCCCCTCACCCGCGAACAGGCCGCGCTGTACGAGGCGGTGGTGCGCGAGTCGATGCTGGCCATCGAGACCGCGCAGGGCATCGGCCGCCGGGGTCTGGTGCTGAAGCTGCTGGGCGCGCTGAAACAGATCTGCGACCACCCCGCGCTCTACCTGAAAGAGGACGTCCCGACGACGGCCACCGACCGACTGGCCGCCCGCTCCGGCAAGATGGCCCTGCTGGACGAGCTGTTGGACACGCTCCTCGCCGAGGACGGGTCGGCGATCGTCTTCACGCAGTACGTCGGCATGGCCCGCCTGATCACCTCCCACCTGACCGCCCGCGCGGTCCCGGTGGACCTCCTGCACGGCGGCACACCGGTGCCCGAGCGCGAACGCATGGTGGACCGCTTCCAGAACGGGGAGACCCCGGTCCTGGTGCTGTCCTTGAAGGCGGCCGGCACCGGCCTGAACCTCACCCGCGCGGGCCATGTCGTCCACTTCGACCGCTGGTGGAACCCGGCCGTCGAGGAACAGGCCACCGACCGCGCCTACCGCATCGGCCAGACCCAGCCCGTCCAGGTCCACCGCCTCATCACCGAGGGCACGGTCGAGGACCGCATCGCCGAGATGCTGGAGGCCAAGCGCGCCCTCGCCGACGCGATCCTCGGCTCCGGCGAGTCGGCCCTCACGGAACTGACCGACCGCGAACTCACCGACCTGGTCTCCCTCCGGAGGCCCCAATGACCCCCACTCCCGCCGACCGGGCACGGCGCGCACTCCAAGAGGCCCGGGAGCGCGCCGCCGACCGCGGGGCGGCGGATGCCGAGCGGCGACGGGCGCCGGGGGAGGCCGGGCTGCCCGAGGAAGGTACGGCACCCGAGGAGGCGGGGGAACACGGGAGGGCTGGGGAGCAGGACGCTGCGGCGCCGGCGGACGCCGGAGTGCCTGGGGCGCAGACGGTGCCTGGGCCGGAGGCGGGTCCGGGGACGCAGACGGTGCCTGGGGCGGAGACGGTGCCTGGGGCGGAGGCGGGTCCGGGGACGCAGACGGTGCCTGGGCCGGAGGCGGGTCCCGGGACGCAGACGGTGCCCGGGGCGGAGACGGTGCCCGGGAGGCAGACGGTGCCCGGGAGGGAGGCGGGTCCCGGGAGGCAGACGGTGCCTGGGCCGGAGGCGGGTCCGGGGACGCAGACGGTGCCGGGGACGCAGACGGTGCCCGGGGCGGAGACGGTGCCTGGGGCGGAGGCGGGTCCGGGGACGCAGACGGTGCCTGGGGCGGAGACGGTGCCCGGGAGGGAGGCGGGTCCGGGGACGCAGACGGTGCCTGGGGCGCAGGCGGCTCCCGACCAGGCTCCGGCGGCTCAGGCGCGGCCGGGTGACGTGGCCCGCGAGGCGCTTCGGAGGGCGATCGCCGCCAGGCGCGGTGGGACCGCGGACGCCGATGACGCAGACCGAGTCGACGACAGGGCAACGCCGGAGGCGGGCACCGGCAGCGCGTCCGACAGCGAGGCCGATGTGCCGGCCCGGGACCCGTTCGCCGGTGCCGACGGCGGTACTTCAGGCAGCTCGGCGCAGGAGACGTCTGCCGGTGGCGAAGCGGACGGTTGGGGCATGCGTCCCGCGGACGTCGCGCGCGAGGCGCTGCGTGCGGCCCGCGACACGGCGCGGCGGGCTCGGGCGGACGCCGTGACCCAGGAGAAGGAGACCGCACGACGAGCGGGCCGCAGCACCCCGCCCGCCGCCTCCCCGGCTCGGGGCGCCGCGTCCGGCCGGGCCGCCGACCGCCGGGCACGTGACGTACGGGAGTTGCTGGCCGACGCTTTCCGGATGCCGGCCGAGGAGCCGGGAGACAGCGACTTCACGGAAGAGGGCACCGACAGCGCAGGATCGCCCTCGCCCTCAACCGCCATGAGCCCGGCGGACTCTGCCGACGGCACGACGAGGCCCACCCCGCCCCCGCCGCTCCCCGCCCCCAACCCCGCGACCCCGCCCGCACCACCACCCCACCGCCCCCCTTCCATGGCCGCCCCCGGCCGTGACGGCGACCTGCGTCGCACCTTCCCCGCCTTCGCGCCCCGCCCCTCGGACGGCACCGGATTCGCCGAGACCTGGTGGGGCAACGCGTGGGTCGCCGCGCTGGAAGAGGGGGCGCTGGATGCCAAGCGGCTGGCGCGCGGCAGGGGATACGCCGAGCAGGGGAACGTGGACGCCATCACGGTGACTCCCGGCCTGGTGCTCGCGTACGTGCAGGGCAGCCGCCCCCGGCCGTACCGCGTGCAGGTGCGACTGCGCACGCTCGACGACGCCGACTGGGAGCGGTTCCTGGACAGTGCCGCCGAGCGGCCGGGACACATCGCCGCGCTGCTGGACAAGGAGATGCCCCAGGCGCTCGCCGAGAGCGGCGTGCGGCTGCTCCCGGGCCCCGGCGACCTCGAACCGCAGTGCAGTTGCCCGGACCGCGGTCACCCCTGCAAGCACGCCGCCGCGCTCTGCTACCAGACCGCCCGACTGCTCGACGCCGACCCCTTCGTGCTGCTCCTGCTGCGCGGCCGCGGCGAACGGGACCTGCTCGACGCCCTGTCCCGGCTGAGCGCCACCCGCGCGGCCCGTGCCGCACAGGACCAGGGACCGGCTCCGCTGCCCGGCGTACGGGCCAGTGACGCTCTCGCGCCCCGCAGGCTCCCGCCCCTCCCGACGCCCCTGCCCCCGCCCCCGCATCCCGAGCAGCCCCCGGTGTATCCCGCGGCCCCGGGCGGCCCGGACCCCTTCGCGCTGGACCAGTTGGCGACCGACGCGGCGGCCCGCGCCCACGCGCTGCTCGCCACCGGCCGGGACCCGGTCGGCGAACTGACCCTGTGGCAGGACGCGGTACGGCTCGCCGCGGCCCGCCCCGGCTCCGGACTCACCGCCGGCACCCGCGCCCTCTACGCGGCACTCGCCTCCGCCGCCGGCCGTACCCCGTCCGAACTGGCCCGCGCGGTCGCCGCCTGGCGGCAGGGCGGGCTGGAGGGCCTCGCCGTCCTCGAAGAGCCCTGGGACCCGCCGGCCGGCCGTTTCGACCGTGCCCGCCCCCTCCTCCTCGCCGCCGACCTCCCCGCCTTCCGCCCCTGGCACAGCCACCTCACCCACCCCCGCGGCCATGTCCAGCTCCGCCTCGGCCGCGACGGCCTGTGGTACGCCTACGAGTCCGAGCCGGGCCACGACGACTGGTGGCCCCGCGGCACCCCCGACCTGGACCCGGTCGGCGCCCTCACGGGCCTCGGCACACCGAGCGACCTGTGACCCCGACCAATGCCTCCGCATTGCCTCCGCACCGCCTCCGTACTGTTTCCGCACGGCACGAAGGGGCGGAACAGCGATCCACACCCGCCCTCCTGTGAAGGCCGCGTGAGAGTTCCCCGCTGATGTGCGGGAGGCAGGTGTGGGGAGTTGGGGCCCAGCGGTCGGCCCGTAAGAAGAGGCGGTTAGCGTGGAGCGGTGAGTGAGGCGAAGACCCCTGCCCTCCAGTACCGCTTCGACGGTCCGGAGATCCACAATCAGGCTTTGATGATGCTGGCGCACGAGATTTTCGACCCTGAGACCAATCGGCGCGTCCTCGTCGACCATGCGTTCATCGTGGCTGGCGGGGAGATCACCAAGGCTGCCCGTAACTGGCTTGGCAACGCTTTGGATGCCGCGAAGCGGAGCCAGATCATGTTCATGGATCGCGACGACATCCTGAACCAGTTCGTGGTGAGCAACCTGCCGCTTCCCGCAGGTGTGCCGCTGACAGGTGCAATGCCGTCTGGCGGTACCACGGAAGCGCCGTTCTGATGAGCTGATGCAGTTTCATCACACCTGCCGGTCGGCCCCACTGCGGCGCTCTTGCCGCAAGGAGTGTGGAGGTACCGGTTTCAGGCAGCGCCCGGACCTGGAACGCGACGCGTAGGGCCTCTCGCCCTCCGGAGGCGTCGAAGCCGACGTGTCCGCTCGTGTACGTTGCGCCCATCAGGCGATCGACGGTGAATCGCGGAGCGTCTCCCAGTGCACTGTGCGGTCGCACCAGCGGTGCAGGAGCGTGTGGTCGTGGCCGACGGCTAGCAGGCCCGCGCCGGTGGTATGGCGGTAGTCCTCGACGACGGCGACGAGGGCGGCCGTGGTGGAGGCGTCGAGCATGGCGGTCATCTCGTCGCATATCAGCCAGCGCGGGCGCAGCACGAGGGCGCGGGCGAGGCAGGCGCGTTGGAGTTGGCCGTCGCTGACTTCGTGGGGGCGTCTGTCCAGCAGGTCCGGGGTCAGGCCGACGGTTGTGGCGAGCTCGGTCACCCGCTCGGGTAGTGCGTCGCGGCGGCCGGTGGCGCGGAGTGGTTCGGCGATCAGGTCGGTGAGCCGTAGTCGGGGATCCGCGGAGAGTCTGGGCTGCTGGAACACGACGCCGATGGCGGTGCGGAGTTCGCGTGGGGCGCGGTGTCGCCAGCGGTGTACGCGGGTGCCGTCGAGGGTCAGAGTTCCGGACTCTGGGCGGTGGAGCAGGGCGGCGACGCGGACCAGGGTCGACTTGCCGCAGCCGCTGGGGCCGAGCAGGCCGACGGCTTCGCCCGGCTCGACCGTGAGGGAAGCGTTACGCACGACGGGAGTGCTTCTGTCGTATCCGGCGGTGATGGCGCGCAGTTCAAGCACGGGCGTCCTTGGGTACGTGCCGGTGGTGGCATGCGACGGTGACGGCGCCAGCCAGGCTCGGCAGTGTGGCGCAGGCGTCGGTGACCCAATCGCAGCGCGGCGCGAAGGCGCAGCCGTCGGGCAGGTCGCCGAGTTCCGGAGGCATGCCGGGGATGGGTGTGAAGGCACGGTCGGGGAGGGCCTGGAGGAGGCCGCGGCTGTAGGGGTGGCGGGGGCCGGGGGTGCCGAAGAAGGCGGCTGCGTCGGTGATTTCGACGATGCGGCCCGCGTACATGACGGCGACGCGGTCGGCGATGCGTTCGGCGGCGGCAAGGTCGTGGGTGATCATCAGCAGGGCTCGGTCGGCGTCGGCGTCGTCGATGTGGCGTCGTAGTTCGTCGACCGTGTGCTCCACGAGGTCGCGGTCGAGTCCGGTGGTCGGTTCGTCGGCCAGCAGGAGAGGTGCGTTGCCGACCAGGGCGAGGGCGGTGGCGGCGCGCTGGGCGAGGCCGCCGGAGAGCTCATGGGGGTGGCAGTCCAGGTGGTCGGCGGGGAACGCGGTGCGTTCGGCCGCCGCTTCGGCAGCGGCACGCACGGCTGGGCGGCCTCGTACGCCGGTCAGTGCGGTGACGGTTTCCTCCAGCTGGGAGCGGATGGTGCGGACGGGGGTCAGGTGCGCGGCTGGGCTCTGCGGGATGAGGCCGATCCGGCGGCCCCGTACGGTGCGGGCGAGGGTGCGTTCGTCGGCGGCGAGCAGGTCGAGGTCGCCGAGGAGGGCCTCGCCGGCGGTCTGGGCGTTGGCAGGGAGCAGGCCGAGGAGGGCGGAGGCGAGGACGGACTTGCCACAGCCGCTCTCGCCGATCAGGGCGAGGCACTCGCCGGCTGCCACGTCGAAGTGGGCGTCGGTGACGGCGGCGATGCGGCGTCCGCCGGGCATCAGGAATCGTACGGACAGTCCATGTACCGAGAGCACGGGCTGTCGCTTGGTGAGAGTCACAGCATCAGCTCCGATCGGCGGCGCGGGTTGATCCGCTCCCGCCAGGCTCCGGCGAGGCCGGCGATGGCGAGGGTGGGGACGATGATGAAGAGGCCGGGGAAGAGGGTCGGCCACCACTGTCCGGACAGGAGCGAGCCCCGTGCGCTCTGGATGAGGGTGCCGAGGCTCGCGGTGTGGGTGGGCAGTCCGAGTCCGAGGAAGGACAGGGCTGATTCGTGCCACATGGCGTGCGGCACCATCAGTACGGCGGCGAGGACGGCCTGGGGCAGCACACCGGGCAGCAGGTGCCGTACCGCGACCCGCCACCGGGACGCGCCGCCGGAGACGGCTGCGTCGATGTACGGCCGGGAGCGCAGGGAGAGGACCTCGGCGCGGACGATCCGGGCGGTCGACAGCCAGTGGGTGAGCGCGACCGAGACCACCACCGGCCAGACGCCCGGCCGGAACATCGCGACGATGAAGATGCCCAGCAGTAGGTGGGGTACGGAGGAGAAGGCGTCGACCACCCGCATGAGGCCACGGTCCGCCCAGCCGCCCAGCGCTCCGGCGGTGGCCCCGATGGCGGTCCCGATCAGCGTTGCCGTGAGCGCGGCGGCCAGACCGACGAGCAGTGAGACCCGCAGCCCGTAGACACAGCGCAACAGCAGGTCCCGGCCGACGTCATCGGTGCCGAACGGGTGCGCCCAGGACGGCGGTTGCAGCTTGGCCGCCAAGTCGACAGCCTGCTGGTCGAGCTGGACGAAGGGCGGCACGAGCAGCACGGCGAGCACGGTCACCGTCACCAGGACCACCGAGGTGCGCACCCGCAGTGTGCGGGTGGAGCGGCGGCTCGCGCCGGGGGAGCGCCACGCCGTCCTGGACCGCTTCTCGGTCTCGACTGCGGCCTCAGCCATGGGAGTCACATTTCACTGAGCTTCACCCTCGGGTCGAACAGTCCGTAGAGGAGGTCGGCGAGCAGGTTGCCGACGAGGACGGCGGCGGTGGCCAGCGCCGTCAGCGCGGCGAGCAGGGGGAAGTCGACGGCGGTGGCCGCCTCGACGGTGGCCGCCGCGATGCCCGGCCAGCTGAAGACGCTCTCCACGAGCAGGGCGCCCGTGATGAGTTCGGGGACGCGGGAGCCGACCAGGGTAAGGACCGGAAGCAGGCCGGAGCGCAGGGCGTGCCCGAGCAGGACGGTGCGCTCGCTCAAGCCCCTCGCGCGGGCGCCGCGTACCGGGTCCTCCGCCAGGGCGTCGCCGACACCCTGCCGCACGTAGAGGGTGAACCAGGGGAGTTGGGAGAGGGCGAGGACGCCGGCGGGCAGGACCAGATGGCTCGCCACCTGCCCTGGGGTGATGTGCTCGCTGGCCGTGTCCGTGAGGCCGCCCGCCGGCAGGATGTCCAGCTGGAGAGCGAACAGCCAGATGGCCAGCAGAGCGATCCAGAAGACCGGCGCTGCCTCCAGGGCGTAGGCGAGCGAGCTGACGATCCGGTCGAGCCACGATCCGGGGCGGCGGGCGGCCAGTACCCCCAGCAGGGTGCCTGCCAGCACGGCGACGAGGAACGCGACCGCGCACAACAGCGAGGACCACACGAGGCGTTCGCCGATGACCTGCGCCACCGGCTGCCGCAGCACGCTGGACTGGCCCAGGTCGCCGCCGAGAGCGGAGCCCAGCCAGTCCCACCAGCGGGCGGTGAACGGCTGGCCCACGCCGAGGTTGTCCCGCAGCCGGTCCAGGGTCTCCTGGTCGGCGCCGAGGGCGGCTGTGCCCGCGTACGCCCTGACGGGGTCGAAGGGGGAGGCGGCGGCGATGGCGAAGACACCGAAGGTGACGACGAGCAGGACGGGGACGGCGAACAGGGTCCGCCGTCCCGCCAGGCGTGCCATCGCTCCCCAGGGCAGGGATGTTCCGGTCATTTCTTCGGCTGCCAGTCCTCGATGTTCCACCAGGGGCCGCTGGCGAAGCCGTGCTCGTGCGGTTCGAGCTGGGTGGTCAGTTCGTCCCAGCGGTCGCCGAGCACGTACAGGTGGTCGATGTGGGTGAGGAACGTGTAGCCGGGGTCCTTCGCCAGGGCGCGCTGGAGCGTGTCGTAGGCCGCCTTTCGGGTCGCCGTGTCCGAGCTGCGGCGGCCGGTGTCGAGTGCCTGGTCCACGGTCGGGTTGTCGTAGCGGGCCATGTTGTTGAAGCCATCGCCGGCGAGGGAGGAGTGCAACAGGGTGTACAGGCCGAAGTCGGGGTCGCCGGTGCTGCCGAAGCCCGCGAGGACCGCGGTGTTCTTCATCCGCGGTTCGATGACCTCCCAGGTGGCGCTCTCCGCCTTCACGTCGATGCCGGCCTTCTTGGCGTCGGAGGCGTAGGCGAGGGCGTGGTCCTGGCGGACCTTGTCGCCCGAGGGGTAGAGGAGGGTGAACGTGGCCCGTTGGCCGTCCTTGGCGCGGATGCCGTCCTCGCCGGTCTGCCAGCCGGCTTGGTCCAGGATCTGCTTGGCCTTTCCGAGGTCCTGGGTACGCTCGATGCCCTTCGCGAACCAGGGGTCGTCGACGGGCAGCGGTCCGTACGCCGGCCTGCCCGCGCCGTCGAGGACCTTGTCCACCATGGCCTCGCGGTCGACGGCGGCGTCGAGTGCCTGCCGGATCGCACGGTCCCCGGTGACCTTGTCGGCGGTGGGGAGGGTGACGGTGCGGAAGTCGTAGGACTTCGCGTCGTACGTCTTCACCCCGTCGTCGTTCTTGAAGGTGGCGGCGAGGTTGGGCGGGAGGACCGCGCCGTCGAGGTCGCCGGAGCGCAGCCGGGTGGCGCGCACGTTGTCGTCCGCGATGACCGCCATGGTGAACGTCTTCATCTTCGGCGCGCCGCCCCAGTAGTGCGGGTTGGCCTTGAAGGTGAGCTTCTCGCCCTTGCTCCAGGTGGAGAGGATGTACGGGCCCGTGCCGACCGGCTTGGTGCTGAACGAGCCCGTGTTGGGGTCCTGCTCGCCGGCGACGTGCTCGGGGACGATGGGCAGGACCGTGCGCCCGGCGAAGGGCGCGTAGGGGTACTTGAGCGTGAAGACGATCTCGTCCTCACCGCTCGCCCGGACCTCCTTGACGGCGTCCAGCTCGCTCCGGGAGGTGTTGTTGGTCTTCTCGTCCAGGACGGTCCGGTAGGTGAAGACCACGTCGTCGGCCGTCAGCGGCTCGCCGTCGCTGAACTTCACGCCCTCGCGCAGGGTGTACGTGTAGGTGAGTCCGTCTTCGTCGACCTCGGGCAGGGCCGTGGCCAGTGCGGGTCCCAGCTTCAGGTCCGCGTCGCGGGCGAGGAGTCCGTCGAAGACCTTGGAATTGCCGTCCTTGCCGTAGCCGAGCAGCGGGCTGAGGGTGTCGGGCTCGGAGGCCACTCCGATCACGACGGAGTCGGCGGCCTCGCCGTCACTGCCGCCGCTGGGTGCGGAACAGGCGGCCCCTCCGGCCACCACAACCGCTGCCGCGATGGCGGCACTTCGTATTCGACGGGTCCTCATCAGCCTCACGCTCTTATTGCTTGGATATTGCTGTTGCATCTTATGTGCGATTGGAGGATTACCCAGGCGGCCCGCGCATCAGTCCGTTGCCGATCGGCGAGCTTTGCCTGTGCGGCTCATCGCATGGATATGGCGGTTGCTGGTCAGGAGGTCAGCCGTGCGGCTCTGTCAGTTCTCGGAGCGACGGTTCCGCCGCGCTCGGCAGCCCTGGCGGCGGTAGAAGGCGACGGCCCTCGGCGCACGGACACGGCGGCCTGGGGGTGGCAGTGGTCCGTGGGGAAGGGCGCGTGGGTGGTCCAGGCCGTGGCGAAGGCCGGTAACGTCCGAGTTTGCCGGGGCGGGGCGCAGAAGGCGTCGGCGTACACGGCGTGCGCCAGGCAGCTCCTCGCCTGTGAAGAGGCGGATCCGTGTGCATCAGGCGGCCTGTGCCGTGGCGGCGACACTGGTGCCGAGCCGCGTAATCCAGGAGCCTCGACGGGGCGATCGGCAACTCCGGAGAGGCCGGGATCCCTCCCGAGGGATGGCTCTTCCTACCGTCGGCACCTCAGCCGCGCCGCGAACAGTCGGAGCCCCGCCCTGCTGCAATGCAGCAGGGCGGGGCTTACGGCGTTTGCTCAGCCCGTCACGTCACACCGGGTCCGGCTGTTGGGCGCGCTCACGGGGAGCGCGGCCCGGCGTCAGGACCAGTGCCAGGACCGCTGCTGCGGCAGCCACGACGGCGCCGGTGGCGAAGCCGCGTGAGAAGCCCGCCTCGTCGGTTCCGGCGATGCTCGCCGCGGCCATGCTGGAGACGACGGCGGCGCCCAGCGAGGCGCCGAACTCGTGGAAGGTGCTCACGATTCCGGATGCGAGGCCGGCCTCGTGCGGTTCGATCTGCCCCAGCGCGGTGGCGGAAGCGACGACGAAGAGCACTCCGGTGCCGGCGGCAGCCACTGCGATGCCGGTCACCAGAGCGGGGGTGCTGTCCCAGAGCGCGGGGATCGACATGCCGGCGGCGGCGAGGAGGAGACCGGACACCCCCAGTGCCCGGGGTCCGGTGCTCCCGATCACGCGGCCCGCCGCGGTCGCCCCGGCCATCGTCGCCAGCGCGACGGGCAGGAAGAGCAGGCCGGTGGCGAGCGCCCCGTGTCCACGGTGGTCCTGCAGGGAGAACGTACCGAGGAAGAACACCATGATCATCAAAGCGGTGGCCACGAGGATCAGCAGCGTTCCCGTCGCGACCGGCCGGCGGACCAGAAGCCTGACGTCCATCAGCGGAGACGCCGCCCGGCGCTGACGGACGACGAAGGCCCCGTAGAGGAGAGCCGCGGCGGCGACCAGACCGGCTGTCGCCATCGTCACCCATCCCTTGTCGCCGGCCCTGATCAAGGCGTAGGTCAGGGTGCCCGTGGCGGCGGTCACCAGCACCGCGCCCACCACGTCGAGCCGGCCCCGCGTGGCCGCGCGCGGCTGCGGCGGGAGCTGTGTGCGCAGGGCGACGAAGACCACCACGCCCACGGGGACGTTGATGAAGAACACCCACGGCCACCCGGGGCCCGCGGTGAGCAGCCCTCCCAGGAGCACGCCCAACGCCGCTCCGGTGCCGCCCAGTGACGACCAGATTCCCAGCGCCTTGTTCCGCTCCTCGCCGTCGAACAGGGTGACGATGAGTGACAGGGCGGCAGGGGAGAGCATGGCCGCCGCAAGGCCCTGCACCACGCGTCCCCCCAGCAGAATTGGGCCGGAGGTGGCCAGGCCCGCCAGCAGCGAGGCGCCGGCGAACAGCAGCAGAGCCACCAGGACCAGGCGCCGGGCCCCGAACAGGTCGGCGGCGCGGCCTCCGAGCAGGAGCAGGCCGCCGAACGCGAGGGTGTAGCCGCTCACGACCCAGGTGAGCGCCTCGCGCTCCAGGCCGAGGTCCGCGCCCATGTGCGGCAGAGCGATGGCGACAACGGTGACATCCAGGATCAGCATCAGCTGCGCGACGCCCACGAGTCCCAGGATCTTCCAACGGCGTGGGTTGGGACTGACGGTGGAGCTGGTGGAGGCCATCGATTCGGTCATGACGGTCACCCCTTCACGGTAAGTCAAACAGTAGTGTTCGAGTTGTAGGCGCTACTCTAACCCGTACACCACTGTTTGAGTTAGGGGTTGCATGTCTCGCTCAGTTCCCGGAGCCACCCGCAGAGCCGATGCCCAACAGAATGTGGAGAAGATCCTCGACGCGGCGATCGACTGCCTCAGCCGCAACTCCGACGCGAGCGTGGTCCAGATCGCACACGCCGCAGGGGTGGGCCGAGTCACCCTCTACGGCCACTTCCCTTCCCGGGACAGCCTGGTCGAGGCGGCGCTGACACGCCTGCTCGCCCAAGGCGACGAGGTGCTGGAGGGCCTCGACCTCACGGGTGATCCACGCACCGCGCTGGACGCCCTCATCAGGTCGAGTTGGCTCCTGATCGCGCAGGCGAGTGCTGTCCTCGAAGCGGCGCAGGCGGTGCTGCCCTCAGGGCGGATTCACGCCCTTCACGCCAGGCCCGAGCAGCGTGTCCGCGACCTGATCACTCGCGGCCAGGCGGAAGGCGTTTTCCGTGACGACCTCCCCGCGAGCTGGTTGGCGAGCGCCCTCCATCACGTTCTCAAAGGCACAGCGGCAGACGTGGCCAACGGAGCGCTGGATCCGGAGGATGCCCCCCGTTTCGTCACCGAGATCGTTCTGGCGGCCTACACCCCCCATGCCTGAAGCGACACGCACTGCTCACCATGAGGCCGGTTCCGGCACCCGGTTGTGGAGCGTCCGTGCCGTCGCTCGCTCGCTCGCTGTCGGAGCGAGCGGTCAGGGCGAGACTGAGGACGGCCGCGTGGCATGGTGTCGGGCAATGGCGCTGCTTCAGCCCAATGACTGCACGGCGTAGACGGCGCCGAGGGCGGCCGCGAGGACGCCGAGCAGTAGGCGCAGGGCGGTCTCCGGCAGGCGGGGCTGGAGGTATGCGCCGAGGTAACCGCCGATGAGTCCGCCGAGGCCGCAGGCCAGGCCGAGGTACCAGTCGGGGGAGACATCGCTGGAGCTCGTCACGGACAGCAGCGCGAAGGCGGCAGCGCCGGCCAGGGACGTGGCGAAGGTGGAGGCGAGGGCGGCCGGGGCGACCTGGGCGACAGGCATGCCGCGGCCGACCAGGATGGGGCCGAGGATGGAGCCGCCGCCGATTCCGTAGATTCCGCCGACGATCCCGACGGCCAGGGCCAGGCCGGTGATCGTGCGAGGAGACGGTTCCGCTCTCGGATTGGGCCGGGCGGGGCGGAGGGTGCGGTTGATGAGCCAGAGGCCCAATGGCATCAGCAGGCCGGCGACCAGGAGGCGGAAGGCGGCCGGCCCTGGGACGGCGAAGACCCGCACCACGGCGCCGACGACCACGCCGGGCAGGGTGCCGGCCACCAGGCGGCGGGTCAGCGGGCTGTTCAGCAGGCCCGTACGGCGGTAGCGCAGCAGCGCACCCGGTCCGGCCACCACGTTGAACAGCAGGTTGGTGGGGGTGACCGCCGGGCTGGGCACGCCGAGCACACTCAGTTGTACGGGCAGCAGGAACACCGCTCCGGAGACTCCCACCGGCGCGGTCACCGCCGCGATCAACAGGCCGACGGCCAGACCGGGCAGTCCTGTTGACCACGCCACTTCATCCCCCTGCTTCGAACGTCCGGCCAGTATCGCCGCATGGACTGCCACCACCACGAGATGTGGCCGAGCACTCGTACCGGCGCGTGAGGTTGGCTGCAATCACGCATCAAGACGTTGCAAATGACGGTGTACGACAAGGGGTTATGCACCTGGCGAATGGTCGCCTCGTAGGGCACGCGGGCGAACACACGACCTCGGACAGGCCCTGGCAACCGCCCTTGTGGCTGACGTGGGGTGCCAGTGCCTCAAGGAGTGCCGTGGGAGTCAACCTCGCAACGGTGCACAGGTGCACTCCTGGTCAGCCTCTTCGGGCCGCTGATTATGCTCCTCTCGGCGTTTCTATCTGAAGGACCGCAACCGCAGGCTGTTGGTGACGACGAACACCGATGAGAAGGCCATCGTCGCCCCCGCGATCATCGGGTTGAGCATGCCGAGGGCGGCGAGTGGCAGGGCTGCGACGTTGTAGCCGAAGGCCCAGAAGAGGTTGCCCTTGATGGTGGCCAGGGTCCGGCGGGACAGGCGGATGGCGTCGGCGGCCACGCGCAGGTCGCCGCGTACGAGGGTCAGGTCGCCCGCCTCGATGGCCGCGTCGGTGCCGGTGCCCATGGCCAGGCCCAGGTCGGCGGTGGCCAGTGCGGCCGCGTCGTTGACGCCGTCGCCGACCATGGC
>NZ_JBWLKM010000031.1:0-100993 GCF_059026085.1 Streptomyces sp. a15 | reverse complement strand
TCCTTCACCGCACCCAACGAGCACCGCACGCAGAGGTCACGCATTCGATGGGAGAACTCCCGTTCCCGTTCCGGAGGCAAAGACCCGGGCGCACGCCAGGCAGGGCACGCCATGACCCACCGGTCCCAGCCGGAGAGCCTCACGACTGCTCGGCAGCTGTCAGCCCCGCCGGACGCGAGCGGCTGGCCGGGTATGTCGAGGCGGGCGGCGGGTTCGTCGGGGTGCATGCGGCGGCCTGTACGGAGTACGAGTGGCCGTACTACGGCGAACTCCTCGGTGCCCGCTTCGACCGGCATCCGGAGTTCCAGCCGGGTCGGGTCGTCGTGGAGGACCGTGCCCATCCGGCGGCCCGACACATGCCTGCCGTCTGGGAGTTCACCGACGAGTGGTACGACTTCCGGACCAATCCTCGTGACGCGGTACGGGTGTTGGCCCGGGTCGACGAGTCGTCGTACGAGGGAGGCGGCATGGGGGCCGACCATCCGCTGGTGTGGTGCCGGGAGCAGGGGGAGGGGCGAGTCTTCTACACGGCCCTCGGGCACGCCTCCGAGGCCTACGAGAATCCGGACTTCCGTGCCCATCTGCTGGGCGGCATCAGGTGGGCGGCACGGCTGGAGAAGGACGCGGACTGAGCGACGAAGGGCTCAGGCCCTGCTCCTCCCGGCCCACCCCGTCCCAGCCCGGCCCACCCCGTCCCACCTGGTCCCCCTACGGCCCGTCCTCCGCGGGGACGTCGCCGTACGGAGCGTGGATCGTCCCGTGCCGGTCCACGTTTGCCGTCAGGCCTCGCCGTGCGGCCGTCCGACCGTGACGCTGTGTCGTGCCAAGTGAGGCGAGCCGCCCCAGGGGGGAACCACGGGGGTCGGCGGTTCGGAAAGGAAGACCGCATGAGCAAGCGCAATCGGGCTGTCGCCATGGCGTCGGCCGTGTTGCTGGTCGCCGGGGGTGCCGTAACGGCCATGGCGCCGGCGGCGAACGCCGCGGACTACCACGGCATCGACGGCAACAGCTACGTCTACGACGACTGGCAGGACGAGGAGAACCTCGGCGTCGACGACTACGCACAGAGCAACGCCACGGCCCTGTGGGAGACCGTCCTGTGGGCGGACGGTGCCATGTACGAGGACGAGGACGGTGACTGGCACCCCTTCAAGAAGAACAAGATCGACGGCTCGTTCGGCCCGGAGACCGAGTCGGCCACCCAGTGGTGGCAGAACCACTACGGCATCCCGGAGAACGACGGCGTCGTCACCGACGACTGCTGGCTGTCCGCCCAGAGCCGGCTCCACGGCCCGTACACGAGCAGTAACGTCCAGTACTCGGGCAGTGCTCGGACCGTCACCTTCAAGCGGGTCAGCGGCAAGTACCGGGTGAAGCTCAGGGGCACGGGCTCCTGGAAGATCGCGTACTACGACAAGGTCGGCTGACAGCACCGGGCACAGTCACAGTACTGATCCGGAGGGGGGCGGGTGGCCGTAGGGTCATCCGGCCCCCTCCGGCAGTGCCCACAGCAGCCCCGCCGCCAGCAGCACGATGACGGCGAAGGCGACCAGCGCCGCCGTCCGCCAGCGCCGGTACTCGGCGCCGGGCGGCAGTGGCGCCGCCTCCGGCGACCCGGTCGGCAGCGCCGTACCAGGCATCCCGGCACCAGGCATCCCCACACCGGGCACCACCGCCCCGGACACCACCGTTCCCCGCGGCCAGGTCGTGTGGGCCAGCTCCCACAGCGCCAGCAGCCGCGCCTGGTCCCCGCCCGCGACCCGGCACAGCGCCTGGACCGCGCCCCTCGGCGGCTGCTTGGTCCCGCTGAGATACCGCTGCCAGGACGATTTGCTGTACGCGGTCAGCCGCGCCAGTTCCGCGAGGCTCAGACCCGTACGGTCCTTCAGATCACGCAGTTGCTCGACCAGGTGCCGTGCCTCCCTCGGCAGCGCATCCGGCAGCGGCCGCCAGCGTGTCATGGTCGTCCCCCCAGCACTCGCCGCCGCTCCGCCCCCGAGCAACGGCCCCCCACCCCGCCGCATCCTTCGACGCCCGGCCGACCCGGCCAGTTCCCTCCCTCCGTATATGAGTAAAAGTGAGCGAATCCGGCGGTCGGTGGCCCATGCAGGCGTCCGAAAGGGCGTAGGTACGTGAGTGTGCCGCCGGGTGCGGCCGGAGCGGACTCTGCCGAAGCGCCTAGACCCGCGGCCCCGCCGTACTCGCCCGCTCCACCAGCCGCGTGGACAGTTCCGTCCGCGTACTCTCCGGCCGGTCCCCGTCCATCATCCGCACCAGCAGCCGCAGCGCCGTCGCCGCCATCTCCGACAGCGGCTGGCGGACCGTGGTGAGGGCCGGGGTGAGCCAGCGGGCTTCGGGGAGGTCGTCGAAGCCGACGACGCTCATGTCGTCCGGCACGGTCAACCCCCGCTCGCCCAGCGCCTCGTAGACGCCGAGGGCCATCCGGTCCGAGCAGACGAAGACGGCCGTGGGCGGCTCGGGCAGGTCGAGGAGTTCGCGCATGCGGCTGCGGGCGACGCTCTCGTCGAAGCCGGCGTGCCGGACGTACTCGGGACGCTGGCGTACGCCCGCCGAGGCGAGCGCCGAGCGGTAGCCGGCGACGCGTGCGCTGCTGCACATCTTGCGCTGGTGACCGGCGATGACGGCGATGCGCTCGTGGCCCAGGGCGAGCAGGTGCTCGGTCGCCGTCACCCCGCCGTGCCAGTTCGCCGCGCCCACCGACACCACGCCGGGCGGCGGGTCGAGGACCGGGTCGATCATCACGTACGGAATGCGGTGCTGGTCCAGCCAGGCGTACTGGGAGTCGGTCAGCTCGGCCAGGTTGAACAGCACGCCCGAGGAGCCGCGGGCGATGAGCTTGTCGAGCCAGCCGCGTTCCGGGCGGCCGGCGCGGGTCCTGGTCAGGCCGGCCGACACCACCACCTCGAGACCCGCGTCGTGCGCCGCCGCCTCCACGCCGTGCAGCACCGCACCCGACCAGGAGCTCTCCAGCGAGTGCACGACCAGGTCGACCAGCCCCGACGCCTTCCCCACGTCGAAGCGGGGTCTGCGGACGTAACCGAGCCGGTCCAGCGCCTCCGTGACCCGGCGGCGGGTCTCGGGGGCGACGTCCTCCCTGCCGTTGACGACCTTGGAGGCGGTGGGTACGGACACCCCCGCCTCGCGGGCCACGACCGCCAGGGTCGGCCCGGCCGTCACGCTCGCGCTCTCCGTACGGACCATCGGGAACCACCTCTCCGGCCCGCCCGAGGGCCATGAAAGTTTCGACAGCGCTCCTTCCGAGGGTCGGGAGGCCCCCCGGATAGTAAGCGCTCTCTACCCTAGGTTCGCCGCAGGACCTCGGGAAGAGGCCGGGGGTTCGCAGGTCTGCGTCGGGTCGGGGTTTCGAAACTTCGAACACGGTTATCGGCAGTCCAGACGGAATCCCGAGAAGTCGGCCGTGAACCCCGCGTCGACGAGATCCACGGCATGGATTCCGGCCATCGCCCCGGTGAAGCGCAGCTTCGATCCGT
The DNA here is from genome assembly GCF_059026085.1 of Streptomyces sp. a15. Taxonomy (NCBI): domain Bacteria; kingdom Bacillati; phylum Actinomycetota; class Actinomycetes; order Kitasatosporales; family Streptomycetaceae; genus Streptomyces; species Streptomyces sp. A15. The sequence goes on along the minus strand of NZ_JBWLKM010000031.1, from coordinate 97,481 downwards.
GGTCGTCGGAGAGCCTGCCGAAGTCGAGCGGCGACCCGACCGGCGTACGCACACCGTCCCGGACGTACCAGAACCGCGCCTCGGCGCCATCGGTCGTCACACCGAGCGTGAGCGCCCGGTCCGCGTCGACGTCCACGACCGCCACCTGACGCGTGCCCGCCTCGTCCCGCTCCACCAGGCTGAGCACCGTACGCCCGCCGCCCCGCCACTGCTGGCCGCACTGCCCCTCGCCCTCGGGCTCCGCCCAGGTCAGGTCGAGGGCGAGATACGCCTCGGTGTTGTACCAGAGCACCAGCCCGGCGGCCTGCGTGAACGTCCGGGGCCGGGCCTCGACGGTGACCTCGGCCTCGGCGCGGTGTTCGGTGATCCGCTGGGCCAGCAGACTGTGGGCCCACCACGACTCGGGCCCGTGCCGGCCGCGCAGCCGGATCCGGCCGGGGTGGCCGGTGGCGTCCGCCCAGGAGGGGTCGGGGGCGGCGCGCAGGGTGCCCCAGGGCCAGCCCAACGGGTCGGCGGAGTCCGCGCGTCGGCCCAGTGGTCGTGGCTCTGTCGGTATGTCGACCTCGACCGCAGGATGCGCACCCCCGTGTCGCATCCTGGGCCAGCCCTCCGTGTCCCACGTCACCGCCTGGATCGCCGTCTCGCGGCCCAGCGTGCAGCGGAGTCCGTCGGATGTCCGCAGCGGACGGGCCGCCAGGTGACTCAGCACCCAGTCGCCGCCCGGAGTCCGGACCAGCTCACCATGACCGGCCTTCTGCAGCGGCAGCGACGGATCGTCCCGGGAGGTCAGCAGCGGGCGGTCGTCGAGTACGTACGGCCCGGTCAGCTCGCGACTGCGCGCCACCAGGACCCCGTGCTCGAAGCCCGTGCCGCCCTCCGCCAGGAGCAGGTAGTACCAGCCGTCGCGCCGCACCACCTTCGGCCCCTCCACCAGCCGTTCGTGCTGGAGCAGCAGGTGGGTGTCGCCGATTGGGCTCAGCGTCTCCCGGTCCAGCTCGGTCAGCACGATCCCGGCGAAGCGCCTGCCGCCGGGCCGGTGGTCGTTCTGCAGGTTCAGCAGCCACACCCGGCCGCCCTCGTGGAAGAGCGCGGGGTCGAAGCCGTGGCTCGCGATGCGACGCGGTGAGGACCACGTGCCGTCCACGTCCGTGGCCGTCGTGACGTAGGTGTCCGTGTCGAAGTACGGCGTGCCGACCGAGCGGACGATCGAGTAGACCATCCAGAAGCGGTCCCCGTCCCAGCTCAGCGAGGGCGCCCAGATGCCGCCCGAGTCGGGTACCCCGGCCAGCGAGTCGCCGGGAGCCGCGCCCCGGACATGGCCCGCGTACTCCCAGTCCGCCAGGTCCCGCGAGCGGTGGATCGGGATCGTCGGGAACCATTCGAAGGAACTCGTCGCCACGTAGTACCAGTCGTCCACGCGGACCAGGGAGGGGTCCGGGGCGAAGCCACGGATGACGGGATTGTGCAGCCGGGTCACTTCTGGGCTCCCGTCGTCGTGGTCGCTTCTGGGGTCCCCGCGGCACGGGCACTTGAGGCGCCCAGCGGCACGGTCACTTGAGGGCTCCCATCGTCACGCCGCTTCGCCAGTACCGCCGCATCGCGACCATCATGATCGCCATCGGCACGATGGAGAGCAGTGCACCCGTCAGGACGAGACTCGTCAGGTCGACGCCGGACTCCTGACGCTTGCCGGACCAGTTGTACAGGCCCAGGTTGAGGGTCCAGTTCTCCTCGCCGCGCAGGACGGTGAGCGGCAGGAAGAAGGCGTTCCAGGTGTTGACGAAGGCCAGCAGGAACACCGTCGCGCCGCCGGTCGTCATCATCCGCAGCACGATGCTGAAGAAGATCCGCAGCTCACCGGCGCCGTCGATGCGGGCCGCCTCGAGGAGCTCGAAGGGAATCGTGGCCTCGGTGTACACCTTGGCGAGGTACACGCTGAACGGGTTGATCAGGCAGGGGATCAGCATCGCCCAGGGCGTGTCGACCATGCCGATCTCCGAGAACAGCAGGTACAGCGGCAGGGTGAGCAGGGCGATCGGGATCAGGAACGAACCCACGACGCACGCGAACACGGCACCGCGGCCCGGAAAGTCGAAGCGGGCCAGGCCGTAGCCGGTGGCGAGGGCGATGAGGGTGCCGCCCAGGGAGCCGACACCCGCGTACAGGAACGAGTTGGCGGTCCAGCGCAGGAAGATGCCGTCGTCGTAGGTGAACACCTGGCGCAGGTTCTCCCACAGGTGCATGTCGGAGAACCACAGCCCGTTGCTCTGGTACAGCCCCACCCGGTCCTTGGTCGCGGCGATGATCAGCCAGTACACCGGGAACAGGCTGTAGGCGCTGGCCAGGGCCAGACCGACGAGGAGGAAGCGCTGGCCGCCCCGGGAGCGCGCCGCCGGATCCGGGCGGGTGAGCCGCCGCACGGTGCGCCCGCGCGGCCGCTCGGTGCTGTTCTCCGTACGGTTTTCCGTCAGTGCCATCAGTCCGCCTCCCTCGAGGTCAGCCGGTAGAAGAGGAAGGACGCGACGCCGAGGAACAGGGCGAGCAGCACGGACAGGGCCGCGGCGTAGTTGTAGTTGCCGGCGTTGAACGCCTGGTTGTAGATGATCATGATCGGGGCGAAGCTGTCGCTGATCGTCTGCGGAGTCACGTTCCGGAACAGCGCGGGCTCATTGAAGATCTGCAGCATCTGGATGATCGACAGCAGCGCGGTCAGGACGAGCGCGCCGCGCACGAACGGGATCTTGATGCTCCGCGCGATCCGCAGCTCAGAGGCGCCGTCCAGCCGCGCGGCTTCGAACAGTTCGCGGGGCACGCCCTGGAGCGCCGAGTAGATGATCACCATGTTGTAGCCGATGCCGTGCCAGGTCAGCAGGTTGCCGATGGCCGGCCACACCATCGAGGGGGCGAAGAAGTTCCAGTCGAACCCGAACAACTCGCCGAGCGGTGTCAGGGGACCCACCGCCGGGCTGTACAGGTTGATCCACACGATGGCCGCGACCACGCCGGGGATCATGTAGGGAACCAGCAGCAGGATCCGGAACCGGCCGGCCACCCGCGAGGTGACCGCGTCCAGGCAGAGCGCCAGCATCAGGCTCACGAGCAGCATGAACGGGATCTGGACACAGGCGAACAGCACCACCCTCAGGATGGAGGTCATGAACGCCGAGTCGGTCAGGCCCTGCTGGTAGTTCTCCAGCCCGACGAACTCCGTGGTCGAGCCGCCGAGACCGAGTCCGGACTGCTTCTCCAGGTACAGCGACTGGTGGATCGCGTAGCCGATCGGAAGCAGGTAGAGGAAGACGAAGCCGAGCTGGAAGGGCACCGTGAAGGCGGCACCCTTCCAGCGCTGCGAGCGAATCATGAAGTGTGCCTCAGCCCTTGACGCTGATGCCGCGCTGCTTCAGGTCGTTGACCGTCCACTCCTGCATGTGCGCGAGCAGGTCGGTGACCTTCTGCTTCTTGCCGACGACCGCGGCCCACTCGTCCTGCATCTCCGTGAACATCGCGGTCCAGTTCGGGCCGAACGTCCAGTCGTCGGTGATGGTGCTCATGCTGTCCGTCACGACCTTCTCGGCCGGCCCGTAGTTCTTGCCCAGCAGCTTCTCGGGGATCGCCTCCGGGACGTACGAGCTGCTGTCGGCCACCGCGGGCATCACGCCGCTGCCGGTCTCCGGGCTCGCCATGGTCTTGACCGCACCGGCGTCGGTGGACATCCACAGAGCCGCCTGAGCGGCCTGTTCCTTGTTCTTGCACTGCTCGGTCACCAGCGTCAGCCCGCCACTCTGGTTGGTCCCGGCAGGAGTCTTGGGCGCCTCACCGGTGAACGCCGGCCAGGGGGCCAGCGCCCACTTGCCGAAGGACTTGGTGAAGTTCTGCACCATGCCGGACATCTGCCAGGTGGAGATCTGCCGCGTCACGGTGCCGGCGTCGTCGTAGTTGCGCTGGACGGCCGCGTAGTCGGCGAAGGAGAGCTTGGAGTTGAGGTCGTTGTCGATGATCTCCTGGATCACCTTGGCGGCCTTCAGGGTGCCCGCGTCCTGGAAGTCCACCTTCCAGGAGCCGCCGTCGATCGCGTACCAGTGCGCCCCGGCCTGCATGGCGAGCACCTCCAGGGTGCTCGGGTCCTCACCGGCGTAGTTGGTGATCTTGATGTCGTGCTTCTTCAGTTCCTTGCCGGCGGCGATGAAGTCGTCCCAGGTCGCGGGCGCCTTCAGACCGTACTTCTCGAAGACGTCGGTGCGGTAGATCGTGAAGGCCGGCGCCGAGCTGGTGGGGATGCCGTAGACCTTGCCCTGGACCTGGCCGACGGCCCACGAGCCGGGGTTGAACTTGTCCTTGCTGGACTCGACGTACTTGGTGATGTCGGCAAGGGCGCCCTGCGACACCCAGCTCGTGACGTACTCGCCGGTGTTCTGCAGCAGGCAGGGCGCGTTGCCGGCCTTGACCGCGTTGGTCAGCTGCTTCTGCATGGTCAGCTGGTCGGTGACCTTGGTGTACTTGAGCTGGACGTCCTTGTGCGAGGCGTTGAACGCCTTCACGACGGCCTCCTGGCCGTTCGCCCAGCCCCAGAAGGGCAGGGTGACCGGGCCGGACGACTTGGCGTCGTCGCCGGAGTCCGATCCGCCGCAGGCGGAGAGCAGACCTGACAACGCGAGTCCCGCCACGGCTGCGCGGGCGAACCTTCTCCGGGGGCTGGTGAAGTTCATGACCGTGTTCCTTCGAAAAGTAGGGCGACTCAGGGAGGAGAGGAAGAGAGACGGCGTCTCGGCGCCGGCCGGGAACGGCGGCCGGAAACCATCGGCTCGCGGTTGCGGGGGGTCGGCCAAGCAGAAGATGTAGTAAGCGGTTGCTGGGACGGTAGGACGGCGATCCTGCTCATAGCAAGAGGTGCGCGCCAATTTGTTACGCCGGTTTGTCCGTAGGGTTATGTGCGGGTGCACACCCGACGGGGCCGGACCGAGCAAGATCTACGCAGGTCAGCAGCTTGGCGAGGGAACTTGGGCGGACCTCGACAGGTGTCCCCGGCGGACCGGGGACTCCGTCAAAAACTTCTAGAAAACGTTTACGAAACGATCTGCTTGCGGTGCTCGCTGCCTGCCTCAGCTCCGCCGGGCAGGCGGCTGCACCGAGTTCCGTACGACGACATGGGTGCCCAGCACGAGATGGTCGCCGTCGCTGCCCTTGCGGCGGCCCCCGCCGCCCTCCCGCCGGTCGGCGACCGCGCGCAGCGCGACCCGGCCCATCTCCTCGTACGGCACGTGCACGGTGGTGAGCTGGGGGGTGAGCTGGGACGCCAGCGGGATGTCGTCGTAGCCGACGATCGAGACGTCCTCGGGCACCCTGAGCCCGGCCGCGCGCAGCGCCTGCATCGCGCCCGCGGCGACCACGTCGGTCCCGGCCAGCACCGCGGTGAAGTCGAGCCCGTCGCGCAGACTGTCCTCGACGGCCTCGTACCCGTGCTCGTAGTCGTACGGCCCGTGCCGCACCGTGTCCGGGTCGAAGGGCACGCCGTACGCCTCGAAGGCCCGCCGTGCGCCCTTCAGCCGGCCCTGTGCGGTGGTGAGTTCGGCGTGGCCCGGCAGTACCAGGACCTTGCGGTGGCCGGCCGAGAGCAGATGGCTGGCCATGGCGTAGGCGCCGCCCTCGTTGTCGTAGTCGACCGTCGTGGCCGGTACGTCGCCCTCCAGGGGCGGCCTGCCCACCAGAACCAGGTGAGAGCCGGCCGCGTCCAGGGAGCGAGCGAAGCGGGCCATACGCAGCTGGTACTCGTCGTAGTCGTAGGCGCCGCCGAGCAACACCACCGCGGCGACGCCCTGCTGGCGCATGAGATTCACCAGCGCGAGCTCCCGCTCGGGATCGTCGCCGGTGGTCCCCACCAGGGACAGCCAGCCGCGTAGGGTGGCCGCGCCCTCGACGCCCTTCGCCACGTGGGCGAACGCGGCGCCGGTGATGTTGTTGATGAGGATCGCGACCGTCGGCGTACCGCCGCCGGCGAGGGAGCGGGCGTGGGCGTTGGTGACGTAGTCCAGGTCGCCGACCACCTTCATCACCCGGCGGCGCAGTTCCTCCGAGACCGGGTAGTTGCCCGACAGGACCCGCGACACGCTCGCCACGGAGACCCCTGCACGCTCCGCCACGTCGCGGATGGTGGCCCGTCCGGCGTCACCGGCCGCCTTGCGCTGACTCACCGTTGCGGCTCCTTCATCGTTGCGACTGCTGCGCCGGACGACCGTGGCCCGGGCATTCCAGCGGAGGGTCGGGGGCCCGGCTCAGCGCCGGTGCGGAAACCGTATCCCATGGTTTCCGCCGACGGTTTCCGCCGGGGGAGGGGAACCGATCCTCGCCGGACAAGGGGAACCGGTCCTCGCCGGATGCGCTGAGCCGATGAGGCCGCACAAGGCAAGGGCCCACCAGGTCCCGCTGTCCCCACGCGTCGGCCGCGAGGGAGCCGAAGGGGCGCGCCGGCGTCGAGAGACCATGGGGGTCCCCCCGCTCGAGCGAAGCCGGGAGTGGGGGAGCGCGGAGGCCCGAAGGGCTGAGCACGGTCGGGCTCCCGGCACCGGCTTGGGCGCCCCGTAGGCGACCGAGCCATCGAACGCAGCGGCCCGGGTGCCGGATGGGCGGACCGACCGTCACCCATGACTACGCAACTCGCGCCAAGTCCGAGTGCCGTACCTCATGAGTCAGCGGAACCCCCGCCACCAGCCGTTCCAGCTCCTCCACGACGATCTGCCCGAGCCGTTCCAGTTCGTTGCCGAGCGACCCCGCGATGTGCGGGGTGAGGAAGACGTTGGGCAGCCGGTAGAGCGGGGAGCCCGCGGGCAGCGGCTCGGGCTCGGTGACGTCGAGGATCGCGTGCAGTCGGCCGGAGACCAGCTCGTCGGTGAGCGCGTCGTGGTCGATCAGGGCGCCGCGGGAGGTGTTGATGAGGACGCCGCCGTCCTTGATCAGGGCGAGTCTGCCGGCGTCGAGCATGCGGTAGGTCTCGGGGATGTCGGGGGCGTGCAGGGACACGATGTCGCTGTGTCTGAGCAGGTCGTCCAGCGGCAGCAGCTCGGCACCCAGGGCGGCGGCCTCGGCGGCGCTGACGTACGGGTCGTGCAGCAGCACCGAGAAGTCGAACGGCCGGAGCAGTTCGAGGAGTCGGCGGCCCACCCGGGACGCGCCGATGACGCCGATGCGGCGGCCGACGTTGCCGGTGTGCGCGGTGTCGGTGGGGGTCGGGTAGGTGTGGGTGGCGCGGAAGCGTTCGCGGTGGGTGAAGGTGTCCTTCCCGGCGAGCAGGATCATCGCGAGGGTGTACTCCGCGACCGGCAGGGCGTTGGCGGTCACCGCGCTGGAGACGGCGATCCCGCGCTTCCACAGTTCCTCGCCGACCAGCGAACGGACCGAGCCCGCGGCGTGCAGGACCGCGCGCAGCCGAGGTGCCGCGGCGAGGACGTCGGCGTCGAGGGCGGGGCAGCCCCAGCCGGTGATCAGGAACTCGGCCCGGGCCAGGGCGTCCGCCGCGGTCGGATCGGAGAAGTCCCGTACGACGAGTGCGGGGTCGAGGTCGGCCGCCTGCGTCAGCCGGGCCATGAGCGGCGGGGGGAAGAGCAGGGGGAGGTGTACCGGATCCATGGCGAACACGGCCCTGGGTGGCTGCGGGCTGGGCATGTCTCTCCTGACACACTGGATGGAAACATTTTCAGAAAGCGTCTTCTACCGTAGATCTGGCGATGACGGGCGGTCAATCGGCAGGAGGGAGTGGTGAAGACGACGTTGGTCGGGCGTCGGTCGGGTTGGCCGATGGTCCGGAGTGCCGGATGTCTTGAAATCGCTTACCGCGGCTCGCCATCGGGTGCCGCGGGTGGCCATCGCCGCGGCCCCCGGGAGCGTGTGCGGGGCTCCGGGCGGAGATCGGGCGGTCGGGCTGGGGGTCCAAGGTGCTGGGGTCCAAGGCTGGGCAACCGGTTCCCGAGATCGCAGCACCGGAAACACCGCCCCGCTCCCGTTTCCGCCGCAGATCAGGCCGCGTTCCACCGGCCTGGCTCGGCCGGTCGGCCCATGACGCCGAGGTTACACAGTCTTTTCGAAAATTCGTCAAGACTCTTGACGCCGTTTCCGGACAGGAAGAAGCTCTGCCCCAACGCACGACAACCGGTTGCCGAAACAGTCGCCGATCCAGCTGCTGAATCGGTTGCCCGAACCGGTCGATGAACCGGCGACGAACCAGTCGGCGGACCGGCCGCCGCGATCGGCGAGCCGATCTTTGGTCGATATCCCGAACGGAACAGAGCAGGAGGTGGTGCGTTCATGCGCCCACATGCCGGTGCCCCCCTGAGCCGCCGCCGTTTTCTCTCCCTTTCCGCAGGTGGCGCGACGGCCGGCGCGGCGGCGCTCAGCGGCTGCGCCCTCCAGGTGTCCACCGGGGTGAGCGGCCCGGGCGAGACCGTCACGCTGATGGCCAAGCCCGACGACATCTCCCCGGAACTGGTCCAACAGGCCCAGAAGGACCTCGGCGTCAAGATCGTCACGGTGCGGTACGACCTCACCAAGCTGATCGGGATGATGACCAACGGCAACCCACCCGACCTGGTGCGCGGTGTCGGTGCCACGGACGCGCCGTACTTCGCGGCCCGGGAGGTGATGGAGGACCTGGACCCGTACTTCGCCAGGAGCACGGTGCTCAGGCTCGACGACCTGGACCCGGTCAACGACCTGTGGCGCTTCGACGGCCGCACCCAGGGCAAGGGCCCGCGCTACGGCATGGCGAAGGACTTCTCCCAGGACTCCATGTTCTGGTACAACACCTCGCTCTTCGACAAGGCGGGCGTCGACTACCCGCCGGAGCTGGAGCCGGTCACGTTCGAGGAGTGGCTGGACACCGCCAAGCGGCTCACGCAGCGCAAGAACGGCCAGACCACCGTCTTCGGCGGCAGCTACAACGGCGTGAACACCACCAACCTCCTGGCGAGCCTGACGGCGGCCGCCGGCGGAAGTCTCTTCAGCGACGACTTCTCCCGGATCGACTTCACCACCCCCGAGGCCCGCAAGGCGCTGGGCTGGTACATCGACTACGGCCGGACGAAGGTCGGGCCGAGCATCATCCAGCCCGACCCCAACGCCTGGGACGGGCCCACCTACCAGGCGAACCGGATGGCCATGTCGGGCAGCGGTTACTGGCTGGGCGGTCTGATCAACGCCGACAAGAAGCTGGCGCCGGTCTCCCGCCTCGCCCCAGCCCCCGTCTTCCGGGGTGGCGCACGGGTCAGCCCCTGCCAGGCCGGCACTGGCTTCTGGATGCCGAGCAAGGCGCGGAACAAGGACGCCGCCTGGCGGGTCTTCGAGTGGTTCTTCGGTGAGGCGCCGGCCAAGGGCCGCGCGTCCGGCGGCTGGGGCATCCCCACGCTGAAGTCCCTGCGGCCGCTTATGCCGGCCCAGGAGGACTACCAGAAGCGGGAGTTGGAGGTGCAGAACGCCGAGCTGAAGCACTTCTCGGTGATCGCCTTCACGCCGTACGCCACGGCGGATTCGCTCTACGCCCTCTTCAACCAGTTCGCCCCCGCCGCGATGAACGGACAGATGTCGGTCGACACCCTGGCCGGACGCCTCAACTCGGTCATGAACGAGCAGCTCAAGCGCGGTAAGGAGCAGGTGGGATGACGGTCGACCAGATCTCCTCCGTCGCGGAGCGGCCGCCCGGCCCGGCCACGGGCGCCGGCCGGGCGCCGGCTTCGGACCGGCCCCGGACCTCCATGACCGCACGCAGGCACCGGGCTTTCTACATGTTCACCTCGCCCTGGATCATCGGGTTCCTGCTGCTGACCATCGTGCCGATGGCGTACGCGCTGTGGCTGAGCTTCACCACCTTCGACGGCATCTCGCCCAACTGGCGCTACGTCGGGTTCGGCAACTACACCGAGCTGCTCGCCGACTCCACGACCTGGGACTCCCTCGGCCGCACCGGCCTGTTCGCGCTGACCTCGGTGCCGCTGTCGATCATCGCCGGGCTCGGGCTCGCGGTCCTGGTCAACCGGCCGATCACGGCCCGCGGTCTGTTCCGCACCCTGCTCTATCTGCCGGCCGTGGTGCCGCCGGTGGGTGTGGGCCTCGCCTTCAAGGCGCTCTTCGACCAGAACTCCGGTGCCGCCAACGGCGCCCTGACCCTGTTCGGCTTCGACGCCCTCGGCTGGCTCGCCGACCCCTACGCCCGCTACGTGCTCCTGATGAGCGTGCTGTGGGCCGCCGGAAATATCATGATCATCTCGCTGGCCGGGCTCCAGGACGTGCCCCGCGAACTCCACGAGGCCGCCCGCATCGACGGGGCGAGCGCCTGGCGGACCTTCCGCAGCATCACCGTGCCGCTGCTCTCGCCGGTGCTGCTCTTCCAGACGGTGACCGGCGTGATCGCCTCGGTGCAGACCATCATGCCGCTGCTGCTGACCCCGGACGGCACGACCGCGGGCGTCACCGCACTGCCGCAGTCCAACTACCTCTACATGATGCACGTGTTCGGGCAGTACTTCGCGCTCGGCCGCTACGGCTACGCCTCCGCACTGCTGTGGGTGCTCTTCGTGCTGATCCTCATCGTGACCGGACTCATCTTCAAGTTCACGTCCGGCGTGGTGTTCTACAACGTCGACCCGGAGGCGAAGAAGTGACAGCCACCAGCCTGCCCGTGCAGCCCCCGGCGTCCACGCCCCGAGTGCGGATCCGTGTGAACCGCCTTGTCCTCTACACCGTTCTCGTCTCCCTCACCGGCCTGTTCCTCGGTCCGGTCGGCTGGCTGATCCTCACCGGGCTCAAGACCCCGGCCGAACTGGCCGCGTCGCCCGTGCACTGGCTGCCCACCGACTTCCAGTGGCACAACTTCGCCGACGCCTTCAACCTGATCGACTTCCTCGGCTACGCCCGCAACTCCCTGATCATCGCGACCATCTACGCCACCCTGGTCACCCTCAGCTCGGCCTGGGTCGGCTTCGGATTCGCCCGACTGGACGCGCCCGGCAAGAAGCCGCTGTTCGGCATCCTGCTCGGCTCGATGATGCTGCCCCAGCTCATCACCCTGCTGCCGACCTACCTGATCTTCGCCAAGCTCGGCATGGTCGACACCTACTGGCCGTGGGTGCTGTGGGGCCTGGCCGCCGCCCCGTATCTCGTCTTCCTCTTCCGGCAGTTCTTCGCCGGCCTGCCGCGCGAGCTGGAGGAGGCCGCGATCATCGACGGCTGTGGCTACGCCACGATCTTCTGGCGGATCTTCCTGCCGCAGTCCTGGCCGGTGCTGTCCGCGAGCTTCGTGATCGCCTTCACCTGGAGCTGGGGCGACTACATCGCGCCCCAACTCCTGCTGTCGACCGACAAGTCGACGCTCGCCGTCGCCGTCATGTCGACGTACGTCACCTCGGCCGGCACCCCGGTCGCCAACCTCCAGGCCGCGGCGTCCGTGATGTACGTCGTCCCGATCCTGCTGATCTTCCTGATCGCCCAGCGCGGTTTCGTCGCAGGGATGTCCACCACCGGCCTCAAGTAGGCCTTCTTACCAACCCTTTGCAAGGAGATACGCATGAACACGCCCCTGTCACGCCGGACCACCCTCCAGGCCGCCGGTGTCATCGCTGCCGCCGGCTTGGCCGGCAGCATCGCGGGCACCACGCAGGCCGCCGCGGCGGAGACCGGCACCACCGGCGACAGCGTGGTCATCCACCCGACCCTTCCGCAGGTGCCTGTCAACAACTCCTTCACCGTCAAGGTCCGGCCGCTCGGCGGGACCTGGCAGAAGGTCGGCGTCTACCTTGCCAAGCTCGCGCTGATCGACGCGAACACCGGCAGCAACAAGGCCCAGAGCTCCTCCTGGGCCGCCTTCGACTTCTCCGGCACCGTCGAGGTCGAGGTCACGTACAACCCGGGCGGCGGCGAGAAGGTCCGCATCCGCCCGGACTCGTACGGCATCAAGCCCGAGGTGCTCGGCAGCACCGCGCGCTTCACCCTGGACCGGCCCCGCAACCTCGTCGTCCAGATCGACGACAAGATCTTCGACTGCCTGCACCTGTTCGCGAACCCGATCGAGCAGGACGTGCCCACCGAGGGCGACAAGAAGGTCATGTACTTCGGGCCCGGTCTGCACACCCACCCCGACCGAACCCTGAAGGTGCCCAGCGGCACCACCGTCTACCTGGCCCCGGGCGCAGTCCTCACCTCCAACGTGATCTTCGAGGGCGTGGAGAACTCCCGTCTGATCGGCCGCGGCGTGATCTACGACGCGACCGGCGGCGCGGTCTTCGTGCGCAAGTGCGAGAACGTCACGATCGACGGCGCCACGATCCTCAACCCCCGGTACGAGAACATCAGAGTCGCCGAGTCCAGAAACCTCACCATCAGGAATCTGCGCGCCTTCAGCCACCAGGGCTGGGGTGACGGCATCCAGCTCTACTGCTCCGAGAACGTCACGATCGACGGCTGCTTCCTGCGCACCTCCGACGACTGCGTCGCCCTCTACACCCACCGCTGGGACTTCTACGGCGACACCCGCAACATCACCGTCAAGAACTGCTCCCTCTGGGCCGACGTCGCCCACCCGATCAACATCGGCGTGCACGGCAATTCCGACACCCCCGAGGTGCTGGAGAACCTGCGCTACGAGAACATCGACATCCTCGACCACCGCGAGCCGCAGGTGACCTACCAGGGCGCCATCGCCTTCATGGTCGGCGACAGCAACATCGTCCGGGACGTCAAGTTCGACAACATCCGCGTGGAGGACTTCCGCTGGGGCCAGCTCATCCACATGCGGGTCGAGTACAACCCGAAGTACAACACGTCGGCAGGCCGCGCCATCGAGTCCGTCTACATCAAGGACCTCAGCTACAACGGCAAGAACGCCGACCTCTCGATCATCGCCGGCCTCGACGCGGAGCACGCGATCAAGGACGTCACCTTCGAGAACCTCCGCGTCAACGGAAGGGTGATCGCCGACAGCACGGGCAAGCCGAGGTGGTATCTGGCCTCGGACGGCGTGCCCATGTTCGTCAACGAGCACGTGACGAACCTCAAGTTCCTCACCACCGCCGAGGCGGCCGCCGCGTCATGATCACATCTGCTCCGAGTCGCCGGAACTTCCTCGGCGGCACGGCGGCCCTGCTGCTGGTGGCGGGCGCGAGCGGACTGCTCGCGCCCGGCACCGCCCGGGCGGCCGGCCACCAGACCCGTCGCATACAGTTCACACACCCCGGCCTACTGCATACAGTCGACGACATATCGCGTATGAAGGCCGCCGTCGCCGCCAAGGAATCCCCGGTCTACGACGGCTACCTCGCCCTCGCCGCCCACGCCCGCTCGCAGGCGACGTACCCGATCCAGAACACCGGCCAGATCACCTCCTGGGGCCGCGGTCCCACCAACTTCCAGAACCAGGCCGTCGCCGACTCGGCCGCCGCCTACCAGAACGCCCTGATGTGGTGCGCCACCGGCAACCGCGCCCACGCCGACAAGGCCCGCGACATCCTCAACGCCTGGTCGGCCTCGCTCGCGATGGTCACCGGCGCCGACGGGCCGCTCGGCGCCGGACTCCAGGCGTTCAAGTTCGTCAACGCCGCCGAACTCCTCCGCCACACCGGCTACGACGGATGGGCGGACGAGGACATCGCCCGCTGCGAGGAGTCCTTCCTCGGCGTCTGGTATCCGGCCGTGTCCGGCTACATGCTCTACGCCAACGGCAACTGGGACCTGACGGCCCTTCAGACCATCCTGGCCATCGGCGTGTTCTGCGAGGAGCCCACCCTCTTCGAGGACGCCCTGCGCTTCGCCGCCGCCGGCGCGGGCAACGGCAGCATCCCGCACCGCATCGTCACCGACGCCGGCCAGGGCCAGGAGAGCGGCCGCGACCAGGGCCACGAACAGCTCGCGGTCGGCCTGACCGGCGACCTCGCCCAGGTCGCCTGGAACCAGGGCGTCGACCTGTGGGGCCACGACGACCACCGCATCCTCGCCAACTTCGAGTACGCCGCCCGCTACAACCTCGGCGGCGACGTCCCCTTCGTCCCGGACCTCGACCGCACCGGCAAGTACGTCAAGAAGACCGTATCGGCGGTCGGCCGCGGCAACCTGCCCCCGGTCTACGAGATGGCCTACGCCCACTACGCCGGCGTCCGCGGCCTCGACACCCCGTACACCAAGGCGGCCGTCTTCCGCGGCACCGGCGGCGCCCGCTTCGTCGAGGGCAGCAACGACGACCTGCCCAGCTGGGGCACCTTCGCCTACGCCGGCACCAAGGCCCCCGCGCCGGCCGTGCCCACGGCACCGGCGGGCGTCACGGCCACCGGCGACGGCACGTCCGTCACCGTGAGCTGGCTGCCGTCCGCGTGGGCGAGCACGTACACCGTCCGCCGGGCCACCGGCCCCGAGGGCCCGTACGAGGAGATCGCCACCGGGGTCGACAAGGCGACTTACACGGACGGCTCAGTGCGCGCGGGACGGACGTACCACTACACCGTCACAGCCACCAACTCCCTTGGCAGCAGCGGGGATTCGAGTCCCGCCTCCGCGTCCGCCGGTCTCCCCGAACCCTGGGCGACCCGCGACGTCGGGGCCGTGAAGATCCCCGGCTCGGCCGCCTTCGACGGCGAGCGGTTCGTGCTGGAGGCGTCCGGCACCGCCGACACCTACCGCTTCGTCCATCTGCCGCTGCGCGGCGACGGCACGGTGACCGCGCGGATCGTGTGGCCGCTCAGCTCGCAGTACTCCAAGATCGGCGTCACCGTCCGGGCTTCCCTGGACGCGGACGCCGCGCACGCGGCCATGCTCATCCAGGGGCTGCCGCTGCACACCTGGAGCGGGGTGTTCTCGGTGCGGCCGTCCACCGGAGGCGAGGTCTCCGGCACCGGCAGTACGCCCGTGCCGCCTTCTCAGCAGCAGGCGATCACCACGGCCGCGGCCTTCCCGATCTCCAGCCTGGGCGCCCTGCCCGAGTCGGCGACCCCGCTGGAGGCGCCGTACGTGGAAGGCGCGGGCGACGGCTACCGGCTGCGCGCGCCCTACTGGGTGCGGGTGACCCGCAAGGGCCGGTGGTGCACCGGGGCGATCTCGCCGGACGGCATACGGTGGACAGAAGTCGGTCGCACCCAGGTCGACGGTATGCCGAATACCGCATACGCCGGACTCGTCCTCAGCTCCTGCCTCGGCGTCGACGAGGAGTACGCCGAGACCGGCACCGGAGCCTTCGACAACGTGAGCGTCACCTCCGCGTCCGGCGAGGTGTGGTCGGTGCCCCGACCGGCCCGCGCGGCCGGCGACCTGCGGGCCACCGCGGGCACCGATGCCGTCCGGCTGGCCTGGACCGACCCCGACCTCTCCGCCCGCTACAAGGTGCTGCGCGCCACCGACGCCGACGGCCCGTACGTGACCGTCGCGACCGGCATCGGCCCGGTCGGGTCCGGCACTCGCATCCGGTACGCGGACGCGACCGGGACGCCCGGGACGACGTACCACTACGCCGTCGCGAAGACCAACACCGCCGGACGCGGCCCGCTGTCGGAGTCCGCCGCCGCGCAGATGCCGACACCCGCCGTCCCCCAACCCACCTCCGCCACCACCGTGTTCGCCAACAAGGGCGTCGCCTTCCGGCACCTGCTGCGTGGCTCGCACGAGCCCGTACGCTTCACGGCCGACGGCCTGCCCGACGGACTCCGTATCGACAAGCGCACCGGCCTCATCTCCGGAACGCCCACCGAGACCGGCGAGTTCACCATCACGACCACCGTCGGCAACGCGGCCGGAGACGGCACCGGCACCCTCGCCCTCACCGTCGGCACACCCCCGCCCGCCCCCTGGACCTACGGCGACCTCGGTGACGTGGTCCTCGACGACCGCGCCTTCGGGACGCTCGGCGTGGTCGCGATCCGTACGCCCGGCAGCACCTCGCACGCGGACGGGACCTTCGTGGTGCGGGGCGCCGGCACCGACCTCACCGTCAACAACCAGGGAATGACAGGGCAGTTCGTACGGCGGCCCGTCACCGGCGACTGCGAGGTCACCGCCCGGCTGGTCTCCCGTACCGGAGCCACCGCCGACCGGGTGGGCCTGCTGATGGCCAAGTCGCTGTCGCCGTTCGACCAGGCGGCCGGGGCGATCGTCACCGGCGGGACCACGGCACAGCTCATGCTGCGCACGACCGTGGCCGGACGGTCGACCTTCACGGGCAACGGCACGGTCGCCGTCCCCTCCCACCTGCGGCTGAAGCGCACCGGGACCGCCTTCACCGCCTACGTCTCCACCGACGACGGCGCCACCTGGACCGCCCTCGCCTCCGGCGAGGTCCCCGGCTTCGGTGACGCCCCCTACTACGTGGGCCTCGTGGTCTGCTCCCGCAGCCCCCTGGCCCTCGGCACCGCGCAGTTCGAAGGGGTGAGCATCACGCCCCTCTAGATCTCCCCACAGATCGGAGATGCACAGCAATGAGCCGCACGAGCCGCACATCCCCCCACGGGCACCTCCAGGAAACCGAGTTGAGCCGCCGCGGTCTGTTCCGGACCGCCGGCGGTCTCACCGCCGCACTCGCGCTGGGCTCCACGTTCGCCGCCACCGCGGCGGACGCGGCGCCCGCCGCGTTCACCCACCCCGGCATGCTGCACAACGCCGGCGACATCAACCGGGCCAAGATCAGGGTCGCCGCGGGCGACGACCCCTGGCTGTCCGGCTGGAACAAGCTGACCGCCAACTCCCACTCGCAGTCGACCTGGACGCCCAGGGCGACGGCGACGATCATCCGCGGAGGCACCGGCGAGAACTACGGCCTCCTCTACAACGACATCGCCGCCGCCTACCAGAACGCGCTGCGCTGGCGCGTCGGCGGCACGGAGGCGAACGCGCAGTGCGCCGCCAGGATCCTCAACGCGTGGGCGTCGACGCTCACGACGGTCACCGGCAACGCCGACCGGTTCCTCGCCGCAGGCCTCTACGGCTGGCAGTTCGCCAACGCGGCGGAACTCATGCGTGACTACCCCGCCTTCGACCTCGCCCGCTTCCAGCAGATGATGGTCAAGGTCTTCTACCCGCTCAACAACCAGTTCCTGACCGGCCACAACGACGCCTGCATCACCAACTACTGGGCCAACTGGGACCTGTGCAACATGGCCTCCGTCCTGGCCATCGGGATCCTCAACGACGACGGCGCCAAGTACGACCAGGCCGTCACGTACTTCAAGTCCGGCGCGGGCAACGGCTCGATCGCGCACGCCGTGCCGTACCTGTACACCGACGCGGACGGCTACGCGCTGGGCCAGTGGCAGGAGTCCGGCCGCGACCAGGGCCACACCGTCATGGGCATGGGCCAGATGGGCGCGATCTGCGAGATGGCCTGGAACCAGGGAGAGGACCTCTACGCGTACGACGGCCGCCGCTTCATGAAGGGCGCCCAGTACGTCGCCAAGTACAACCTGGGCATGGACGTGCCCTTCACCACCTACACCTGGGGCACCGGGCAGAACTGCGCCCAGCAGTCGCAGACGGTGATCTCCTCGGCCTCCCGCGGCCAGGTGCGCCCGGTGTGGGCCATGCTCCACTACCACTACAACCGGCGCGTCTACCTGGACGACAAGTACATCTCGCAGATGTGCTTCTCGGTCGCCCCCGAGGGCGGGGGAGGTGACTACGGCTCCACCAGCGGCGGCTACGACCAGCTCGGCTTCGGCACGCTGATGTACGCCAAATAGCCGCAAAACCGCGCTCGCGCACCGGAATACCGGGCCACCATGTGGTGCTCTGATGTTCATGGTGCACGAGCGCGGTGCACGGACGCGGTGCGGGAGGCTGGTGGGCGCATGACGGCAGCAGACCAGGCGGACCAGGCGGGCCGGACAAGCCGGGACCCCGTGGTCAGGACCCCGTACGGGGCCGTACGGGGCCGGTACGAGCACGGCGTCGCGGTGTTCCGGGGCATCCCCTACGCGGCGCCGCCCTTCGGACCGCGCCGGTTCGGGCCGCCCGTGCCGCCCGAGCCCTGGGACGGCGTGCGCGACGCGGGCGTCTTCGGGCCGACGGCGCCGAAGCCGCCGTACTCCGAAGCCTTCGCGCAGTACCTGTCCGACCCGGCCGTGCCCGGCGACGACTGCCTCAATCTGAACGTCTGGACGCCGGAGCCGGGCCCTGGTGCCCGGCTCCCGGTCATCGTGTGGCTACACGGCGGCGCCCTCACCCGGGGCTCGTCGGCCGTGCCCGTGTACGACGGGCGTACCTTCG
Source organism: Streptomyces sp. a15 (assembly GCF_059026085.1). NCBI lineage: Bacteria > Bacillati > Actinomycetota > Actinomycetes > Kitasatosporales > Streptomycetaceae > Streptomyces > Streptomyces sp. A15. Next base: position 79,268 of record NZ_JBWLKM010000031.1, on the reverse strand, counting down.
CCCGCGACGGGGTCGTCTTCGTCTCGGTCAACTACCGGCTCGGCGTCGAGGGGTACGGCCTGTTCCCGGACGTCCCCGCCAACGCCGGCCTGCGCGACCAGCTCGCCGCACTGCAATGGGTGCGCGAGTCGGTCGCGGCCTTCGGCGGCGACCCCGACCGGGTCACCCTGGCCGGCCAGTCCGCCGGGGCGATCAGCACCGGCGCCCTGCTGGCCGCCCCGCAGGCCCAGGGCCTGTTCCGGCGCGCGGTCCTGCAGAGCGGGCCGCCCGAGGCGAGCGACCGCGACAAGGTACGGCGGATGGTGCGCCGGATGGCGACCCGGCTGAAGATCCCCGCCACCGCGGCCGCCTTCGCCGAGGTCGACCGGGAGCTGCTGCTGCGCACCCAGGCCGAGGTGGGCAGACTCAGCAGCCCGGTGCTCGGCGGCCCCGCCTTCGGGATCGTCGTCGACGGCGACCTCGTGCCCCGGGACCCGCTGGAGGCGCTCGTCGAGGGGGACGTGGCGGCCGGGGTCGACCTGATGATGGGCTGGACCAGCGACGAGTACCGGCTGTGGCTGGTGCCCGGCGGACTCCTGGAGCGCGTCGACCGGCTCGGCGCGGTCGCGCTGGCCGGCGCGATGGCCCGCTGCCACTGCGGCCACGAGGTGCCCCGCGGCTATCGTGCCCTGCACCCCGAGGCCGGCACCGCCGAGATCGTCGGCCAGATGGTCACCGACCACCTGCTCCGCCTCCCCCTGCACCGCCTCGCCGAGGCCCGCCCCGGCTCGGCGTACGTCTACGAGTTCGCCTGGCCGTCCAACCTCCCCGGCCTCGGCGCCTGCCACGCCCTCGAACTCGGCTTCGTCTTCGACACCGGCGAGGTCCCCGACTCCGCCAAGCTCGCCGGCTGGGGCACCCCTCGAGAACTGGCCGACGCGATGCACGGGGCGTGGGTGCGGTTCGCGACCGAGGGCGATCCCGGCTGGCAGGGCTGGGACGCCTCGCACCCGGTGCGGATCTTCGGCGACGGGGAGCCGCGCACGGCGTACGGACCGCGCGACCGGGAGTTCGCCGTGTGGACGGCGGACGCGACCGCCCGGGCCGGGGCGAGCGAGCGGGCCGGGGTGGCCGCGCAGGCACTCGACGACTCGGTCGAGGACGGCTTCCCCGTGCGGATGGCGGCGGCGCGCAACACGGTCGCGCGGAGTGCGGAACTGCGGTCGGTGGTACGGCGGTTGCGGCTGCCGGGGTCGGTGCGCCGCTCCTGACGAGCGGGCTCCGCCCGGGCGGCCGGCCCAGGAACCGGCGGCCGCTGGGCCCGGCAACCGGCTCAGGAATCGGTTGCCGCCACCCAGTCCCGCCCGTCGGTGGTACGGCGGTTGTGGCTGCCTGGGTCGGTGCGCCGCTCCTGACGAGAGCCCGCCGCGCTTGGGGCATCGGGCTCAGGAACCGGTTGCCGCCACCGAGTCCCGCACCACCACATGCGTGCCCAGGAGCAGATGCTCGTCCGGGGCTTCGCCGGTGCGGCCCAGTGCCGTGCGCACGGCGAGACGGCCCAGTTCCTCGTAGGGGACGTGCACCGTCGTCAGCGCGGGGTGCAGGTCGCGGGCGAAGGGGATGTCGTCGTAGCCGGCCAGCGAGACGTCGCGCGGTACCTCCAGGCCCGCCTCGTGCAGCGCGGTCAGCGCGCCGGCGGCGACCATGTCGGTGGCGGCGACCACGGCCGTGAAGTCCAGCCCGTCCTTCAGCGCCCCGCGCATCAGACGGTGGCCGGAGTCGCGGGTGAAGTCGCCGTGCAGCAGCAGCTCCGGCTCCGGTTCCAGGCCGCGGGCGCGATGGGCGGCCAGATAGCCGCGCTCACGGCCCTGCGCGGTGGTGTGGTCCGCCTTGCCGCCGAGGAAGAGCACCCGCCGGTGGCCCTGGGCCAGGACATGGGCGACCAGGGCGTAGGCGCCGCCCTCGTTGTCGTACTCGATGACGGTCACCGGCGCCCCGGGACCGAGCGTCGGACGGCCGCACAGCACCAGCCTGGAGCCCGCCGACGCCAGCGAGTCGGCCATCCGGCGGGTGCGCTCGCGGTACTCGGCGGTGTCGGCGGCGCCGCCCACCAGGATCACGGCGGCGGCCCGCTGGGCGCGCATCATCTCGACGAACTCCAGCTCGTGCCGGACGTCGCCCTCCGTGCTGCACACCAGGCACAGGTGCCCGAGCCGGGTCGCCTCGCGCTCCACGCCGTGCGCCATCAGCGCGAACGACGGTCCGGTGATGTCGTCGAGGACGAACGCCAGCGTCGGCGTGCCGACACCCGCCACCGCCTTGGCGCGCGCGTCGGCGACATAGTCCAGGTCACGGACCGCCCGCATCACCCGCGTCCGCGTCGCCGAGCTCACCGGATACACCCCGCCGAGCACCCGCGACACGGTCGACGCGGACACCCCCGCCCGGGAGGCCACGTCCCGGATCGTGCTCCGCCCCGCGTCCTCGCTCTTCCTCGTCATACCTGCCTCGTCCCTCTCCCCGGGCTGTCCCGCCCACCCCTCGGGAACTGCGGCAACATGGATGGAAACCGGTTCCCGAAACGGAGGCTAGCAGTGGCGGGGGGCAGGGACGAGAGGTGGAGCCGGGCCTTGTGGAGGCTCAGGACTTCGCCAGCGTCGCCGCAAGGGACGTGATCGCCTCCGGGCCCACCCGGCAGCACCCGCCGATCAGCCGGGCCCCGGACTCCCGCCAGCCCCGCACCTCCTCGGGCGCGAACGAGGAGCGGCCGTTCCAGGCGCGGGCCTCGGCGTCCCAGGCCTCGCCGCTGTTGGGGTAGACGACGACCGGCTTGCCCGTGACCCGGGCGGCGGTCTCTACCGCTGCGTCGACGTCCTCGGGGGCGCAGCAGTTGACTCCGACGGCGACGACCTCGTCCGCGTCGGCGGCCAGGGCGAAGGCCTCCTCGAGGGGCTGGCCGGCGCGGGTGCGGTCGCCGGCGACGCTGTACGACAACCAGGCCGGTACGCCGAGCCCGCGCACCGCGCGCAGCAGGGCCTCGGCCTCGTCGGCGTCCGGGACCGTCTCCAGGGCGAGGACGTCCGGACCGGCGGCGGCCAGCACCTCGATGCGGGGCCGGTGGAAGGCCTCCAGCTCGGCCACGGTCAGGCCGTACCGGCCCCGGTACTCGGAGCCGTCGGCGAGCATCGCGCCGTACGGGCCGACGGAAGCCGCCACCCACAGCGGCCGGGTGACGCCCTTCGCGCGTGCCTGCGTCGCCGCGTCGAGGGCCAACCCGATGCTCAGGCCGAGCAGTTCGGCCGCCCGCTCCCGGTCGATCCCGCGCTTGGCGAAGCCTTCGAAGGTCGCCTGGTAGCTGGAGGTGATCGCCACGTCCGCGCCCGCCAGGAAGTAGGCGAGGTGCGCCTCGGTGATCGCCTCGGGCTGCTCCGCGAGCAGCCGAGCCGACCACAGCTCGTCGCTCAGGTCGTGCCCGGCGGATTCGAGCTGGTTGGACATACCGCCGTCGAGGACGACGGTCCTCCCGGTGGTGAGGGCGGCGGCGAGCGTGAGGTGGCTGGTCATACGACGACGGTAGTCGAGTCGCACCGGTACACCGCCCCGGATTGTGTCCAGAACGTGAACAGATTGCCCACGATGTGGAACGGCGGATACGATCACGCTTCCCCGCCTCCCCGGAAAGTGACATGACTGCCCCCAGTACCACCGAGTCCGCCGAGCCCGAGGCGCGGTCCGCCCCGCGCCGCCGCACCTTCGGCCCGGCCGCGGCCACCGCCCTGGTGATGGGCAACATCATCGGCGGCGGCATCTTCGTGCTGCCCGCCACCGTCGCCCCGTACGGCGGCGTCAGCCTGGTCGCCTTCGTGATCCTGTCGGTCGGCGCGGTGCTGCTCGCGCTGCTCTTCGGCAAACTGGCCCGGCGCAGCCCCGTCACCGGCGGCCTGTACGTGTACCCGCGCGACGCCTTCGGCCCCTTCGCGGGCTTCCTGTCGGCATGGTCGTACTGGACGATGTGCTGGGTCAGCATCGCCGCCCTGGCCGTCGCGGTCGTCGGCTATGTAGATGTCCTGATACCTCTCCACGGCAACCACACCCTCGAAGCGCTGGTCGCGCTCGCCGCGCTGTGGCTGCCGGCCGCCGCGAACTTCGCCGGCACCCGCTGGGTCGGCGCGGTCCAGGTCGTCTCCACGATCCTGAAGTTCGTGCCGCTGCTGCTGGTCGCCACGATCGGCCTGTTCTTCATCGACACCGACAACTACGGCCCGTTCAACGCGTCCGGGCAGAGCGTCTCCGGCGCGCTGGCCGCCTCCGCCGCACTGCTCCTCTACAGCTTCCTCGGCGTCGAGTCGGCGGCCGTCAGCGCGGGCGAGGTCCGCGACCCCGAGCGCAACGTCGGCCGCGCGAGCGTCCTCGGCACCCTGGGTTCCGCCCTCGTCTATCTCCTCGGCATCGTCGCGGTCTTCGGCCTCGTCCCGCACGACAGGCTGGCCGCCTCCGGCGCCCCCTTCGCCGACGCGGTGAACTCGATCACCGGCGGCACCTGGGGCGGCACCGCCATCGCCCTGGTCGCCGTCGCCTCCATCACCGGCTGCCTCAACGGCTGGATCCTGATGGCCGCGCAGATGCCGTACGCCGCCGCCCGCGACGGCCTCTTCCCGGCGCCGTTCGCCCGCGTGGGCAAGGGCGGGGTGCCGGGCTTCGGTGTCTGGGCCGTCGCCGTCCTCGGCACACTCCTGATCGCCCTCAACTACACGGCGGGCCCGGACACGACCTTCCGCGTCCTCGTCCTGATCACCACGTTCACCGGCTGCGTGCCCTACCTGCTGTCCGCCGCCGCCCAGCTGTACTGGCTGGCCAAGGGCACCCGCGAGCAGATCCGCCCGGCCGGACTGGCCCGCGACCTGATCGTGGCGGCCCTCTCCTTCGCCTTCTCCTTCTGGCTGATCGCGGGCGCCGGCTACGCGGCCGTCTACCAGGGCGTGTTGTTCCTCTTCGCGGGCATCCCGGTGTACGTGTGGCTGCGTGGACGCAAGGAGCCGGCGGAGGAGTCCGCCTAACCTTGGGGGATGTCCGACACCGATGCCGTGGACGCGGAGGGCGCCGAAGTCGCCGACGCCGAGGGTGTGTACGAGGAGGCTCGGCAGGTCCTCGGCCCCTTCACCGGGCCGGTCTTCCTGGCGTCCCTCACCCACAACCCCAAGAACGGTGTCACCGGCGGCGTCTGGGTCGTCAACGCCGGTGACCGCTCCGCGATCCTGAAGGTCCTCACCCGCTCCAAGGAGGCCACTGGACGCTGGGCGGCCTCGGAGGACCCCCGGCACTGGAACTACTGGCGGCGCGAGGCCGACGTCTACACGTCAGGTCTCGCACAGGTCTGGCAGCCGTACGGTGTCCGCGCACCCCGGCTGCTGGCCCGCGTCGAACGGCCCGACGGCGACATCGCGCTGTGGCTGGAGCGGGTACGGGGCGAACCCGGCACTCGCTGGAAGCCCGCCCGGCACATCGAACACGCCCGCCGCCTGGGCGCCGCCCAGGGAGCCGTCGGCGCGGTGGACGACGAGCCGTGGCTCTCGCACCGCTTCCTGCGCCAGTACGTCGGCAGCAACACCCTCGGCCAGGAACTCCTCGACGACGACGGGGCCTGGCGACAGCCCCTGGTCCGCGACCACTTCCCCGAGGGCCTGCGCCGCGAGATGGTCCGGCTGCACCACGACCGCGACTGGTTCCTCGACATCATGGAGTCCCTGCCGCGCGCCTTCAGCCACCTCGACCACTGGCCCGCCAACACCTGCGCCGACGGCCCCCACAGCGCCGTGTTCGACTGGGCCTTCGCCGGCGACGGAGCCCTCGGGGAGGACCTCGGCAACTACCTCCCCGACTCCGTCTTCGACCTGTTCGTCCCGGCCGCCCGCCTCCCCGAGTACGCGGCGAGGGCCTACGAGGCGTACCTGCACGGCCTGCGCGAGAGCGGCTGGAAGGGCGACGAGAACCTCGTACGCCTCGCGGTCTGCGCCTCGGCCGTGAAGTACGACTGGCTCACCGCCCTCATGCTGGCCAACGCGGGCGAGGAGCAACTGGACTACGGCGGCGGGCAGTCCGTGGATGCCGAACGCCGTTACCGGGAACGGGGGTCGACCCTCGCGTACCTCGGGGAGTGGGCGAGGGAGGCACGCGAGCTGGCCCCGCGGCTGGGGTTTCCGGAGGCGCCGAGCGGGCGCTGATCCGGCCTGCGCGGGCGAGCGCACCCATCCGACGCCGGCCCTCATGCGGAGCACCGCTACCCACGCGCCGAGTGCCGCCCGCCCCGTCGCCTGCCCCCGCGCCTGCGCCGCGTCGCCGGGACCAGCAGCCCGCCCAGCAGCCCGAGGCCCAGCGCGTACGGCCACCAGCCGAACTCCTCGTCGTCCGCAGCAGTGGCGCTGCGTGTCACGACGGCGCCGGACGTCGTCGGGGTGCCGGAGGCGCTGGGGGAGGGGCTCGCGGTAACCGCGCCAAGGGTCACGTCGTTGCCGTCCCCGCCCTTGTAGCTGATCCGGTACGTCGTGTCGGCGAGCTTCACCTTCGTGCCCTCCTTCATGCCGCTGAACGCGCCGACGGTCTTCGCACGGCCCGTGTTCGAGAGCACGGTGATCTTGCGCGCGGGCTTCGTCCCGGCGGCCGACAGGTCGAGGTCCCCGGCCAGCCGCACCGCACCCGTCACCTTCAACGGCCGGTCCCTCAGCACCAGTTCACCCTTCGCTCGCTGGGTGTAGGCACCGGAGACGGTGAGACCGCCCGCGACGACCCCCTCGTTCGTCACCGCCCCCTTCACCACGCCCTTGCCGGTCAGCGTCGTCGCCACCCGCAGTCCGGACGTCCCGGCATCCAGCCGAGACCCCGCCGAGGACAGCTTGATCACCTTGCTGCGTACGAGAGTCGCCCCCGACCGCAGAGCCAAGGTGCCCTTCTTGACCGTCGTGGCCCCGGTGTACGTCACCGCGCTGCCCGTCAGCGTCGTCGTGGCCGCCCCCGCCTGCACGAACGCCCCGCTGCCGCCGACGTACGCCAAGGAGATCGCCCTCTTCGCGTTGTTCACGACGAGCGTCCCGTCGTTCACCACCCGCCGCCGCTCGGTGCCCGTGAGCAGGGAACCGTCCCCCTGCCCGGACCCCAGCCGCAGCACCGCGCCCTTCTCCACGGTCGTAGAACCGTCGTAGTACTGCTTCGCCGCGAAGGTGACGTCGTTCCCGCGCGTCCCCGCGATGACGATGTCCCCGGCACCGGGCGCGGACAGCGTGTCGTGGAACACGCCGCCACCGATCGGCGCTCCCAGCGTCACCGGGCCGTTGTAGTCGAACGTGAGCAGCGAACGGGACCGTGCCGCAAGGAGGTTGATGTAGACCGTCTCGGCGGTGCCCGGCATGAAGATCTTGCTCGTGGTGCCGTCGCCCCACTGGACGTTGGCGCCCTTGATGTTGGTGCCGCGCTTGTTGACGTTCTTCCGCGCGGGCGTCCAGTTCAGGGCGGGGTCGCTGAGCGAGGGATCGGTGTCGCCGCCCTGGTTCGACCAGCTGTACTGGCCGGTGAGGATGACCTTGCTGCCGGGCCGGGACTGGACGTTGATGTCGCTGCCGTACTCGCGCTGGTAGAAGTCCATGCCCTCGGTGACGGTCTGGCCCAGCGGGGTGTCCACGGTCCAGGTGCCCTGGTTGAGGACCTTGCGCATGTTCGGCAGTGAGGTCGCGAACTCCGGCCGGCCGGCGTTGACCTGCGTGCCGTTGTCGATCACCCCGGAGAAGGGGTGGGTGCCCGACAGGTCCCAGGTGCCCCAGAGGAACCGCGGCTGGGTGATCAGGCCGGAGCCGCTGATGGTGCCCAGGTTGTAGGCGCTCTTCAGGGAGAGCCGCAGGGTGCCGTCGACGCGGATGTTGTCCTGGTTGAGCCGGAACGCCGGGGTGTTGTACGGGAAGTGGCCGATCAGCCCGGTCGTGCCGCCGTTGCCGTACTGGAGGGTCGCGCCCCGCTCGACCGTGATCGCGGGCGGATCGGGGTTGGCCACGGTGACGTACGGGTGGTTGCCGCCCGGGGTCGCCACCTTCTGCCGCTGCCGGGACCTCGGCAGCGTGAAGTCGCTGTCCTTGGTCAGGACCAGGGTCCCGCCGCCGCGCACGGTGAGCGTGCCCTCGCCGCGGAAGACTCCGTCGTACGTCGTCGTCCCCGACGGCACGGTGACGACCGTGTCGCCGGTGAGCGTCACGTCCCGGTCGGCGAGTACGTCGGCGGTGACGTCCCGGGCACCGGCGGCCGCCGCCGGGGGAGCGGTGGCGAGGAGGGCGGCCACGGCCGCGAGGGCACCGGCGGCCGCTGCTGTCTTGTGGGTATGGCTGCGCACACAAGGGAGACGGGCCGAGGCGGCGGCCGATAACAAAAACGTGGGAGCAAGAACCTGGGGAGCAAGAACCTGGGGACAGAAAGCGCCTTCTCCAGTCTCGTCCAACCCGTTGACCTCCCCGATCCACACGCTTACCTTTTCGGCGTTCGGAATAACAACAGATGTTCTCAATATCGAACATCGCTCTCAGGACACCCCACCCCCCGAGAGGCAGTCCGTATGAGCCGCGACAACGACCTGCCCGAAGCCTCCGAAGCCCCCAGCCGCAGACTGCTGCTGAAGGGTGCCCTGGCCGCGGGCGCCCTGGCGGCGACCACCGCCGGCGTCGCCCACGCCGCCCCGACCCCCAAGGCAGCCCCGTACGTGAACCCGCTCGTCCGCAACCGGGCCGACCCGCACATCCACCGGCACGCCGACGGCCACTACTACTTCACGGCGACCGCCCCCGAGTACGACCGGATCATCCTGCGCCGCTCCCGCACCCTGAACGGTCTCGGGACCGCCGCCGAGTCCGTGATCTGGACCAAGCACGCGACCGGTGCCATGGGTGCGCACATCTGGGCGCCGGAGATCCACCGCATCGGCGGCAAGTGGTACATCTACTTCGCCGCGGCGCCCGCCGAGAGTGTCTGGGACATCCGTATCTGGGTGCTGGAGAACGCCCACCGCGATCCCTTCAAGGGGACCTGGACCGAGCGCGGTCAGCTCAAGACCGCCTGGGAGACCTTCTCCCTGGACGCCACCACCTTCACCCACCGGGGCACCCGCTACCTCGCCTGGGCGCAGCACGAGCCCGGAATGGGCAACAACACCGCCCTGTGGCTGTCGAGGATGGCGAACCCGTGGACCCTGACGGGCCCTCAGGTGCGCCTGTCCACCCCCGAGTACGACTGGGAGTGCATCGGCTACAAGGTCAACGAGGGTCCGTCGGTCATCTGCCGCAACGGCCGCCTCTTCATGACGTACTCCGCCAGCGCCACCGACTTCAACTACTGCATGGGCCTGCTGACCGCCGACGCGGCCAGTGACCTCATGGACCCCGCCAGCTGGGCCAAGTCGCCGACGCCGGTGTTCACCAGCAACGACACGACCAAGCAGTACGGGCCGGGCCACAACTCGTTCACCGTCGCCGAGGACGGCCGCACCGACGTCCTCGTCTACCACGCCCGCCAGTACAAGGAGATCGTCGGCGACCCGCTGAACGACCCCAACCGCCACACCCGCGTCCAGAAGCTCGGCTGGAGGTCGGACGGCACCCCCGACTTCGGTATCCCCGTGGCCGACACGGCCCCCACGACCGCCAAGGAGAGTGCGTGACTTGACTTCTCCCCCTCGTGAACGAGGGGGATTCTCACGGCTCGCGCCGTGAGGGTTTCTGCTTCGTCGCCGACTGCCCGCCCGGAGTTCTCCGTTGAGGTCTTACACCAGCTCCACAGACTGTCACCGCCAGCCCGGCGGCCAGAAGGTTCTTCGCTGCGTTCACGTCCCGGTCGTGGGTCGCTCCGCAGCCGCACGTCCACTCACGGACGTTGAGCGGCATCCTCTCCTGAAGGGCGCCGCAGGCGGAACACAGCTTGGAGGACGGGAACCAGCGGTCCACGACCACCAGCTCCCGTCCGTACCAGGAGCATTTGTACTCCAGCATCATCCGCAGCTCCCGCCATGCCGCGTCGCTGATGGCGCGGGCGAGGCTGCGGTTTTTGACCATGTTGCGTACGGTCAGGTCCTCGATCACGAGCGTTTGGTTTTCACGCACGAGACGCGAGGTCAGCTTGTGCAGACCGTCACGGCGACGGTCGGTGATGCGGGCGTTGATGCGGGCGACCTTATGCCGGGCCTTGGCTCGGTTGGCGCCGTCGCCCTTGGCCTTGCGGGACAACTCCCGCTGGGCCTTCTCCAGCCGGGCCCGGTCGCGGCGCTCATGCCGCAGGTTGGCGATCTTCTCTCCGGTGGAGAGGGTCACGAGGTGGTTCAGGCCCGCGTCGATGCCGATGGCTGTGCCGGTGGCGGCAAGGGGCCCCACGCTCGGGTCCTCGCACAGCAGGGAGACGAACCACCGTCCCGCCGCGTCCTGCGAAACGGTCACCGTCGAAGGACGTGCCCTCTCGGGCAGGGGACGGGACCACACGATCGCCAGCGAATCAGTCATCTTCGCCAGCCGCAGCTCACCGTCCTGGTACCGGAACGCGCTGGTGGTGTACTCCGCGCACTTGCGGGACTTCTTCCGGGACTTGAAGCGGGGGTATTTGGACCGCTTGCCGAAGAAGTTGGCGAACGCCACCTGCAAGTGCCGGAGGGCCTGTTGCAGGGGAACGGAGGAGACCTCGTTGAGGTAGGCCAGCTCCTCGGTCTTCTTCCACGCCGTCAGCATCGCCGAGGTCTGGTTGTAGTTCACCCGCTCCTGACGCGTCCACGCCTCGGTACGGGCGGTGAGCGCCAGGTTGTAGACCTTCCGCACGCACCCGAACGTGCGCGACAGCTCCGCCGCCTGCGCATCGGTCGGATGGAAGCGGTACTTGAACGCCCGCTTCACGTGAGTGGCCATATCTCACAAACTATCGCGCCAACCAGTGAGCTCCTGCTGCTGGCCGTTGGCGGTAGACGCCGATCCGCCCGTGCGGCGAATCGTGTCTCCCTGCCCTGCTCCGCAGGAATCCCTTTCCTCTCCGCCCTGACGGGCGGAGTATCCACGGAGGTAACCCGATGAGACGTGCCTACGTTGCTCTGCTCGCCCTCTGTCTGGCGCTGCTCGGCGCCCTGGCCACCGCCGGACCGGCCCAGGCCGCACCCCAGACGATCGCCAACGGCACCCAGTTCACGGACACTTCGGGCAGCCCCGTGCACGCCCACGGCGGCGGGGTCCTCAAGGTCGGCTCCTACTACTACTGGTTCGGCGAGAACCGCAACGCCGACAACACCTTCCGGTACGTGGACGCCTACCGCTCCACCGACCTGAAGAACTGGGAGTTCCGCAACCACGTCCTGACCGAGGCCACCGACCCCGAGCTGGCGACCGCCAACATCGAGCGTCCGAAGGTCATGTACAACGCGTCCACCGGCAAGTTCGTGATGTGGATGCACAAGGAGAACGGCACCGACTACAGCGAGGCGCGCGCCGCCGTTGCCGTCTCCGACACCGTCGACGGCAACTACACCTGGCGGGGCAGCTTCCGCCCGCTCGGCCAGCACATGTCCCGTGACATCACGGTCTTCGTGGACACCGACGGCGCCGGCTACATGATCTCCGCCGCCCGCGAGAACTACGACCTGCACATCTACCGGCTCACCGCCGACTACACCGGCATAGCGAGCCTGGTCGCCGACCCCTGGCACGGCGGCCACCGGGAGGCCCCGGCGCTGTTCAAGCGGGGCAACGTCTACTTCATGCTCACCTCGGGCGCGACCGGCTGGAGCCCCAACCAGCAGCAGTACGCGACGGCGACCTCGCTGTCCGGCCCCTGGTCGGCGATGACGAACGTCGGTGACTCCACGACCTACGGCTCGCAGACCGCGTTCGTCCTTCCCGTGCAGGGCAGTTCGGGCACCTCGTACCTCTACCTGGGCGACCGCTGGGGCAACTCCTTCGGCGGGACCGTCAACGACTCGCGGTACGTGTGGCTGCCGCTGAGCTTCCCCAGCTCGACCTCGATGTCCATGTCCTGGTCCCCTGAGGTGACCATCGACACGGCCGCCGGCACGATCAGCGGCACGAGCGCCACGTACAACACGCTGATCGCCCGGAACTCGTCCAAGTGCGCCGATGTGACGAGCCAGTCGCTGTGGCAGGGCGCCCAGATCAAGCAGTACGACTGCAATGGCGGCACCAACCAGAAGTACTGGTTCAAGCCCCTCTCCGGCGGCTACTACCAGCTGATGGTCAGGAGCAGCTCGCTGTGCGTTCAGGGGAACGCGAGCACGGTCACGCAGGAGAACTGCAACTCCTCCGCGACCAGCCAGCAGTGGTCGCTCACCACCACCGGCTCCTACGTCACCGTCAAGGCCCGCGCGACCGGCGAGTGCCTGGACGTGAACGGCGGGTCCACCGCCAACGGCGCGGCCGTCATCACGTACACGTGCAACGGCGGCACCAACCAGCAGTGGACCCGGGGTACCTGAGCCGCGCCCATGGAGCCCGACGGGACCGGTCCCGTCGGGCTCTGGCGAAACTGGAGCCTCGACCAAGGGAGGTTGCATGGCTCTGTTTCGCAGGAAGAGGCATTCCCCGCCGTCTGTGGGTCAGGCCGGTGGATCCGTGGGTCAGGCCGGTGGGTCCGCGGGGCGGGGCGGTCACCAGCCCTGGCTGGATCACGGTCTGACCAACGGCGCCAAGGTCGCATGCGGCGGTTGCACCAGGGGACTCAAGGTCAGACTCCAGTCCCAGTCGGCCGTGACGGTCAGCCATGACGGCGCGATGGACGGCATGGCCCTGATCTGCACCGGATGTGGCCGCTTGCTCTGCGCGGACTGCGCACTGGCCGCCAGCGACAACCCCTACCTGCCGAAGTGCGACCGCTGCCGAGCCTCGGTGACCATCCCGATGTCGCGCTGAGCCGCGCCCTCGCGGGCGTGCCGGTCGGCGGTCACGCCAGCAGGTCGATCGCGTCGATCGCCGTGCCCGCGCTGAGGTAGGAGGCCGACCCCGAACCGCTCGCCACGTGGATCTTCAGCGTGTTGTAGGCGCTGGTGTCCGTCAGCCAGGCGGACGCCGGCACGCTGTAGGTGAACGTGTTGTTGTTGCCTCGGTACGAACCCACGGTCAGTGACCGGGTGCTCGGCTGGGTGGGCGGCGAGGGGACGGCGGAGGTCCAGGTGTCGTTGATGACGACCTGCGGGCGGCCGTTGGCGTAGGCCGTCGTCACGCCGATGCGCAGGGTGTGCGCGGCGGCGGCCTGGGCAGCCGTCAGCTTGAAGTAGACGATGATGCCGCTGTTGACGTCCTTCCACAGGTAGCAGGGGAAGGCCGAGGTTTCGGTGCCGCTGCCGATGACCACGTTGCCGGTCCAGGACGCGGCCCGGGTGTCGGACGGATGGGCGTACGTCATCAGGTCGGCGTTCTTGAAGCCGCTGGGCGTGCCGTTCCAGTCGTTGATGCGCCAGATCGCGCTCGCGTTGCTCGGGTCGTTCGAGGACGGGATCGCGATGGAGTTGAGGGTGGTCGTCCCGCCCGCGCTGACGCTCACCGAGCCGGTGTAGACGGCGAGTTCACCCTTGAAGACGGTCAGCGTGTACGTCCCCGGAAGGACGCCGTCGATGGAGAAGTAGCCGTCCGACGTCCGGGCCGAACCCCAGTACTGGGCAGCGGAGTTGGCGAGCCCGACGGTGTAGGCGTACGACGTGTTCCGCCCGGTGATGCCGACCCCGGTGACCTTGCCCCGGCCGCCCGAGGCGACGTACCCGGAGATGCCGAGCGAGTCCGCCCACGAGGTGGTGAGGGTGCCCGGGTACAGAGAGGAGGAGGGGGCGCCGCCGTCCGTGAAGGCGATGACGTAGGGGCCCTGGAGGCCGAAGCGCTGGGCCTCCGTCTGGTTCATGCCGTAGTACAGGATCTCGTAGAGGCCGCCGCCGTCGCCCTGGTGGCGCAGGAGGGAGCGGTAGAAGGGGCCGCCGGAGGCCTTCTCGTGGTTGGAGCGCACGATGTACAGGCCGACGCTGCCGGTGGTCCAGCCGACGTAGTTGTAGTCGATGACCCGGGACTGCGTGTAGTGCTTCGAGCGGGTCTGGCCGTCGGACTTCGCGAAGACGTCCTGGGCCTCGACGACGGTGGGCGCGTAGGTGTAGGAGTCGGACTCGTCGTTGAGGAACTTGCCCGCGTTGACGCGCAGGATGTAGCGGGTCGCGCTGACCGAGGTGTCGGCCTTGTTGGTCCACAGGTAGACGTTGTTCTCGCCGCTGCGGGCCGCGTAGTAGTGCTTCAGCGTGCCGTACGTGACCGAGATCAGGATCGTCGTGCCGGACTGCTTGATGCTCACGGTGGAGGTGCCGAGGCCGGACTCGATGTGCGAGTTCTTGCCGCCGTAGCCCTGGTACTGCGTGCCCCGGTAGACCAGCGAGGTCAGGTCGCCGTTGGTCTTGCTGACCTTGAAGACCAGGTTGGCGCCGGTGTCGACGACGTAGTTCGAGCCGTCGTCGGTGTAGCCGAAGGTCGCGGCGGACGCGGACTGAGCGAGCGGCCCGGCGAGGGCGGCCGTGCCTGCGGCAGCAGCGGTGCCGAGGACGAAGGTGCGGCGTCCGACCGGTCTGTTCACGGTGGATTCGGACATGGGGGTGCCTCCTTCGAGACATGTGGGGGTGATGCGGGTGCTTTGGAGAGTGACAGTTGAATCGATTTCGCGAAAGGGCTTTCACGGCTCCCGAGTTGGCGATTGTGTGAAATCGATCCGAGGACTAGAAAGCGCTTGCCGGGAGCGGTACGGTCCAGCGGCCAGGCCTTGTCGCCCTGTCGCGGGACCCCCGGAGGAGCCGTATGAGACGTTTCAACCTCGCCGTGCTGGCGGCGCTCACCGTGAGCGCCGGCCTGACCGCCGTACCCGCCCAGGCGTACGACGGTCAGCGCCCCCTCGGCCTCGAGAACTGCACCACCACCGCCTGCCACTTCGACCTCGCGCCCGGCACGTACGACGTACGGGTCCTCCTCGGCGCGGACACCGGGTCGAGCACGAGCATCGCCGGCGAGACCCGGCGCTCCCTGCTCCCCGAGACCGCCGCCGCGGCCGGCGAGCGCGTCGCCCGCAGCTTCACCGTGAACGTCCGCACCCCCGAGGGCGAACCGACCGGCCCCGAGGGCACCCCAGGCCTCGACCTCGTCCTCGGCGGCGCGGCTCCCGCGCTGGCCGACATCAAGGTCACCCCCGCCCGGCACTCACGCCAGATCTTCCTCGTCGGCGACTCCACGGTCTGCGACCAGCCCGGCGACCCGTACTCCGGCTGGGGCCAGCAGCTGCCCCAGTACCTCCGCAAGGGCGTCTCCGTCGCCAACTACGCGGACTCCGGCGAGAGTACGGTGACGTATCTGGGGAACCCCCAGTTGTGGGCCACCGTGCAACCGCAGATCCGCCGCGGTGACCTGGTCCTCGTCCAGCTCGCCCACAACGACAAGACCACGGACGAGGCGACCTACCGGGCGAACCTGGAGGCGCTGGTGGCGGGCGTGCGGGAGAAGGGCGGCAGCCCCGTCCTCGTCACCCCGATCGTGCGCCGCTGGTTCAACTCCGACGGCACCCTGAACAACGGGACCGCGCTACTGGTCAACGGCCTCGGCGTGAACCATCCTGAGGTCGTGCGCTCGGTCGCCGCCGCCGAGGACGTGCCGCTGATCGACCTGACGGCGAAGACGAAGGCGGTCGTGGAGGCGCTGGGAGTCGAGGGCTCCAAGGCGCTGTATCTCTACAACGAGAAACGGGACAACACCCACACCTCCGCACACGGCGCGACCGTGTACGCAGGCTTGGTTCGCGACGAACTCGTCGCCCAGCACCTGGTGCCGGAAGGCCTGGTGCGGGTGGGATAGATGTCTGGGGCGCTCCGACCGGAACCGGGGCGCCCCAGGCTTCGGCCGACCCGGAGTGTCGAGCAAGCACGCCCCGTACCGAAAGAGACCCATGCAGCTGCCTCCCGACGACCGCACCCTCAGCCCGCTCACCGGCTGCACCCGCGCCCACTGGGAGGCCGCCGCCGACGCCCTGCTCGCGGCCGTCGAGCCGTACGCCACCGAGGACCGCGCCCTCTACCACTTCCCCGGGGACCGCGAGAGCTGGTCCGGCCGCCTCTCCGACGGCCTGGAGGGCTACGCCCGTACGCTGCTGTTGGCGGCCTTCCGCCGCGACGAGACCGCCCTCGAACGCTACGCGGACGGACTCGCCGCCGGCGTCGCGGGCGTCTGGCCCCGCATCGAGGACCGCAGCCAGCCACTCGTCGAGGCCGCCTCGATCGCCCTCGCGCTCAGGCTCACCCGGCCGCTGCTGTGGGACCGGCTGGACGAGGACGTACGGCAACGGGCGGCGGCCTGGCTCGGCGACGCGCTCACCGCCGAGGCCTGGCCCTGCAACTGGGAGTTGTTCCCGGTCACGGTCGGCGGGTTCCTCCAGGAGATCGGCTATGAGGCCGACGCGTCCCGCAAGGCGATCGACAACGGCCTGGAACGCATCGAGCAGTGGTACGTCCGCGACGGCTGGTACACCGACGGCGACGGCCGCAAGTTCGACTACTACAACGGCTGGGCCATGCACCTCTACCCGGTGCTGCACGCCTGGCTCGCGGACGACGAGCGGCTCCTGGATCTCTACGGCGGCCGCCTGGAACGCCATCTGGCCGACTACGCCCGCCTGTTCGGCAGCGACGGCGCCCCGATGCACCAGGGCCGCTCCCTGACGTACCGCTTCGCGACGACCGCGCCCCTGTGGCTGGGCGCGATGACAGGACGTACGCCGCTGGCGCCTGGGGAGACGCGACGGCTGGCCTCCGGAGCGCTGAAGTACTTCCTGGACCGGGGCGCGGTCGACTCACGCGGCCTCCTGACCCTCGGCTGGCACGGACCCGACTCCGCTGTCCTGCAAGGCTATTCGGGCCCGGCCTCCCCGTACTGGGCGAGCAAGGGCTTCCTCGGCCTGCTGCTTCCGCCGGACCACGAGGTGTGGACGGCCCCGGAGGAACCGGGCCCGGCCGAGCGGGCGGACGCGGTGACGCCGATCGCCGCCCCCAACTGGCTGCTCCAGTCGACCAGTTCGGATGGGCTCGTCCGCCTCCACAACCACGGCAGCGAGGACATCCGCTACGACCCGTACTACACACGCCTCGCCTACTCGACGGCGACGACGCCTTCACCGTCGTACGACAACAGCGTGATCGTCGGCGACGATCCGAGCCGCACCGGGATCGAGCCGCTGGGTGGCGGGGACGGATGGGTGGCGTCGCGGCACACGGCGGGCGGGGGTGCGCGGGTGACGAGCGTGGTGCTGGCGCGGGGGGCGGTTGAAGTGCGGGCTCATGTGGTGGCGGGTGCTGAGCCGGGTACGGCGGTACGGGTCACCGGGTGGGCGGCGGCGGACGGTGTACGGGCGGAGCTGGCGCCTGTGGTCGGCCTTGACGACGAACTCGCGGGGGTCACCGGTGACGGCGACACGCTCTTTGTCGCGCTCGCACGTCTCACCGCCGAGGCGGAGCCGGTGCCCCTGGCGGAGACGGTGAGCGTGCGGGCGGACGGGGGGCGGGAGTTGACGGTGCGCTGGAGCGAAGGGCCCGAGGTGCGGCTGCGGTGGGACTCGGGTGTGCACGTGAGTGCAGGGGAGCCCCCTCGGGCAGGATGACCCGAGCGGATGCGTCAGCCGCGGTTCACGGCTTGAGACGCGCGATGCGCAGGGTCGTCGAGGTCGGGGAGGCTCCGGTGAGCGCGCTCGCGTAGCTCGGCGTGACAGGTGCGTACGCCCAGGTCAGCGTGCCGTCCTTCTGCACCGCCAGGTCACCGGTCAACCGCGCACCGACCACCTTGTCCGCACTCTGGAACTTCCCGTTCCAGTCGATGAGCCGAAGGTGCGTGCCTGTGAAGGTGCCGGTGCAGGTGCCGTCCTTGCACTTGGCGTTCTTCAGCGACTCCCAGGACAGGAGAAGCCGGTCCTTGCCGTACGGGGCGAGGCGCACGTTGACGTGTTCGGTGCCCGGCGTGTTGGTCAGGCGGATCGCCTTGCCTGCCGGGGTGGTGCGGTTCTTCAGGAAGGCGACGGTCACCTGGTGGGTGGCGGTCTTCGGCTTGACCGTCCAGCCGCGGCCGCTCGCGTCGTCCGGGTTCTTCGCGGCGGAGGCGGCGCCGCGCGAGGCGAAGGCGGTGGCGTAACGGCCGGTGGACGATTTCACGAGGTCGCCGGTGCGGCCCGCGAACGTGCCGCCGCAGTAGCCGGCCCAGCACTGCTCGCGCTGCACGACCGGGGCGTTGTCCGGGGCGCCGATCCCGGTCGAGACGAACAGCCCCGAACGCCAGTCGTCGAAGCAGAGGGAGGTGAAGGCGCCGGTCTTCTCCGGGTGCAGGGCGATGCCCTCGTTGTGGCTGCAACCCCAGCTCCAACCACCGCTGAGCTTCGCGCCCTTGGCGCTGACATAGGACAGCTTGTCGCCGAAGTGCCCGTCGGCGAAGCCGCCCGCGCCATGCACGACGAAGTACGCGCCGTACTTGGCGCCGTTCCAGGTGAGCTGGCCGTCGAGGAGCGGAGCGGTGTCGTGGGTGGCGGTGGAGGTGAGCTTGGTGCTCCAGGTCTTCTTGGCGCCCGTGTAGCGGACGATCGCCGCCGCCGTCTCCTTCCACTTGTTGGTGTCGGCGACCCTGGTGAGAAGCGCGAAGCCGTCGTTGTGCGCGACCAGGCCGCCGACCTCCTTGGCCCCCTTCACCACGGTGTCGGCGCCCGAGCGCTTCCCGGCGGCCGTCAGCGGGGTGACGTGGATGCCGTCCGAGGCGGGCCAGGCGACGCGCAGGGTGCCGTTCGGAGCGGCCGCGGTCGCCGTCCGCGTCCACTCGCGGGTGTTGTTGTAACCGGGGGACAGATAGGGGAACTTGGCCGACAGGCTCACGCTCGTGGTGGTCACAGCGAGCGTCGGCGCGGCGGTCGTGCCGGTCGTGGCGGCACCGGCCACGGCGTACCAGGCGCCGACGAAGGCACCGGCGGCGACGAGTCCGGCGAGGACGGGCTTGCGGGCGGCGCGGACTCGGCGGTGGCCGACGGGGCGTCTTGCAGATGTCATGTGCGGGGGTTGCCGCCGGGCGATCAAAGGTTGCCGTGGGTCTGCGTGTCTGAGGGACGAGACACTTCGGCCGGCACCGAACCGAACCGCCCCTACCGTGGCGGACGTGACCGCCTTCGCCGAGCTCCACCACCGCACCGAGGAGCCGTTGCTGCTCCCCGGCCGCCCGTTTCGTGTGTGCTCAGACCTGCTCGGTCTGCTTGGCGGGCGTGCTGTCGCCGGCCAGGGCGGCGGCTTCCGCCGGTTCCGGGACGGCCGCCGGCGTGGAGCGGCGGACGAGGTCGGGCAGGACGGTGGCCAGACCGGCCAGGGCCATGACCGCGCCCAGCCACAGCGGGGCGCGCAGACCCCAGGTGTCGATCGCGACGGCGCCGATGGAGGAGCCGAGGATGATGCCGAGGGTGATGAAGGAGGAGTGGACGGTGTTGACCAGCGGGCCGGCGTTCCCGGTTCGCTGGACGCGTGTTGCCATGGCCGGGTTCATGGTGACGCCGACCAGGCCGATGCCCATCATGCAGATGACGGCCGGTACGGGCAGGTCGGCGAGCAGGGCGAAGCCGGTCAGGAACACGGTGTTGAGGACGAGGCCGATGGCAAGGACAGGGACGGTGTGGCGGTCGGCGAAGCGGCCGACGATGTTGTTGCCGATGACGGTGGCGGCGCCGTAGGCGATCAGCAGGAGGGGGACGGTGCCGGTGGAGAAGCCGACGAGGTCGGTGAGGATGGGGTTGAAGTAGCTGAAGGCGGAGAAGGTGGCGCCGATGATGAGCGTGCTGGTGGACAGCACGAGCCACAGCTTGGGCTTCTTGAAGACGCCGATCTCCTGGCGGAAGCCGCCGCCGCCTTCGGCGCGTTCGATGCGGGGCACGCCGAACCAGGTGGCCACGGCGGCGATCACGGTGATGACGGCGATGGCCCAGAACGCGGCGCGCCAGCCGAAGTGCTCGCCGACCAGGGTGGAGATGGGCAGTCCGAGCAGGGTGCCGAGCATCAGGCCGTTCATCGCGACCGCGATCGCCCGGCCGCGGATCTCGGGGCGGGTGATCTGGGCGCACATCGAGATGCCCACACCGAAGAAGGCCTGGGAGGCGATGCCGGTGATGATCCGCGCGGCCATCATCGTGGAGTAGCCGGTCGCGGTGGCGGCCAGGGCATTGCCCGCCAGGAAGATGACGAACAGCACCATGAGTGCCGTCCGCGGCGGGAGCTTCATGAGCGCCACGGTGAGGAACGGCCCACCCGCCGCCATGGCCACCGCGAACGCGGTGATGAGGTATCCGATCTGCGGGATGGTGGCATTCAGGCCGTCGGCCATCTGCGGCATCAGTCCGGCGACCACGAACTCGCTGGTCACCATGGCAAAGATGCCGAGTGCCAGGACGTATACGGCACGAGGCACGGTTGAGTCTCCTTAGGGGGTCGACGCCGACCGGCGTGGGGGCCGGTGACGCGGCGGTGAGAGTTATGGATCGGTCAGTTCAAAACGACGACATGGGCAGGCTTCGCCCGGTGCCGGAGCGTGGGTCAGTGGGTCGGTGGGGTCAGTGGGTCAGTGCGTCGAGGGTGACTTCGGCGATCGACTCCAGTGCGGTCCGGTCGGCGCCGCCCTGGCTCGAGATGCGCATGCCGCCGATCGCCGCGTTGATGAAGCGGGCCAGCGCTCCGGCGTCCCGCCGGGAGGTGATGGTGCCGTCCCGGCGACCCTCCTCGATCACCGCGCGCAACACCCCGAGTCTGCGGGCTGTGTCGCGCTCCAGCATTTCCGCCGCCCGGCTGTCGCGAGCGGCCAGTTCGACCGTGGTGTTCACGGTCAGGCAGCCCAGGCTGCGGCCGCCGGCCCGATGCTCGGTCTCGCCGTCCACGACCAGGGCGAACAGCGCGCGGATGCGGTCGGCGGCACTGTGCCGAGTGTCCTGCAGGACGGCCAGCTGGGTGGTGGTCATGGTGTCGATGTAGTGGGCCAGTGCACGCTCGAACAGGTCGTGCTTGCTCTTGAACGTGTTGTAGATGCTGCTGCGCCCCAGCCCGGTGGCTTCGCACAGGTCCTGGGTGGAAGTGGCCTCGTAGCCTTTCTCCCAGAACGTGTGCATCGCCGCGTCCAGGGCCTGCTCCTCGTTGAACATCCTCGGTCGGGCCATGAGTTGAACGTAGCATGTTTTGAATCGACCAGTCCAATAGCCTGAGTGTCGTCACGGAGCTCCCGCCTGGTAGCGCGCTCCCAGTACGGCGCGCGGCGACCACGGGCGGCGTCCGGTGCGGAACATCGCGTCCGCCCGCGCGAGCGCACCGGGCCGCAGCTCCTCGGTGCCGCCGAGCACCGACAGACGCGTGGCCGAGTCGTCCCCCAGATACAGGGCGCTCAGGTCCCGTACGTCGATTCTGAGATCCGGAGTACGCGTGGTCCGCGTGCAGGAGGCGCCGTCCCGTGCGCCCTCCAACAGCCAGGTGCCTGCCGCGTACCCGGCCGCGTCGGCCACCTCCAGCACCAAAGTCGCCTCGATGCCGTAGGTGCGGGCGGACAGCGTGCGGGGTGTGTCGAGGACGCGCAGCCACATGTAGTCGCTCAGTGCGCTCACCGCGCCGCCCGTGGGTCGCCCAGCCACGGCGGGAGCAGTGTGTCGGGGGAGCGATAGGGCAGGTGGACCGTGGTCACCCAGTCGACCGTCACGGCGTAGCGCAGCAGTGCCGCCTCCGCCCGCGGGGACACGGCGATCAGATCGCGTATCCACAACGGCGACTGGGGCAGCATGGCGCCCCACGTCTCCTCGGCGTGGAAACAGAGCAGGCCGTCCGCCTCGCCCGAGTCCGGATCGAAGTGCAGGGCGAAGAAGGGCTCGGACCGGCGGTCCGGGGGCGCTGTGCGGTGCCCGGTGGCTTCCTGCCACCATGGCTCGTCGCGGCGCAGCGCCCCGGGCTGGCCGGCGCGGACCCTCTCGTACACCCCCGGTGCGGCCTTGAGGTATTCGCGGGCGTCGACGAGCAGCACACCGGAGGTGTCGGCGGTCCGCAGAGGATCCATACGGGCCCGGTGCGAATCTCAGGGACAGGGCGCGGGCTTCACGGGCGGCGATCTACAGGCATCGCAGTGGAGCAGTTCCTCAGCCCCGGCTCTTCTCCTCGCGCGGCCAGTGTTCGAGCGTGACGTGCAGGGCTTCGATCGCCTTGTCCCACGAGGTCTGTACGGCGCGCGAGTGACTGAAGGCGCCGACGGACTCCAGGGCGCAGTAGCCGTGGAAGGTGGCCCGCAACAGCCGTACGGCGTCGGTGAGATCGGGTTCGTCGAGGCCGTAGGCGCGGAGCATGCCGTACGTGACCTTGGCGGTGCGGACCAGGGCGGGGGAGTCGGCGACGAGGGCCGGGTCGATATGGATCTGCGTGGCGGCGTACCGGCCGGGGTGCTGGAGCGCGTACTCCCGATAGGCCCCGGCGAACGCGGCCAGCGCATCCTTGCCAGACCGTCCCATCACGGCGGCGGCGATCCGGTCGATCAGTTCCCCACCGGCGAGGAACGCCACGCGGGTGCGCAGGTCCTGGAGGTTCTTGACGTGCGAGTACAGGCTCGCGTCCTTGACCCCGAAGTGCCGGGCCAGGGCGGAGAGGGTCACGTTGTCGAACCCGGACTCGTCGGCGAGGTCGGCGGCGGCCGCGGTGATGCGGTCGGGGGTGAGGCCGGCTCGGGGCATGGGCACCTCGGGGTCGGTTTCCTAGGATATCCAGGTTAGCCGCCTTGGGTGCTGGGAAGCCGTAAACGGCCGCCTGACGGCCTATCTGCTCGGTGTGCACATGCGCGGAACCTCCGAATCAAGCCGCGAGACTGCCAGCAGGACACAACTCACGCGTCAGATCTTCGCCGTTGTGGGAGGTGGCGCATGACGGCGTCAGACTCGGCGGCAGCGATCTCGAAGCTCGGATATGACGACTTTCTCGCTCGCGTTGACGGCACCGTCCACCGTGGCCACCCGGTCAGCCACGTCGAGGATGTCGCTCAGATCCCCCGGCTCGGCGTCTATGCGCTCCCACACCTCGGCAGGGTCTATATCAACAAGGTGAGCGAGCTGTTCATCGACCACCTGATGCTGATCCCGGACCAGCCTCACCAGGTGCCGCATCAGCAGCGACTCATCGTCGGCGATCTTGTGGTCCGCCATGATGACGAGCCACGCGACCCACAACATCAACTGCGGGTGCTGGCTCCGCTTGCTCAGGCCTTCGGCGAGTTCGATCACCCGCGCCTCGTTCCGGAAGACGGCTTGCGCGTGCCGCCCGGCGAGCAGCGTCGTATAGCGGTTCAGCACCACCGCAAGGGGAACGCCGACCACGGGGATACCGATTTTGATGACGTTGCGCTGCAGGAGGAACTTCCCGACGAAGGGGAGCCCCTTCGCGGCGGTCAGTACCGCTTTGGAGTAGTAGCGCTTGATCACCGGCCGTACTATGGCCGGTACCGCCTTGACCACGCCTTGACGGACCACTTCCCCGCTTTTGATCGTGAAGGCCACTCGAATGAGCTTCCACATGTCATCGGGGTCGGACAGGTGGAGCGGGACCCGATAGAGGACTGAGATGTCGTAGGCCAGGCGGAGCTGGAGCCGGGTGATGAACGCGACATCGACCATCATGGTCGCGACGGCGGCCGGGACAGTCGCCGCCGAGGCACCACCAAGGTTTCCGATGGTGGCGGCGACGGCCGCCGTGTAGGCCCCGGCAGAGAGCCCGCCTTCGAGTGCGGCGTACCGAGCCGCCATCTTGATCCGCTGGTCGACGATGGCGTCCGCGGGTACGCCCTCGTTCCGTTCCTGGAAGTACTGCCAGTCGACCTTGTCGGTGTAGGAGCTCAGGGCCTCAGCGCTGAGCTTGGTGAACCAGCCGCCCGACTTGATGTCGTCCGCGCTCAGCCCCTTGATGAACTCCCGAATTTCGGCCCGCTCCTGCTCGACAATCTCCCGGTCGGCGTCGGCGCCGGCGTTGGCAGCGTCAGTCGGAGCTTCGGGCATGGTGAGTTCCCCCCAGGCGGTTCAGCGTGCAGCCACGTGGCCTGGTTTGGACAACTCCGCTGACGTCTCAACACGGTGACTCAGTAACCCAGCGACATCTGTGGACAGATGTCCCATGAGCTGCACAACCCTAGCGCGTCATCATGCGGCTGGTGCCTTCACGTCGGCCTCAGTCATGAGCGGCTTCACCGCGGTCAACTGCGTCACACACCAAGCAACCCCGAGTTGGCTCGACACCGTAAACAGCACCGTGTCGGCCGCGTTCACCGCCTCGTCCGCCGCGAGTGGTCTTCCAGCTCGTCCAGTTCCGCGCCTCGCGCCGCCGGCCCGCTCCGTTGGACGATCAAGACCGCAGACTCCCGCCCGCAACCTGCACGAGCACGCCCATGGAGCGTCACACCAGCTTCTCCGACCAGCACGTTCGAAGGTGGCGAAGGCTCATTCAGGCTTCGTCACCCACGTGCGGCGAACTCCACGAACTCCGTCCAGATGGTGGGGGAGAGGGTGAGTTGAGGGCCGGTGGTGTTCTTGGAGTCGCGGATGTGGATGGTGGTGGGGCAGGTGGCGACCTCCACGCAGTCGCCAGAGCTGTCGCCGCTGTACGTCGACTTGCGCCAGGCCAGGGCCACTTCGACGCAGTCGCCGGAGTCGTCGCCGCTGTAGCTGCTCTTGAACCAGGCCAGTTCCGTGGTGCTCATTACGCTCCTCGCATCCGCTCCAGCAGGCTCCGGGAGTCTTCCGGGGTGAGAGCCTGTGAGCGCAGTTTCGCATAGCGCATGTGGAGCACACTGATCGTTTTCGGGGTGACGATGAGCTGGCTGCTCTCTTGCCCCTCCAGGTAGGCGAACCACTCGTTCTCCGGCGTTTCCAGCAGTCGCATGGGGCCGTTCAGGCCGGGGTGGTAGCCGCGTGACATCGGCATCACCTGGAACTCTACGTTCCGCGACTCTGTGGCCTCCAGGATGTGTCCAATCTGCTCACCCATGACATCCGCCCCGCCTGTCGGCCGCCGCAGGACGTGTTCCTCGATGATGAAACTGAACGCCGTGTTGGGTCGCTCGCCGAGCAGTGACTGACGCTCCAGACG
Organism: Streptomyces sp. a15; assembly: GCF_059026085.1. Classification (NCBI taxonomy): domain Bacteria; kingdom Bacillati; phylum Actinomycetota; class Actinomycetes; order Kitasatosporales; family Streptomycetaceae; genus Streptomyces; species Streptomyces sp. A15. The sequence continues at coordinate 54,112 of NZ_JBWLKM010000031.1, read as the reverse complement.
GGCGGTGACCTTGGCTTCCACCTCGGAATCCGTGAGCACCGGCACCCGCTCGCGAAACAGCGTGCGTGCATATCCCTCCGTCTGCAAAAGCCCCGGCACAAACCGGTTCTCGTACGTGTACAGACTGATCGCCACCTCCTCCAGCTCCGCCCACTGCCGGAACCACGACGCCAGCCCCTGCTCCCGCGTGGCGGCCCTGTACACCTCCTTCAGGACGCCGAACGCGTCCAGGATCTCCTCCGCCCGCTCGACGAAGGCGCGTCGGGGAAACCGGCGGCCCTGTTCGATCGAGGCGATCGTCGACGGCTGGTAGCGGACCAGTGGTGCGTACTCCTCCTGCGTGTAGCCCGCCCGTTTGCGGAAGGCCTTGTGCGCCGCCCCGAACGCCTTCAGGCTGTCGGACGGTTCGGGCTCGTTCGAAGCGTCCGCGATGCTGATGGTGCTGTCGGTCATGAAGGGTGACCCCCGAGTTCCGTGGTGCGAACCCCGCCAAGTCACCTATGGTCACGGACTGTTACAGCTACTGTCCACTCCGTAACTCGTACAACCCGCGGCGTACGAGTTTCGTGCCTGGTCGACTGCCGTGCTTGCCGGGACGGTTGGGGCATGCACACAGAGACCCGGGACCAACCACCCGTCACCTACGTACGTTCACCCAGCTCTTCAGTTCCACCCCGCGTGGCGCTCGACTGGCCCGCAGACTCGTCGCCAACCGGATGGACGTGTGGGGCTACGCCCACGGCGGTGATGCCAACGAGACCGTGACGCTCGTCGTCGCCGAGCTGGCCGCGAACGCCGTGCGGCACGGGCGGGTGCGGGGGCGGGACTTCCGCGTACGGCTGGTGATGCGCGGAGACGTTCTGCGGGTGGAGGTCTCCGATGCGCGCGCCGACCGGCTCCCCGTACTGAAGGAACCATCGGAGAACGGCGGGCGCGGACTCGTGCTGGTCGCCGCGCTGGCCGAGGACTGGGGAGTGGACGTCCAGCCGGCTTCCACCCGCACGGCGGTCTGGGCGGAGGTCCGACTCCCCTACTCCGTCTCGCTCCGCGCACGCGCTCAGTAAGCCGTTGCTGGGCGCTTGCGAGAAGTCAGGCTGTCGTCGCCTGCCTCAGCCGATCGGCGCGTACAGCACCCCCAACTTGTCGACCTCGGTGCCTGCCCGCCCCGTGAAGCCGACGATCTGCCAGCCCGACGGGGCCGTGAAGGTCTTCGTGTTCGTGGTGGCCGTACCGGAGGAGAGGGTGCGGCCCTTGTCCGTGGTGAACGCCGCCGAGAAGAGCCGTGTGCGGCCGTCCTTCTGACCCTGCGTCAGCTTCACGGAGGTGAGGTGCTCGCCCGACGCGAGCGTCAGGGACGTGGCCGTGCCGCCCGTGCCGCCATGGGAGAGGGTCGTACCGCCGTCGTGGGTGAGGGACACCGCGTCCAGGCGGGAGCCGCCGCGCAGCGTCAGCGTGCGCGGGGACGGGGTCGCGGGCAGGCCGTCCGCGTCGCTGAAGGCCGTGCCGTGCGGGCCGCCGAAGAAGTCGCTCGCCTTCAGGGAGGAGTTGAGGGTGTAGGAGAAGTCGACCGTGTGCGGGAAGTGGTCGGAGAGGTTTCCGCCGGCGGAGTCCAGGAAGGACGCCCACTCGTTGTTGTAGCGGGTGGCGTTCAGGGACAGCAGCTTGCTGCCGCGGTAGAGGACCTTGTCCACCACCTCGCAGTCATTGGTCGGGGCCGTCGTCGGGCACACCAGCGCGTCGGCGCCCTGGGCCGGAGCCGTACCGCCCTTCACGAGCTTGACCCACGGGTCCGTCAGGCCGTTCTCCTCGACCAGCGTGCGGATGTTGTCGCCCGTGCGCGTGTACCGCGTGTTGGTGTCACCCATCACGAGCACCGCGTTGCCGGACGAGTTCGCCTGGATGAAGTCCGACAGTTGCTCCACGTTGGCGCGGCGCGCCGCCAGTGCGTCATCCGTCGCGTCGGCGTTCGTGTGGACGTTGTACAGGTCCACGAAGACGCCCTCGGCGAGCCGCACCCGGGCCAGTGAAAAACCCTTGGGTGTCAGGCAGTTGGTGCCGGTGCAGGCGTTCCACTTCACCCGCTCGAAGTCCTCGAAGGGGTGGTCCGAGAGCGTGTTGAGGCCGTCACCGAAGGGCACACCGCCGCTGGTCGCGGTGCGGTACGGGTGGTTGTCGCCCGCGTACAGGGCCGCGTGGTAGTTGAAGTCCTCCTGGACGTTCACGAGGTCGTACGCCGCCAGGCGCGGGGAGATCAGCGGGGTGTTCGTCTCCGGGTTGCCCGAACTGAGGCCCTCGGGGAGGCCCGCGACGTTGTAGGTCAGGACGTTGAACGTGCCCGAGGCGGCCGCTGCCGCGGGTGTCGCGCCGGTGGTGGCGAGGCCGGTCACGGTCAGGGCGGCGGCCGCGAGGGTGCCGATGAGTCGTCTCATGGTGGGGGTGTCTCTCCGGTCGGAGGGCGGGGGACTTGAGGGGGACTGAAGATGAACGCTGCTCAGGTTCACCGTCAACCAGTGTGACCGGCAAGGACAGTTGGGGAAACAGTGAGAGACGAGGTGACCTGCCGTGCCCGGGTCGGCCGCCGCTCACCTCCTGGTCATGGACGGTTCATGTTTCGCCTCGATCCTCCACACGCGGCGCAGTGGTGCCGCGAAGGCAGCAGATCCAGGAGGCACCGCATGGGGCACGGGCATCACCACCACGGACATGACCATGAGCACGGACACGGGCACAGCCATGACCACGAGGCGGCGTCGGCCCTGCCCGCCGCCTTCGACACCGCCGTGCCCGACGAGGCCCTGACCCCCGAGCAGCAGTCGCGCCGCTCCCTGCTCCGCCGCGCCGGCCTCCTCGGCGGGGGCCTGACCGCCGGCAGCGTCCTCGGCCAGGCAACGCCTGCCGCCGCCGTCACCGCCACCAGCAGCAGCCGCCGTACGAACGGCTTCCTCTGGCTGGCCGGCGACCACCACATCCACACCCAGTACAGCAGTGACGGCAAGTACCGCGTCGTCGACCAGGTCCGCCAGGGCGCCAAGCACGGCATGGACTGGCTGGTCATCACCGACCACGGCAGCACCACGCACGCCAAGATCGGTGTGGAGAAGGTCAACCCGGACATCAAGCAGGCCCGGTCCGCGTACGAGGACACCCTCGTCTTCCAGGGCCTGGAGTGGAACATCCCGGGCGCCGAGCACGGCACGGTCTTCGTGCACCCCGGCAAGAACGAGGTCTCCGTCCTCAAGCAGTTCGAGACCGACTACGACGGCAGCGTGAAGGGCGCCTCCGACTCCACGCCCGCCAACGAGGCCCTCGCCGTCGCGGGCCTCGCCTTCCTCGGTGAGCAGGTCCAGCGCCGCAAGATCAAGGACGCGCTGATGCTCGCCAACCACCCGGCGCGGCGCGGTGTCGACTCCCCGCACGAGATCCGCGCCTGGCGCGACGCGACCGACCCGAGCCGGCAGATCGCCGTCGGCTTCGAGGGCGCCCCCGGCCACCAGGCCGCCGGCCTCCCTGCCCCGCTCGGCATGGCCCGCGCCCGCGGCATCTACGACAACAACCCCAGCGCCAACTCCTTCGCCGGCTACCCCTTGGAGAGCTACCGCACCTGGGGCGGCTTCGACTGGATGACCGCCACCGTCGGCGGCCTGTGGGACAGCCTCCTCGCCGAGGGCAAGCCCTGGTGGATCACCGCCAACTCCGACTCCCACCAGGTGTACGCCGACACCGCCGTGCGCGGCCCGGGCGGCGACTTCAACGCCAACGGCAGGTACGAGGACCCGGTCTACGGCGGCAGGATCGACATCACCCAGGGCGACTACTGGCCCGGCCAGTACAGCCGCACCCACGTCGGCGCCGACGGCTTCTCCTACGCCGCCGTCATGGACGGCATCCGCGCCGGCCGCGTCTGGGTCGACCACGGCCAGCTGCTCGGCGGTCTCGACGCCCGGGTGTCGGGCGGTGGCCGGTGGGCCACGCTCGGCGGCGCGCTGCATGTGAAGAAGGGTGCCGCGGTCACGCTCACGGTGGACATCGCCCTCGCCGGCGGCCCCAACTGGGCGGGCTTCGTACCGAAGTTGGCCCGCGTGGACGTCATCCAGGGCGACGTCACCGGCCCGGTCTCCGACAAGGACACCTTCACCGCGCCGACGGCCAAGGTCGTGCGGTCGTACGAGGTGGACAAGGCCAGCGGCACGGTCCGCCTCACCTACCAACTCGGCCGCGTGGACCGGCCGCTGTACGTCCGCCTGCGCGGCAGCGACGGCAACCGGTCCGCCGTCGGCGCGATGGGCGCGGCCGTCGACCCGGCGGGCCCCGCCATCGACGTCGTCTCAGACGCCGACCCGTGGGCCGACCTGTGGTTCTACTCCAACCCCGTGTGGGTCCTGCCGTCGTGACGTCGTACGCCTTCACCGTGGACGCGGGGGTCAGGGACCTCCGCGCCGCCGACCACCTGGTCCACACACTGGCGGCCGAACTAGCCCTCGCCGAGGGCGTGTTCGGCTGCACGCACCTGGTGCGCGGGGACCGGCCGCGGGTCGCCCTGTCGTTCACCTTCCCGTCCGAGCCGCTCCTGCGCTCCGCCCGGGAGCGGCTCGCGGCCGGGGAGTACGACGTGTCGCCCGGCGTCCCGGACGCCGTGGGCCGCGCGGTGATCTACCCGGGGGTCTCCTCCCTCACCGGCACGCTGACGATCGCGGACCTGCTCACGGTGTCCGCGATCGACCGCGTGACCGTGCTGGGTGTCCCTGGCCAACCTGCCCCTGACGCCCGCATGGTGACGTGGGATCACGTGCGCCCCCAGTGGCAACAGGGCGAACTGGTCCTCACCGCCATGCCCGCCGTGGGCGGCACGCTGGTCCCCTTCGAGGTCCCGGCCCCGACACCGTGCTGCGCGGACCACTGACGCGGGGAGGGAGGCGCCGGACAGTGCTCGCCAACACCACGACCGAGAGGCACCGTATCCCTGAACGACCTTGACCTGAAGTCGAGTTGAGGTCGTAGCGTGCCAGTCACTCGATCACGGCTCAGAACAGGAAGAGACGACGATGATCCTGGTGACCGGCGCGACCGGAAACATCGGCAGCGCTCTGCTGCGGCAACTGCACGCGCAGGGCGTCGGCCCCGTGCGGGGCCTGACCCGGGACGCGGGACGGGCCTCGTTCCCCACGGGGATCGAGGCCGTCGAGGGAGATCTCGCGCGCGCGGACTCACTGAAGTCCGCGCTGACGGGCGTACGGTCGCTCCTCCTACTGTCGGGCATGGGTACGGAGACCGACGTCATCGCCGCCGCCCGCGAGGCAGGTGTGGAGCACGTGGTGTTCGTGTCGTCGATCACGGGCGGGACCCATCCGCATCTGCCCGCCGCACGCCGGAACCTGGCCGTCGAGCGGTCGCTCCAGGACAGCGGCATGACCTGGACGATCCTCCGCCCGACGCAGTTCGCCTCCAACACCCTCTGGTGGGTGCCGTCGATCCGTGAACACGGCGTGGTCCGGGCGCCGTACGCGGACATCGGGCTCCCCGCCGTCCACCCCGCGGACATCGCGGCGGTGGCCCGCGCGGCCCTGACCGAGCCGGGGCACCAGGGGCGGACGTACGCCCTCACGGGACCGGACAGCGTCACGGTCCGCCGCCAGGTCGCCGCCATCGCCGCGGCCCTGGGGCGCGAGATCTCCCTCATCGAGCTCACCCGCGAGGAGGCCCACCAGCAGATGGCCTCATTCATGGGCGACGAGACCGCCGCCGCGGTACTCGACCTGATGGGCGGCGACGTCAACGACGAACTGCTGAAGGTGCACGACACGGTCACGCAGGTCACGGGCGCCCCGGCCCGAACGTTTGAGCAGTGGGCCGTGGAGAACGCCGCAGCCTTCCGCTGAGCGGCTGCTCCTGGGAGGCGAAGGCTGCGCGTGCGGTTTATTCGTCTGCGGACCGCCGCGGGGCAGCCGTAAGGTTGCCGGGTCCAGGACGAGGGGGAGGGGCCGCTTGGCGTACGAGGCGCAGCGCGACGAGGAGGAACCGGGCAGCTCGACTCCACGCCCACGACGTACCGACCCGCCGCCCTCCCACGGTCGTCCCCTCTGGCGGCAACGGAACTTCGGCATCTTCTGGGCCGCGCAGACCCTCTCCGTCCTCGGCGACTCCTTCGCCCTGATCGCCCTGCCCCTGCTGGTCCTCCAGGCCACCGGCTCCCTTGCCCGGATGGGCCTGCTCACGGCGGTCGGCGGGGCCGCCTCGGTGGTGGCGGCGGTGTTCGCCGGGGCCGTGGTGGACCGGGTCGACCGTCGTCGGCTGCTCATCGCCTGCGACCTGGTGCGCATGGTGCTGTACGGCGTGATTCCGCTGGTGTGGCTGTTCGGGCCGCAGATCTGGCTGCTGTACGGCGTGCTGCCGCTGTGCGAGGCCGTCGGCATGCTGTTCGCCGTCGGTTATGTCACCGTCGTCCGCGGCCTGGTCGGCACCGAGCAGCTCACCGAGGCGAACGGCCGGCTCAACGCCACCGCCGCCGCGGCGGGCGTGCTCGGCCCGCTGTGCGCGGGACTGGTCGCCGCGTGGACCGGCCCGGCCGCCGCGGTGGGGGTGGACGCGGCCAGCTTCGGGGTGTCGGCCGTCTGCATGCTGTTCGTACGGTTCGCCCCGCGTGCCGGTGACGACGGCGGCCCGGCCGAGAAGGCCGAGAAGGCCAGCCTGTGGCAGGACCTGCGGATCGGGGTGTCCTTCCTGTACGGCCACCCCGTGCTGCGCTCCCTGACCGCCCTGCTGTTCGTGTTCAGCTTCCTCACCCTCGGCATGACCGACCTGGTCATCTACCACGTCAAGCACGACCTCGGCCACGACGACGGCACGGTCGGCACCGTGATGGCCGTCGGCGCCCTCGGCACCATCACCGGCGCCCTGCTGGTGGCCCGGATCCGCCGCGGGCTCGGCTTCGGGCCGACCTGGACCGGAGCGGTCGCGGTGTGCGGGCTCGCGTTCGCCGGGCTGGGCTGGGCGCGGGACGTGTCCGTCGTCGCGGCACTGAGCGCGGCGTTCCTCGCCTGCGGCGGCATCGCGGGCACCTGCTCCATGTCACTGCGTCAGGAAGTGACCCCTGAACCGCTGCTGGGCCGTGTGACCGCCGCGTTCTGGACCCTCCAGTACTCCGCGGCCCCGATCGGCGCGGCCGTCCTGACCTGGGCGGCCGAACGACGGGGCACCGCACCGGTCGGCCTGGTCGCCGGCGCGTGCTGCGTACTGATCGCGGTGGTCGCGCTGTTCACGCCGATACGGCGGTCCGGAGCCGCGAAACCGCCGGCTCCGTCAGCTCCTTCGCCCGGGTAGGAGTGCCGCCGGCAGCAGCGCCAGGGCGAGCAGGCCCGCCGCCACCGCGTACGCGACCCGGAAGCCGGCGGGGTCGGCGCCCGTCGAGCCCAGCACCACGGAGATCAGGGCCGTTCCGACCGACGCCCACACCTGTGCGTTGATGCTCAGCGCGGTGCTCGCCGCGTTCATGCGGTCCTTCGGCAGGTCACGGCTCGCCGTCGTCATCGTCGGCATCAGGACCATGCCGGAGCCGACGCCCATCACCATCCCCGCGCCGACGAGCCGCCAGGCGGGCACGTCGGCCTCGCCGATCTGGAGCGCGGTCAGCGCCATGCCGAGCGCCCCGACCACCGTCCCGGCCGCGATCAGCCGTCGCGGCGACACCTTGTCGATGCGGCGCGCGGCGATCTGCATGGTGATGCCGACGGTGAGCCCGACCGGCGCGCCCAGCAGACCGGTCACCGTCGCGCTCGTGTCCCGCACCTGCTGCCAGTACACGGGGTAGAGCAGCATCGACCCGAAGTAGCCGCACGTGAACAGCGCGAGCGTGCCGATGCCGACGGCGAACGTGCGGTCGCCCAGCAGCCGGAGGTCCAGCAGCGGGTCCCGGGCGGTCAGCGCACGCCGTACGAAGGCGGCGACGAGCGCGACACCCGCGAGGGTCGGCAGGAGTGTGCCGTACGAGGTGAAGTCGCCCCGCTCACCGCCCCGCGCCAGCCCGAACAGCAGCAGGGCGAGGCCCGGCGAGAGCATCAGCAGGCCCGGGACGTCCAGCGCGGGCGGCTCGGCGCGGGGCTCGTCGGGGCGCAGCAGCCTCGCCGCGAGCACCAACGCCACCGCTCCCACGGGCAGGTTGACGAGGAAGATCCAGTGCCAGGACGCGGCGTCGAGCAGCCAGCCGCCGAGCACCGGCCCGGTCACCGGGCCGACCAGGATCGGCAGGCCGAGCAGGGCCATGGACCGCCCGAGCCGGTCCCGGTCGGCGATGCGCATCACCATCGCCATGCCGACGGGCATCAGCAGCCCGCCGCCCAGGCCCTGCACCGCACGGAACGCGATCAGGCTCGGCGCGTCCCAGGCGAACGCCGCAAGCAGCGAGCCGAGCGTGAAGAGCACCAGGGCGGTCAGATAGGTGCGCTTGGCGCCGATGCGGCCCATCGCCCAGGCCGCGGTCGGGATGACGGCCGCGAGGGCGAGCGTGTACGCGGTGGCGGTCCACTGGATCGTCTCCAGCGGGGCGTGGAACGCCTCGGAGAGGCTGCCCAGCGCCACGTTGACGATCGTCATGTCGAGCACGGACATCACCGAGCCGATGACGACGACGGCGATGGTCCGGTGGAGGGTCTTCGCGGCGGCCCGGGAGTCCTCGGACGGCGCTTCGACGGCCGGCGTGGCGGTCATTCCCCCGTACCCCCGTCAGCCCTCGTACGGGCGGGTCGCACGGGCCGGCCGCAACGCCCGCCCCCACCAGGACAGTTGGCCGAGCATGCCCTTCGCGGCGCTCTCGCACACGGCCGGGTCGCGCGGGGTCCCGTCCTCCGTGAGGCCGGACCACGGGCCGTGCAGGCTGACGGAGTCCCGCACCGTCATGGCGTGCAACTCGGCGAAGACCAGCCGGAGTTGCTCGACCGCGCGCAGACCGCCGGAGAGACCGCCGTAGGAGACGAAGCCGACGGGCTTGGCGTGCCACTCGCCGCGGTGCCAGTCGATGAAGTTCTTCAGGGCCGCCGGGAAGCTGTGGTTGTACTCGGGCGTGACGACGACGAAGGCGTCCGCTGCGGCCAGCCGTGGTGTGACCTCGGCCAGCGCGGCGGCGGCCTCGGGGCTCGGCGTCCGGCCCCAGCCCGGCATGGCGAGCGGCAGTTGGACGTCGACGAGGTCGATGACGTCCAGTTCCAGGTCGTCGGCTCCCTTCGCGGCGCCGACGAACCAGTCGCTGACGGCACCTCCCGCGCGGCCCTCGCGCACGCTGCCGACGATCACGGCGACGCGCAGCGGAGTGTCCTCGCGGGCGACGGGGGCGGGCACGGCTTCGGCGACAGGCATGGTGGTATCCCCTCGTGAGCGGGGGCGACCGCCCGGTGCGGTCCCCCTCCGGTAAACTACAACGAGCGTTGTAAAAATTACAACGCTCGTTGTAAGTAGATGAAGAGACTCAAGAAGAGACTCAAGAAGAGACTCAAGAGGCGAGGAGACGAGCGTGGGCACCAGCAACGACGCCTGGATGGACCGGTCCCGGCGCGAGGTCCCGCCCCGCAGACTGCAGAAGCGGATCGCGATGGCGGGTGCCGCCTGCACGGTCTTCGGCCGCGAGGGCTACACCCGCGCCTCGGTCGACGCGCTGGCGGCCGCGGCCGGCGTGTCCACGCGCACGCTCTACAACCACTTCCCGGGCGGCAAGGCCGACCTCTTCCGTACGGTCGTCAGCTGGACGTCGAGCGAGGTCAAGGACGCCCAACTCGGCCGTCTCCACGCCCTGTTGGATCCCGCGAGCCCGCCCCGTCCCGAGGACCTGGAGCGCGATCTCGTCGCCCTCGCCCGGGCCTTCGTCGGTGTCATGGCCGAGTTCCCGGACCACTTCGCCCTCGTCCGGCACATCCACGCCGAGGCCGACCACGTGCCGCCCGAGGTTCTCCAGGCCTGGCAGGACGCCGGGCCGGGCCCGGTCGGCCGCGGGCTCGCCGACGCGATGGCGGGACTCGCCGCGGCCGGTCTGATCGACGTGCACGGCGACGCCGCCCTGACGGGCGTGCACTTCTCCGCCCTGACCTCTCACCAGATCGTGCAGCTCTCCCACTACGGCGTCCGCCCGCTGCCCAAGGAGAGGACCGAGCAGCTGATCACGGCGGGTGTCGCGGCGTTCCTGCGGGCGTACCGGGCCGCGTGACCGGGGTGGCGCCCGCCCGCCCCCGCCGGTCCTATCAACGGCACGTCACCCCGGCGAGTGGAAGTCTGCGGCTCAGTGGGCTCACCGGCCGGCCAGCCGCGTGAAGGGGACGTAGGGCATCCGGAAGCTGGGCGCATGCCCACCCTCCCATCCCTACGGGGGTCCCTGCGCGCCGCCTCCGCACTGCTCGCGGCGCTGGCGCTCGTCGTCGCCGTGCCGCACGGCGCGTTTGCCGCACCCGGTGACCTGGACCCCTCCTTCGGCACCGGCGGCAAGGTCTCCATCGACCAGAACTACTTCCAGTACTTCGGGGAGGACGAGGAGGTCGCCCTCCAGTCCGACGGCCGGATCGTCACCGCCGGAACAGAATGGGGCACCACCTCCCCCACCGACTTCGCCCTGAAGCGCCACAACGCCGACGGCACCGTCGACACCTCGTTCGGCACCGGAGGCGAGGTGCTCACCGACTTCGAGGGCGGCGACGACCAGGCACACGCGGTGGCGATCCAGGGCAACAGGATTGTCGTGGTCGGTCGCACCGAGAGGGCGGAGGGCGGCTGCTGCTGGTTCACGGTGGCCCGCTACACCGCCGCCGGCAGCCTGGACACCACGTTCGGCGGTGGCGACGGCTGGGTGCGCACCGACTTCGGCGCCGACGGTGCCGCGGACGCCCAGGCGGTCCTGGTGGACGGCCAGGGACGGATCGTCGCCGCGGGCCAGAGCGGCGGAGAGTTCGCCGTGGCCCGCTACAACGACGACGGCAGCCTCGACACCACCTTCGGCGGCGGCGACGGCCGGGTCACCACCCCGTTCGAGGGCGGCGCCTTCGGGTACGACATGGCCCTGAGGCCGGACGGCCGGATCGTCGTCGCCGGCTACTCGGGCAGCACCTCCTTCGACTTCGCCGTCGCCCGCTACAACCCCGACGGCAGCCTCGACACCACGTTCAGCGGCGACGGCCGGGTCACCACGGACCTGGGCGGCTACAACTGGGGCCACACCGTGGCGGTGCAGTCCGACGGCAAGATCATCGCGTCCGGGAGCACCGGCAACGACTTCACCCTGGTGCGTTACCTCACCAACGGCACTCTCGACAGCGCCTTCGGCACCGGCGGCGTCATGACCACCGCCTTCACCGCCACAAGCGCGGTGCAGGAGCTCGTGGTCCAGCCGGACGACCGGATCATCGCCGGCGGCTCCGCCGGCAGCGACTTCGCGCTGGCCCGCTACAACCCCGACGGCTCCCTGGACACCGGCTTCGGCACCGGCGGCAGGACGACCACCGACTTCGGCGACACCGACGGGGTGCGCAGCCTCGCCCTGCAGCCCGACGGCAGGATCCTCGCGTACGGCAGCAGCGGCGAGGACCGCGCCCTGGCGCGCTATCTGGGCGGCGGCAGCACCCCGCCGCCCCCGCCCCCGCCGCCCACCGGCGTCGACCTGTCCGTCACCAAGACCGGCACCGGCACCGTCAGCATCGGGGACCGGGCCACGTACACCGTGACCGTCACCGAAGGAGGCGAGGAACGCGATGGCGGCGAGCAGCACCAGCTGGGGAGTGAACCGCTGGCGCAACGGCCGACGTCGCTCCTTGCCCTCCGCCGGGCTCCTCTCCTCGGGCAGCCACCTCGCCCAGGCCAGCAGCAGTGCACCGAGCACCGCGCTGCTGATAGCCATCTGGACGCCGGGGGAGATGCCGGTGGCCGCCGCGAGTGTGCCGAGGGCGCCGCCGGCCAGCACGCCGCTGCTGTAGGAGGCGTGGAAGCCCGACATCAGGGGCCTGCCCTGGTGGCGTTCCACGGCGACCGCGAGCGCGTTGACGGGCGTCGCCAGGAAGGTCGCCGACACGCCCCACACGGTCAGCCCCACCACCAGCGCGGGCACGGCCGAAGCCCCCGCCAGCACCGGCGCGTTGAGCAGCACGACGGCAGCTGCCGCCAGACTCAGCAGCCGGGTGCTGACCCGCCCGATGAGGACCGTGATCAGCACGATCGCCACCAGGTCCCCGGCCGCCGACGAACTGCTCAGCAGGCCCCACCGCGCCGTGTCCACGCCGACCTGGTCGCGGATCGCGGGGATACGGGCCATCCAGCCGCCCTGCGTGGCCCCGAGGACGACGAACACCAGGCTCACCGCGAGGCGCGGACGTAAGCCGGAGGCAGCGGCGCCGGTCATCCGTTGACGCCCGTGTAGTGCCGCAGGCTCCACCGCCACAGCAGCCGCGATCCCAGGTACGCCAGCACGCCGAGGAGCGGTGAGGCAGCCGCCAGCCAGTAGGGGACGCCGGTGTCGTGGCCGTGCCCGGTGAGGACGGCGGCCGGGAAGTACGCGACGAACGCGAGCGGAAGGCCGTACGTCAGGAAGCCGCCCACCGCCTTGGGCAGCACGTTCAGCGGGTAGCTGCCGAAGGTGCCGAGCAGTTCCTCCAGCCAGCGGCCCCAGTAGTCGGCGGCCGGGTAGCGGAGGGAGGCGGAGGCCACCGCCGTGAACAGGGCGGCCTCCAGGAGCATGCCGCCGAGGATCGCGGCGATCAGGTACGAGACCCGGCCTGCGGTCCAGTCCAGGTCGCTGCGGCTGAGCGCGCCCGCCATGAGGCCCGCGGCGACGGTCAGGTCGCCGATCGCGTTGGTGGGGAAGAAGGAGAGCTGGACCTGGCGGTGCACCGGCATCGGGCGCGTCAGATAGATGTCGATCCTGCCCTCCTGGATCTGCCGGCCGATGAAGTGCATACGCCCCAGCACCAGCACGAACAGCCCGTGCGCCAGCATCCGCGTCGCCGGGATCAGCAGGACCTCCGAGCTGTCCCAGCCGCCCATCCCGGTGAACCGGGTGAGCAGGACCGTCGCGAAGACGATCACCGACACCTGCCAGATCGCACCGATCGCGATCATCAGCAGGAACTCGGTGCGGTACTCCAGCTGCGCACGGAAGTTGAGAAGCGTGACGCGCCACGCGATCCGGACGCCGTTCACCGGCATCAACCTCCTTGGGACATGACACGAAGGGCGGCCCGCCGCCACAGGAAACGGGTGAACAGGGCGAGCAGCACGACCCAGCCGGCCTGGATCGCCAACTGGCCGGCGGCGTCCGAGAGCGGGATACGGCCGATGTACAGGGACAGCGGCACGCTCAACGTCGCCTGGAAGGGCAGGAAGCCGCTCATCGTCACGAACCAGTCGGGGAAGAACCACAGCGGCGCGTACACCCCGGACAGCAGGTTCTGCGCGAAGATCAGGATCAGCATCGCCGCGTTGTTGCGGACCGTCCAGAAACACAGCTGGTCCAGGACGAGCATCACGTGGTACAGGACCAACTGGCCGAGCAGCAGACTGAGCGCGAACACTCCCGCCACCGCCGCCGACCCGGGCGGTTCCACCACCCCGGCCGCGAGGCAGACCGCGTATCCGCCGAGCGCCCACGCGAAGCCGTACAGCTGCTCGCCGAGGGCGCGCAGGGCGTGGTAGCGCTGGGGCGGCAGCGGGCGCAGGTACCAGTAGACGATCGTGCCGAAGTGCATGTGCTGCAGCACGGTGTCCCGGCCCGCGTACTGGTCCAACTCCCTTAGCCGGGAGGCGAGTACGGCCAGCACGGCGTACGTCACCGCCTGGTCGCGGTTGAGTCCGGCGGTGGTGCCGGTGTGCGCGTACAGGCCGTGCCACAGGGACGCCACCAGCACGACCTGCACGGTCAGGCGCAGCAGTACGGCGGTCATGCGGGGCGGGGCGTGCAACTCGCCGAGCGGGGTGACGCGGGCGGTGCGCCAGGCGTGCAGGACGGCCATCAGGCCACCCCGGCGTGCACGTAGGCGGCGCGCATGACGTCCTCGAGATCCGCCTCGTCGATGGCGATGCCGGTCACTTCGTACCGCTCGATGACCGCCTTCAACGCCTGGTGCACCGTGGGGGCGTCAGGGCCGTCGGGCCCGAACACCACCTGCGGCCCGTCCTGCCGCAGCACCGCGATGCCGGGCAGCGGTACGGCCTCGGCGTGGGCGTCGGCGAGGGTCGCCCGCACCTGCCAGGTCGAGCCGAACTTGCGCCGGATCTCGTCGAGGCTGCCGTCCAGGACGAGCCGGCCGTGGTTGATGAGGACGACCCGTTCGGCGAGCCGCTCGACCTCCGTCATGTCGTGCGTGGTCAGCAGGACCGTGCGGCCGCGCTGTTCGACCTGGTGCCGCAGGAACTCCCGCACCTGCTCCTTGACCACCACGTCCATGCCGATGGTCGGCTCGTCGAGGAAGACGACCCGCGGGTCGTGCAGCAGGGCGGCGGCGAGGTCGCTGCGGACGCGCTGACCGAGGGAGAGATGACGCACCCGCGTGTCCCAGAAGGACGACAGGTCGAGCAGCTCGTCGAACTCCTTGAGGCGGGCGGCGTGTTCGGCCTTCGGCACCTCGTAGATGTCCCTGAGGATCGCGAACGACTCGCGCACCGGCAGGTCCCACCACAACTGGGTACGCTGCCCGAACACGGCACCGATGTTGCGGGCGTTGCGCTCGCGCTCCTGGTACGGCACCAGGCCCGCGACCCGGGCCTCGCCGGAGGTGGGCGTGAGGATGCCGGTGAGGATCTTGATGGTGGTGGACTTGCCCGCGCCGTTCGGGCCGAGCAGGGCGAGGAGTTCACCCGGGGCGACGTCGAAGGTGACGTCGGCGACGGCGTGCTTGGCGACCCGCTCCGGATTGACCAGGGAGCGGAGCGCGCCCGTGAGGCCCGGGCGGCGGACGGTGGTGTGGAAGGTGCGGGACAGACCGCGGACCTCGATGTTTCCGCTCACACTGCCAACTCCCTTGCTCTGGACGTGAGTACGGCCGGTCGGCTGGAGAGGCCGACCGGCCGCGGGCACCACACGACCGTCGCAGAATGTCGATCAATCGGTCAATGGATTAATCGATCACGGAGTTGGACTAACGGAGTCGGACTAACCGGTCACCGAGAACACGAACGAGAACTCCGTCGGCTCGGCCCGCAGGAAATACTGCGGCAGCGGGCCCGGACCGCACGACTGCGAACCGATCCCGTGCAGGCCATGGTCGAGGTTGACCCACACCCCCGCGGCGGAGCCGCTGTCGGATGCAGTGCCGGCCGTGAGGTCGGTGAGGTGGGCGGCCGCGTCCAGCTGCTCGGTCGTCCAGCGGCGGGCAGTGAACCAGAACTCCGGATCGCCCTCGATCCTCAGGCCGCCGAGTTCCGCCCAGCGGACGTCGGCGCGGGCGCCGTTCTCCTGCGGGCGGACGTACGGCGTCTGCAGATCGTCTACAGTCGACTGCCAACGGCCGACCATCGACGCCGTCTTGGTGTCCGGATACGCCTCGCCGGGGCCGCCACCGAACCACTTCACCTGGTCCGCCTCGGACAGTCCGAGCCGGATGCCCAGCCGGGGCAGCGGCAGCGTCCACTCTCCCTCGGGAGTCACGGACACCGTCAGCCGCAGTCGGCCGCCGTCCGAGGTCCAGCGGTACACCGTGTCCAGACCCACCTCGCGGGCGGCGGGCGCCACCCGGGTCCGTACCGTCAGCGCGTCCTCGCCCAGCTCCACGGAGTCCAGGCGGTGCTGCATCCGGTGCAGGCCCAGCGTGCGCCACAGCACCCCGTACCGGGTGTCCGACTGCCACTCGGCGCCGTCGTCGTTGTCGGTGGTCGCCCGCCACACGTCCAGGCGCGGGCTGACGACCGACACCCCGCCGATGGTCTTGAGCGCACCGGTACGGGCGTCGAAGGACGCCGGGCCGAGGGTGATCAGCTTCTCGCCGGGCACCGGGCGGTCGGTGGGCGCGACGGACGGCAACGTACGGGACGCGGCCGGGAATTGCCCCCAGGCCACGACGTGGCCCTTCGGCGCCCAGGCGGTGTCGGACGCGAGCAACGCCCGCACCGTCCACTGCGACTCGCCGCCCCGCGTGTCCGCCGGCGGCTCCGGCAGCTTCACGTCGGCGGACTCGCCGGCGGCGAGCGACGGGACGTTCAGGGCGCCCGCCTCGACCGTCTCGCCGTCCACCTGGTACGACCACTCGAAGGCCAGCGCGGACAGGTCCGCGAAGTCGTGCCGGTTGGTCACGCGCACGGTGCCGTCGGAGCCGTCGCCCTCGATGTGGACCGGCTCGATGACCTTCTTGTACTCGACGAGCCCCGGGGAGGGCTGCCGGTCCGGGAAGACCAGCCCGTCGCAGACGAAGTTGCCGTCGTGCAACTCCTCGCCGAAGTCGCCGCCGTAGGCGTAGCCCAGCTCCGGGTGCTTGATGCCGTGGTCGATCCACTCCCAGATGAAGCCGCCCTGCAGCCGCTCGTACTTCTCGAACAGCCGCTGGTAGTCGGCGATCCCGCCGGGGCCGTTGCCCATGGCGTGTCCGTACTCGCACTGGATGAAGGGGAGTTCGCGCCGCTTGTGCGTGCCCCCGTCCAGGCCCTGGCCGATCTGCTCGACCTCGGCGTGGAAGGCGTACATCCGCGAGTACACGTCCGTGTCCCGGCAGTCCCAGTCGCCCTCGTAGTGCACGAGGCGGGAGGAGTCCCGGCCGTGGATCCACTCGGCCATGGCGGTCAGACCGCGGCCGGTGCCGGCCTCGTTGCCCAGGGACCAGAAGACGATCGACGGGTGGTTCTTGTCCCGCTCGACCATGCGGGCCGCGCGGTCCAGGAGGGCCGGGGTCCAGCGGTCGTCGTCGACGGGGTTGTCCCGCCAGCCCTGCTCGGTGAAGCCGTGGGTCTCCAGGTCGCACTCGTCGATGACCCACAGGCCGTACTCGTCGCACAGGTCCAGGAAGGCCGGGTGCGGCGGGTAGTGCGAGGTGCGGACCGCGTTGAGGTTGTGCCGCTTCATCAGCAGCACGTCCTCGCGCATGGTCTCCAGGTCGAGCGCGCGGCCCTGCTCCGGGTGCCATTCGTGCCGGTTGACGCCCTTGAAGAAAACGGGCGTGCCGTTGACCTTGATGAGGCCGTCCTCCAGGACGACCGTACGGAAGCCGATGCGCAGCGGCACCCGCTCGCCCTCGGTCGCGAGGACCCCGTCGTACAGATACGGCGTCTCCGCCGACCACGGCCGGACCGGCACCGTCACCGGCTCGCCGGTCGCGACATCGATGTCCAGGGCGGGCACGGTCACCCGGCCGTCGACGTCGGAGTCGACGCGCAGGGTGCCCTCGCCACTGGTGTGGTCGTAGGAGGCGTGCACGAAGAAGTCGAGGGCGCTGCCGGCGGGGCGGTGCAGCAGGGTGACGTCACGGAAGATGCCCGGCAGCCACCACTGGTCCTGGTCCTCCAGGTACGAGCCCGCCGACCACTGGTGGACACGGACCGCGAGCACGTTGCCGGCCGGCTTCAGCAGGTGGCCGACCGCGAACTCGTGCGGCAGCCGGGAGCCCTTGAACTCGCCGATGTCCGTGC
Organism: Streptomyces sp. a15; assembly: GCF_059026085.1. NCBI lineage: Bacteria > Bacillati > Actinomycetota > Actinomycetes > Kitasatosporales > Streptomycetaceae > Streptomyces > Streptomyces sp. A15. Next base: position 36,544 of record NZ_JBWLKM010000031.1, on the reverse strand, counting down.
CGTTCAGCCAGACGCGGGCGCAGGACTCGACGCCGTCGAAGCGCAGCACCGCACTGCCGTCCGCGGGCCAGTCGTCCGGCAGGTCGAAGACCCGCAGGTGGTCGCCGGTCGGGTTCTCGGTCGGGACGTGCGGCGGGTCGACCGGGAAGGGGTAGAGATGGTTCGTGTAGATCGGCGACCCGAACGAGCCGTCGCCCTGCAGGACCCAGTGCCCCGGGACAGTGACCTCGGCCCAGTCCCCGGCGTCGTACCCCTCCTCGGCGAACGAGTCGTCCTCGGCGTCGGCGGTCGCCGACACCCGCAGGCGCCACCTGCCGTTCAGCGACAGGGACGCGGCGTCCGAGGACGAGTACCAGGCGCGGGGCGGGAGGGCCCCGCGGCCCGGTGAGACGTCCTCGACGTAATCGATGGCCGTCGTGGTGCGGAAAGACATCGGTCTCCAGATATCGAGAAGGGTGTCAGCCCTTGATGCCGGTCTGGGCGATCCCCTGCACCAGCCAGCGCTGGAGGAAGAGGAACACGAACAGCAGGGGCAGGATGGAAATGGCCGTGGCCGCGAAGATCAGGTGGTAGTTGACGGTCTGGTTCGTCATGTAGGACGAGAGCGCGACCTGTACGGTCCACGCACTCGGATCCTGACCGATGACCAGGGGCCACAGGAAGGCGTTCCAGCCGTTGATGAAGGTGATCGTGGCGATCGCCGCGAAGAAGTTCAGCGAGTTCGGTACGACGACGCGCCAGTAGGCGCCCCAGTAGCCGAGTCCGTCCACGCGTGCCGCCTCCTCCAGCTCCTTGGGGAACCCCAGGAAGTACTGCCGGAACAGGAAGCAGGTGAAACCACTGAAGAGGCCCGGAACGATGAGACCTCGGTACGTGTCCACCCAGCCGAGGGACGAGACCAGGACGAAGCTGGGCACGAAGGTCACGGCGGTCGGGACCATCAGGGTGGCCAGGACCGCGTAGAACACCTTGTTGGCGTGCTTGTAGGGGATACGGGCGAGTCCGTAGCCGGCCAGCGAGCACACCAGGAGGATGCCCACGGTGTGCAGGACGGCGACGACCACGGAGTTCCACATGGACCGCGCGAAGTCCACGGTGGTGTCTTCGAACGGCTCGGTGAGGTTGCCCCACTGGATGCTGGTGGGGAACCACTTCCAGTTCTCGCCCGTGATCTCCGGGTCCGTCATCAGCGAGTTGCGGACGATCAGATAGAAGGGGATCAGGAAGAGGAGGGCTGCGATGGCGGTCGCGATGTAGAGGCCGGTGCTGCCCATGACGCCGCCGCGCCTGACCTTGGCCGGCTTGGTCATGGCCGGCTTCGTGTTGCCGACCTCGGGTGCTGTGGTGGTCACTTGGACTCCTCACCCCTTCCGAAGCCCATGATCTTGCCCTGGAGCAGGGTCACGACGCAGATGAGCATGGTCAGGACGACCGCGCCCGCGCTGCCCGCGCCGTAGTTCTGGTTCTCGCCGAGGGCCATCTTGTACAGCTCGACCAGCGGTGGCTGGCCCCAGGTGGCCTTGGAGAGCAGGTTGAAGAACTCGTCGAAGGCCTGGTAGGCGGCGACCAGCAGGAGCAGGATCACCGCGGTGGACGTGGCCCGCAGCTGGGGCAGCGTGATGTACCAGAAGGTCTGCCAGCCCCGCTTGGCGCCGTCGATGGCGGCGGCCTCGTACAGCTCCCGCGGGATGTTCTGCAGCGCCGCGATGAACAGGATCATGTAGAAGCCCGACTGGAGCCACAGGCGGACGGTCACGATGACCAGCCAGTACCAGGGCGGGTCGGGGTTGGCCAGCCACGCGATGTTCTCGATCCCGAACCAGCCGAGGACGGTGTTGGCCAGGCCGAACCGCACGCCGTTGAAGAGGGACATCTTCCAGATCAGCGAGGCCGCGACATAGCTGACCGCGGTGGGGATGAAGAACACCGACCGGAAGAACGCCCGCATGAACGTGAGCCGGTTCACCAGCAGCGCCAGGCCCAGCGAGAGGGCCCAGGTGGCCGGCACGATGAACGCCGCGAACACGGTGAACGTGACCAGCGAGCCGCGGAAGTCGGCGTCGGTCAGGATCAGTTTGTAGTTCTCGAAGCCGACGAACTCGCTCGGCGTGACCGTGAAGCGTGCCTCGAAGAAGCTGAGGTAGATGCTCCAGCCGATGGGCACGAAGACGAAGATCACCAGGCCGAGCAGGAACGGGCCGGTGAAGAGCCAGAAGTTGAAGGTGCTGGATCCCCTCAGACCCCGCCGCGGCCGGTCCTTGGAGACCTTGGCCGGGGCGGGCTGGGCGACCCCGCGGGTGGTGGTGGTCGACATGTGCTTGTCCGTCCCGCGGCCTATCCGAAGAGCTTCTGGAGCTCGGTGTCGACCTTCTTCTGGCAGGTGTCGAGCTGCTTCTTCGGGTCCCCGTTCTTGCGGACCGAGTTGGCCATCACGTCGTTGAACGAGGCGATCATGGCCTGCGTCCAGCCGATGTTGTCGAAGTGGCCGAACTCGTTGAAGAGCTTCACGCCCTCGGCCGGCAGGCCGGACTTGAGCTTGGTGGCGCTCTGCGCGAGGGAGGTGCGCGGCGGGATGTGGAAGCCGTAGGAGGTGGCCCAGTCCTCCTGGTACTCCTTCTGGTCGATCCACAGCCACTTCACGTATTCCTTGGCCGCCTCGACGTTCTTGCCCTTGGCGTTGACGAACATCGACCAGCCGCCGTTGTAGACCGACTCCTTGCCGGCGGACCCGACCTTCGGGAAGGGGAAGATGCCGATGTCGTCGCCGAGCGCCTGCTGCATGGCCGGCATGGCCCACATGCCGCACCACTGGATCGCGGTGAGGCCCTGGGTGAAGGCCGACGGGTCCCACCACTCGGTGGGGGCGCCGAGCAGCAGGTTGCCGCTGGTGAACAGGGAACGCAACTGCGTGAGGCCCTCCGCGACGGCGTCGGTGTTGAAGGCGGGCTTGTTGTCCGCGGTGAGGGTGTCGGCGCCGGCCGACCAGATCAGGTTGTGCTGGACCGGGGTGAGGTCGCTGCCGAGGTAGGCGCCCTTGACCTTGCTGGTGGTGAGCTTGTCGGCTACTTCGAGCAGCTCTTCCAGCGTGGTCGGTACCTCGACCTTCGCCTTCTCGAACATCGACGGCCGGTAGAAGAAGAACTGCGGGTCGTCGATCATCCGGATGCCGTATATCTTGCCGTCGACCGTGTGCGACTTGATGTCGGCCTGGTTGAAGTCGTCCTTCACCGGGTCGATCAGGTCCGTCAGGTCCGCCACCTGGCCGCTCTTGATGAGCTGGATCTGCGGGTGGAACTCGAAGACGTCGGGCGCGTTCTTGGTGAGCAGCGCGGCGAACAGCTTCTGCTCGAAGTTGGAACCGGTGATCCACTGCGTGGTCACGTTGGCGTCCTTGTAGGCCTTGGCGTACTTCTTGATGGCCTGCTCGGTGCCCGCCTCGCCGTACGCGTGGAAGTACTGGACGAGTGCGTCGCCCGACCCCCCGCCGCTGCGGCCGGTGTTGCCGCCGCACGCGGCCAGACCGCCGGCGGCGGCCAGGCCCATCGCGGCTCGCAGTACGTTGCGGCGGTCCCAGTTGGTGTTGCTCATTGCCGACATGTTGACGTCCTTGTCTCGAGTACGGCTGCGGCTCTGTGCCTGTGGCTCTGCGGCTCAGCGTCAGTTGGCTCAAATCACGTTGCGGTGCGGGACGCTAAACCTTCGGCTAAGGCTTCGGCAAGGGGTTGGACGAAGTCTGTTCGAAGCGTTGTGTGGTGTTCGGGATTCCGGACGTCACGGGTGGCGGGCCGCCGCACCAGCGGCCCGCCAGGTGGGGAACTACTGGCGGTCACCTGACCACCGACGTCCAGGCACTTGCCGGACGCCTCGCTTTGCCGTGCCGGTCGTACGTCGACACTTCGGCGCCGTCCGGCGCCCGGCCATCTGGTCTGCGAAGATGCCCCGGCGTTCACGCCTGGGAGGAATTGCATTCCGTGACAGCGACGCGGAGTGTCGCTGTGCCCGGTCTGATGGGGATGCGAGGTGCCCACACCACCGCCCGACAGAGCCGGGAAGGCGAACAGACGTTCCTGTATTCGCCGATTGTGGTGACAGTGTCGTGATGGGGCACGAGTGTGCGTATGTCGCACGTACGGTTTCGTCGTGGAAGCCGGGTGAGCGACGGGCGTGAGGGGGGGTGGTGTTGTGCCGGTGATGGAGGAGGCCGGGGAGGGTGGGCGCGCTCGGTACACCTACCGACTTCGTGTGTCGTCGACGGCCCGCACAGCGCTGTTCGCGGAGTGGGACCGGTGCCGGTGGGTGTGGAACGAGTGCGTGGCCAAGTCGAAAGCCGTGCATGCCCGGAACCGGAACCGGCCCGGGGGCGAGGACAAGCGGACCTGCGGCCCGGCGCAGCTGGACAAGATGTTGACCGAGGCCCGCACCAACATGACATGGCTGCGTGAGGGCTCCTCGGTTCCGCAGCAGCAAACCATCCGGGACTTCGGCAAGTCGCGTGCTAAGGCGCAGAAGGACATCAAGGATCGGCTGCCCCTGCGGCAGTGCGCCGGGATGCCCCGGTACAAGAAGAAGCGCGAGGCCGACCCGACGCTGAACTACACGAAGCGCGGCTTCCGGCTCAAGGACGGCCGCCTGCACCTCGCGGGCGGCATCGTCGTGACCGTGGTGTGGTCGCGCCCACTGTCCGCCGAGCCGTCCAGCGTGCGCGTGTACCGAGACAGCCTCGGCCACTGGTACGCCTCGTTCGTCGTGCCCGCCGAAGTCCAGCCGCTCCCCGCCACGGGAGCGGTGATCGGTGTGGACTGGGGCGTGAAGGAGACCGCGACCACCACCAGCGACGCCTATGACCTCCCGCATGCTGGGTACGGCCGCAAGGCCCAGACAAAGCTGTCGCGGTACGACCGGATGATGGCCCGCCGCAAACCCGCCAAGGGACAGGCGGCGTCGAAGGGCTATCGCGAGGCGAAGAAGCTGCGGGCGAAGGCGCACAAGAAGGCGGCCCGGCAACGGCAGGACACCGGCCGCAAGTGGGCGAAGAAGGTCGTGACCGACCACGACGCCATCGCGGTGGAGGACTTCCGCCCGAAGTTCCTCGCCAAGACCACCATGGCCCGCAAGGCCGCCGACGCGGCCATCGGCGCCACCAAGCGGGCCCTGCTGGAGACGGGCCGCAAGCACGCACGAGACGTCCGCCTCGTGCACCCCGCGCACACCACCATGGACTGCGCGTCGTGTGGAGCAAGAACCAAGCACGCACTTCCTCTTTCGGAACGTACCTACACCTGCACCGCGTGCGGAGCCGTGTCCCCCCGGGACAAGAACTCCGCCCGCGTGATGCTGGTCCGGGCTGGTCTCCACCCGGCTGGTGTCGAGGGCGTAAGGCCTCCTGGAGCGTCGCTCCAGGAGGCGGCCTGAGCCAGGAATCCCCCTGCTCTCAGCTGGGGGAGGATTCAAGTGCATCCCTTCCGTCAAGAAGGTGGTGCGGTACGGCTCCTTGCGAGGGTGGTGCGTTTCTTTCCGTTCCTCTGCCCGACGGACTGCAGCGCCCCCTCGAGCGCGAACGTCGCCGCGCCCAGACATGCCGGGTCGCTGGGGATCGGGGAGAGAACGATCTCGGTGGCGGCCATCGGCCGCGGCAGCGCGTGCCGGGCGACGGCCTCGCGCACCTCCGCGACCAGCGGTTCGCCGAGGGTGGCCGCGACCCAGCTGCTGAGCACGACCACTTCGGGGTTGAACAGGTTGACCAGGGCGGCGATGCCGGCCCCGAGGTAACGGGCGGTGCCGCGGACCACCTCGAGCGCCACCGGGTCGCGGCTGAGCAGCCCGCGGGACAGCGCGTCGATCGTGGCGGTCTGGTCGTCCGGATGCAGCAGCGGGCTGCCGGGACTGAGCTCGCGCAGGTTCAGCATGATCCCGGGCGCCCCGACGTACGACTCCACACAGCCGTGGTTGCCGCAGCGGCACAGCCGGCCGTCCAGGACGATCGTGGTGTGGCCCCACTCGCCGGCGCTGTTGCTCACCCCGCGGTGCAGTCCTCCGCCCAGGATCAGCCCGGCGCCCACCCCGGTCCCGAGGTTGACCACCACGGCGTTCCCGCGCCCGCGCGCGGCCCCGAACCACAGCTCGGCCACCGCGCCGGCGCGCAACGGGTTGTCCAGATAGAGAGGGTAGGCGATGTGCTCGGTGAGCAGGTCGAGCAGCGGCACGTCGTGCCAGTCCCAGTTCGGCGCGTACTCCGAGATGCCGGTCGCGCGGTCCACCTGCCCCGGCACGCTCACCCCGACGCCGAGCACCCGGGCGCCCTCGATCCCGGCCTGCGCGACCACCGAGCCGAGGGCGGCGGCGACATGGCCGACCACCTGCTCGGGTCGGCTCTCGCCGGGGCGGACGTCCTCCTCGGCCCGGGCCAGGACGTTCAGCGCGAGGTCGAACAGCTCGACATGGACGTACGTCTCCGCGATGTCGACGCCGATCAACGCGCCCCCCGACGCGTTGACGGCCACGAGGCCCCGGGGGCGGCCACCCGCCGAGTCCTCGAACCCGACCTCCGTGATCATCCGGAGGTCGAGCAGTTCACCGACCAGCGTGGCCACCGTGGCGAGACTCAGACCGGTGGCGGCCGCCAGCTCCTGCCGGGAGGTGGGCGACTCGGCGATGATCTGGCGCAGCACCTCGTAGCGGTTCACGGTGCGGATGTCGCGTGATGTGCGCTTCACCGGAGTTGCCCCCATCCCTTCCAGGCCAGGCCGGGACGGCATCGGCACCGGCGCGGCGCAAGGCTATGGGCTGCGGGGGACTTTCGACAAGGGGTTAGGAAAGGGGTTTTATAAAGTCAGTCGTCGGTCAGTCGTCGAGCACGTCCCGGACGAAGGCATTGGCGAATTTACCCGTCGGGTCCAGCTCCCGGGCCAGCGCCCGGAAGTCGTCCAACCGCGGGTAGAACCCGCGCAGCACCGCCGCCGGCACGGTGAACACCTTCCCCCAGTGCGGCCGCGCGTCGAAGACGGCCAGTGCCTCCTCCAGCCGTCGCACCACCGGCAGCACCGCATCCGTGTCCTCGACCCAGGTGAAGTGCAGCGCCACGGTGTCCCGGCCGTACGCCGGGCTGAGCCACTGCTCGTCGGCGGCGACCGTACGCACTTCGCAGGTCTGCAATACGCTGGCGACCGTATCCCGGATACTGTCGATCGCATACAACGCGTCGACGGCGTGCCCGCGCGGCAGCAGGTACTCCGACTGCAACTCGCTACCGCTGCTCGGCGTGAACTCGGCCCGGAAGTGCGGCAGCCGCTCGTGCCACGGCCCCGCCACCCCGAACTGCTCGGTGCAGTTGACCGCGGGCATCCCCGGTACCGGGTGCATCTTCTCGACGGCCGGCGCGGCCCACGGGAAGTCGGGCAGCGGCTGGTCGGTGCGCCGCTTGAGCCACACCTGCCGGAAGCCGGGCGCCCGCCAGTCGGTGAAGAGGCTCACGCTGTACGCCGCCGCCGCGATCGTCTCGAACCTCTCGAAGTCCAGCCCGGCGAGGGGCAGTTCGGTGAAGACATGCTGCTCCACGTCGAAGGAGGGCTCCAGGTCGAGGGTGAGCGCCGTGACGACACCGAGGGCGCCCAGCGAGGTCACCGCACCGCCGAACCGCTCGTCCCCCCGCCCGACGACCACCGTCGACCCGTCCGCCGTGACGATCTCCACCTCGCGCACGGCCGAGGCGAGCGGGCCGTTGCCGACGCCCGACCCGTGCGTGCCGGTCGCGACCGAGCCGGCCACCGAGATGTGCGGAAGAGACGCCATGTTGGGCAGGGCCAGCCCGTGGGCGTGCACGTGGCGGGCCAGCTCGGCATAGCGGACACCGCCGCCGACCCGTACCGTGCGGGCCGCCGTGTCGACGTCGACCTCGTCCGGCAGCGCGGCCAGCGACAGCAGGACCCCGCCGGGGCCCGGCTCGGCGATCTCGTTGAAGGAGTGCCCGCTGCCCAGTACCCGCACCTTCGCACTGCCGGCGACGAGGTCGCCGAGCGCGGTGAGCGAGTGGGGGCGGTGCAACTCCTTCGCGAGATAGGTGATGTTGCCCGCCCAGTTGGTGACCGTCTCCGTCATTCCTGTCGTCCCTCTCAAAGAGTGCGTTTCGCTGACCTTCTCATTTGCGGGTGTATCGCCCGACGCGAGGGACCCGGCACGGCTCACGCGGAGGCGAGGGCATACCGTGAGGAGTCGTACGTCCGATCCGGAAGGAGACACGGGATGGGCAGCCGTACCGCACTGGTCGAGGATCTGATGGAGCGGTTCCCGCACGTACCGCGGGAAGCCGTCTTCAAAGAGGATCTGCTCCGGGGTGGTGTGGCCTTCGATCCCTCTGCCCTCAGTGACAACGAGGGGGGCGAGGTCAAGCCGAAGTCGTACTTCATCTTCTCCTTCGACCACGGCACCCTGCCCGAGCTCGGCGAGGCCGCGCTGCGGCGCCCGCCGGAGGAGATCATCCTCACGGGCGGGCCGTACGACCTGCGGCGGACCGTGGTCTCGGTGCGCGTGAACCCGGCGTCGCCCTATCGCGTGGCCGCCGACGAGGACGGCGTACTCGGGCTCTATCTCGACGGGAAGCGGATCTCCGACGTCGGGGTGCCGCCGATGCCGGAGTACTACCGGCACACCCTCGCGAGCGGGAAGTCGGTGATGGAGGTCGCCCCGACCATCCAGTGGGGCTATCTGATCTACCTCACCGTCTTCCGGGTCTGCCAGTACTTCGGCGCCAAGGAGGAGTGCCAGTACTGCGACATCAACCACAACTGGCGCCAGCACAAGGCGGCGGGCCGGCCGTACACCGGGGTGAAGGACGTCGAGGAGGTCCTCGAAGCCCTCGAGATCATCGACCGGTACGACACGGCGAAGGCGTCCACCGCCTACACGCTCACCGGCGGCGCGATCACGTCGAAGGTCGCCGGGCGCGACGAGGCCGACTTCTACGGGCACTACGCCAAGGCCATCGAGGAGCGCTTCCCCGGACGCTGGATCGGCAAGGTCGTCGCCCAGGCGCTGCCGCGCGACGACGTGCAGCGGTTCAAGGACTACGGCGTGCAGATCTACCACCCCAACTACGAGGTGTGGGACCGCCGTCTGTTCGAGCTGTACTGCCCGGGCAAGGAGCGCTATGTCGGCCGCGACGAGTGGCACAAGCGCATCCTCGACTCGGCGGAGATCTTCGGCTCGCGCAATGTGATCCCCAACTTTGTGGCGGGCGTGGAGATGGCCGAGCCCTTCGGCTTCACCACGGTCGACGAGGCGATCGCCTCCACCACCGAGGGCCTGCGCTTCTTCATGTCGCACGGCATCACGCCCCGCTTCACCACCTGGTGCCCCGAGCCGACGACCCCGCTCGGCAAGGCCAACCCGCAGGGCGCGCCGCTGGAGTACCACATCCGGCTGCTCGAGGCCTACCGCGCCACCATGGACGACTTCGGCCTGTCCTCGCCCCCCGGCTACGGCCCGCCCGGCCCCGGCCGCGCGGTGTTCTCCGTCAGCTCGTTCATGGACAGTCTTCCGGCGGCGGAACCCGCTGAGGAATCGACGACGGTATAGCGATGACGGTATAGACGGTATAGGTGAGTGATCCGGCGGTCACGTCCGTACAACAGGGCAGGAGTTGCAGTTGTGGGGGCGCGGCCGTCCTGTCATGACATCTGAACAGGGCGCTTGTCAGTTGTGTGGGAGGCGTGAAAAACTTCTCCCCTGCTCGCGAGGTTCCCCCCAACTCCTTTGCCATTATGGTGAGTTGACCTCGCTCGTCCACGCAGGAGACCCATGCCCGACCTGCCGACTCCCCAGGACGCCGCCGAGGCCGCGCTGTTCTCAGAATGCTGGGATGCCGTGCTCTCCTACGCGGACCTGTGCACGTCCGGCTCCACCGCGGCCACCCAACTGGCCACGGAGGCATTCTCCCTCGGCATGCGCGAAGCCCGCGACGCGGAGTCCGCTCCCGCCCGCAGTGCCGGCCGCCGCCCTGCCCGCCTGCCCCGGATCCCGCTGCTGCTGACCGCCGTACGCAACACGGCCGCCGCCTGGGAGAACCAGGGCCAGGGCCACCAGCTCGATCCCCAACTGCGCCTGTGGCTCAACTCCGAGGAGGCCGCCCGCTACAACGGCCCCCCGCTGCAGCGCCCGCTCGCCCTGCGCGGCCTGCGCGACCTCCAGGAACCGGACGCGGCGCTGCTCTGGCTGGCCGAGGTGGAGGCGCTGCCGCTGACCGTGGTGGCCCGCCGGCTCGGCCTCGACCCGGCCCTCGTGGGCGAGGAACTCACCCAGGTACGCGGCCTGTTCCGGGACCGCAGCCATCGCAACCACCTCGACACGCCGATGGACGCGCAGTGTCGCAGCTACGCCCGGCTGCTCGACGCGGTCACCCGCTCGCCCGCCGCCGACACCCCGAACGACCTTTCCCGGCACCTCGCCCGCTGCGTGGGCTGCGCGGAGGCAGCCGCCTGTCTCCGGCTGCACGGGGGCGGACTGCCCTCGGCCCTTGCCGGCGGAGTGATCGGCTGGGGCGGCCTCGCCTATCTGGAACGCCGCCGCCGGGCCGCCGAGGTCCGCCTCGGTGCCGGGCGCCCGGCACCGGCGGACAGCGAGGACGGGCCGCCGAACCCGGGCGCCCACAAGGCACGCGTCGTGCGCAACGGCCTCCTCGTCGCGGCCGTCCTGGTCTCCGTGCTGGCGCTGGCCGTCTCGATGATGCCGGGCGCCGGCACCGACAACGGCGCCGCGTCGCCCGGCGACTCGGCCGACCGCCAGCCGGTGGCCGACCCGCGCTCGTCCGTCCCGTCCGCCGACGAGCAGTCCGCCTCCCCGGAGCCGACGGCCACCGCCTCGCCGGGCACCTCCCAGGCATCCGCCGGGCAGAACCCGGGCGCCACCCCCCAGGGCACGACCTCCTCCACCGCCCCCGGCGGCCCCGAACCGGATCCCGACACGAGCGAACCCGCGGCCTGCCGGGTCAAGTACGACGTGGTCGGGGAGTGGCCCGACGGTTTCCAGGCCACCGTCACCGTCACCACCGAACGCGCCCTCGACTCCTGGCGCGTCGCCTGGGCCTTCCGGGACGGCCAGCAGGTCGGCCAGATGTGGGACGCGAGCTTCTCCCAGAACGGCTCCCGCGTCACCGCCACCGCCGCCGACTACAACAAGACGGTCGCCGCGGACGGCAGCCTGGCCTTCGGCTTCCTCGCGTCCTGGCGGGGGAAGAACTCGCCGGCGTACGACTTCACGCTGAACGGGGTCAGCTGCAAGAAGGCGTGAGGGCGACCGCTCCGGAGGCGTCCAACGGGACGCGGTGGGCATCGGTGGCGATCCCGGTGACGTCCACGCCCGTAACCTGCGGGCGACCTCGTGAGCGCCGGGCGGCACAGCCGCTCTGGCCGTACCGCGTGCAGTACACGAGCACGGAACAACAAACCGCCTGGCTGAGCCATGCCGCCTGCCCGCCGGTCGTGCGCCTGTTGGTCGTGTGCGTGCTGGTCGTGCCGTCCGCCGGTCGTGTACCTGCTGGTCGTGTGCATGCTGGTCGTGCCGTCCGCCGGTTCGTGCGCCTGCCGGTCGTGCGCCCCCCGACCGTGCGCCAGCCGCCAGCCGTGCCCCCGCCGGTCGTGCCGCCCGCCAGTTGCTCGCCGACCCGCCGGGCGCCCGCCGGCCAACCGCCGGCCGCCCGTCCCCAACCACCAGTTGTCGACCCGTCGGCCGCCGGCCGCCGGCCGACCTGCCGTCGGCCAACCACCGGTCGCCGGCTCCCAACCACCAGTTGCCGACTGCCGCCGGTCGTGCCGCCCGCCAGTTGCTCGCCGACCCGCCGGGCGCCCGCCGGCCAACCGCCGGTCGCCCGTCCCCAACCACCAGTTGTCGACCCGTCGGCCGCCGGCCGCCGGCCGACCTGCCGTCGGCCAACCGCCGGTCGCCGGCTCCCAACCATCAGTTGCCGACTGCAGCCGGTCGTGCCCCCGCCGGTCGTGCCGCCCGCCAACTGCTCGCCGACCCGCCGGCCAACCGCCGGTCGCCGGTCCCCAACCACCAGTTGTCGACCCGCCGGCCGCCGGCCGACCCGCCGCCGGCCAACCACCGGTCGCCGGCTCCCAACCACCAGTTGCCGACTGCCAGCCGCCCGCCGCCCCAGGGACGTGGTGAAAGCGGCCTTGGCCTACCGGATGGCCCCGCCCGGGCCGGGACGCGGTGAAGCCGGCCTTGGCCCGTCAGGTGGCCCGCCCCGACCGGGACGCGAGGCGTGTCGGACTGCGCGGAAGCTGCCGAGTGGGCGGTCGCCCGGCCACGCCCTCAGTGGCCCCATGGCAGAGAATGTCGCCGGAGGCCGTCGCTGGTCACTCGCCCGCTCGCGCTCCCCTAATCGCCCGAGGCGAGCCGGACGAGCAGGACCCCTGGTGTGCGCGGCAGCGACATCCGCAGTCCGTCGCCGTCCCAGACCGCCGAGCCGGAGCCCGCGGTGGACGGGTGCAGGATGTCCGCCCGGACCGCCCGGTCGGCCAAGTGCCGTACGGGCAGGTGGAGTTCGCTCTCACCGCCCCGCCGCCACACCGAGACGTACGTGCAGCCGTCCGGCGCCCGCAGGCCCAGAGCCAGCCACTCGTCCGTCCACCCCGGCAGACCGAGCGGCCAGAACGGCACTGCTCGGGCGAGGTCCTCGCGGATCGTCTTGTACGTCCCCACCGCGTCCCGCACGAGCCCGAGCTGGTGCGCCGACATGCGGTCCAGGTGGCCGGACAGATGGATCCGCCCGAGCAGCGCGCCGCCCAGGGTGAAGGTGATGAGGTCGTCGTCGAATTCGGGTTGTGGGTAGGCCCAGACGGCGCCCTGCTCGGGCGGGACGGCCGTCGGCGCCGCCGCGGCGATCGCCGGGTAGCGCAGCGGATCCTGCTGGTCGCTGGTGGACTGGAGCTGGGCGACGGCGAGCGTGGCGCCGTCCATGCGCATTCCGCCCGAGGCACAGTTCTCGACGACCAGCCCGGGGTGGCGGTCCAGCACGTCGGACAGCCAGTCCAGGTAGGCCTGGGCGTGGCCGAGCAGTCCGGCTCCCGGTGCGAGGTCCCCGGTGTTCCCCTTGCCCCCGGTGACGCCCGTGTCTCCGGGGGCGCAGGTTCCCGGATCGACCACGATGTTGTAGTCCAGCTTGAGGTAGCCCACCCCCCAGTCGCCGACGATCCGGTCCACCGTCTTGTCGAGATGCGCGCGGGCGGCCGGGTGCCGCAGGTCGAGCTGGTGGCGGCCCTGTTCGGTCAGGCGTACGCCGTCCCGCTGGAAGAAGGCCTCCGGCGGGAGCGCGCTCGCGACGGGGCTGCGCACGCCGACGACCTCCGGCTCCAGCCACAGGCCGGGCACCATTCCACGTTCCCGGATCCGGTCCAGGACCTTGCCGATTCCGCCGTCGGGGAAGCGGCGGGGCGAGGCCAGCCATTCGCCCACGCTGTCCCACCAGCCGCGGGTGTCGTCGTCGTACCAGCCGGAGTCGATGCAGAAGTACTCCGCGCCGGCCTCGGCGGCCGCGTCGATCAGCGGCAGCAGCTTCTCGGTGGTCGGGTCGCCCATCAGCGTGTTCATGTAGTCGTTGAAGACGACCGGGAGGGTGGTGTGGTCCGGGTGTGGGCGGCGGACGGCACGGCGGTACGAGGTCAGTGCGCCCATCGCCGCGTCGAACCCGGTACCGAGGGCCAGCGCCACCGGCACGGTGGTGAACTCCGCGCCCGGCGCGAGCCGGACCCGCCACTGGTGTTCGGCGTCGGTGGGGCCGTTCAGCGCCAGATACGTGCCGCGGGCGTGTTCGCCCAGGTCCCAGCGCCAGCCGGCCGGGGACTCGGTCTGCCACAGCCAGGTCCGGCCGCCGTCCCGCTCCGTCAGTGCGCCCATCGCCAGGTGGCCGTCGGTGGGCCAGCTGCCGCGCCCGGCGAGGACGAGGGCGGCCCGGCTGTCGTGCTGGTGGGCGTCGACGTTGATGTCGGCGACGGTGTCGCGCAGCGGTTCGGCGTACCAGCGGCACTCGGCGAGCCAGTCGTTGCGCGCCCGGTGCACGTCGAGCGCGTCCGGTGAGGGCAGGCCGCCGAGCAGCAGGCTGCTGACGGACTGGACGACCAGGGGCTCGGTGCCCTCGTTGCGCAGCCGGACGCGGGAGCGGAGCACGGGCAGTCCGGTCGGGGACGTCAGTTCGACGAACGCCGTCAACCCGGTCGCCGGGTCGTGGAGTTCGACGGTCAGCCACTCCCAGTCGGCGCGGGTGCCGCTGCGGTGGTCGCGGTGCCGCAGGCGCGTACCGAAGGCCGTGCCGGTGAAGCGCGGGCCGGACCAGCCGCTGCCGTGGCCGAGGGCGGTCAACTCGACGAGGGGGAGGGCGGCCTCCGGGTCACAGGCGGGCGCGGCGTCGCCGGGAGCGGCCAGCCGGACCAGCCGCAGGGTCCCGTCGGAGGCGGTGGCGAACTCGGTCCGGAGTGCCGAGTGGCCCCAACGGAGCGTGTCCTCCGGGTAGTTGGCGATCTTCCTCGTCGCATCCGCCGTACCGGCCAAGGCGTGTCCCCCTCCTGACCCCGCCCCTGTCGTTCCTCGGCGGCGGCGGTCTGCGTCAGTCGCGTGAATCCATCGTTACGGTCTCTTGACGACCGCATTGTGACCGGTCACAATCCTGGCATGAATGTGACCGGTCACACAAGCCGCCCGCCGAGCATCCGGGACGTGGCGACGGCCGCCGGGGTCTCGTACCAGACGGTGTCCCGGGTGATCAACGGCCATCCCAGCGTCAAACCGGCCACCCGGGAACGGGTGCTCGCGGCCATCGACGAGCTGGGTTTCCGGCGCAACGCCACCGCGCTCGCCCTGGCCAGCGGCCGCAGCAGGGCCGTGACCGTGCTCACCGCCAACACCACCCACTACGGCTACGCCTCCATCCTCCAGGGCATCGAGGAGGCCGCCCGCGCCGCGTCCTACGCGGTGGGGATCGGCGTCCTCGAATCGGCGGACGAGCCCGCCGTCGCCGCCGAAGTACAGCGGGCGGCGGACGCGGGCGGCGGACTGATCGTGATCGCCTACGATCCGGCCGGGGTACGGGCCCTGGCCGCCGTCCCCGCCGAACTGCCGGTCGTCGGCGTCGTCGAGACCCCCACGAGCCCGCCCTCGGGCGACCGCCCCTGGGTGTGGACCGACGACCGCGAGGCCGCCTACGAGGCGACCCGCCACCTGCTCTCCCTCGGCCACCACACCGTGCACTACGTCGCCATCCCCTCCAGCACCCGCCGCACCAGCGCCCGCACCTCCGGCTGGCGTCAGGCGCTGAAGGAGGCCGGAGCACCCGAACCCCGCCCGGTGCAGGGCAACTGGGGCCCGGCCGGCGGCCACGGCGCGGGCCTGAAGCTGGCGAAGGACCCGGACGTCACCGCGATCCTGTGCGGCAACGACGACCTCGCCCTCGGGGTGCTGCGCGCCCTGTACGAGTCCGGCCGGTCCGTCCCCGGCGAAGTCAGCGTGGCCGGTTTCGACGACGCCCCGCACTCCGCGTTCCTGACCCCGTCACTGACGACCGTACGCATGGACTTCACCGGCCTCGGCCGGTCCGCGTTCGCCCTGCTGCACGGAGTCCTGGAGGAGTCCGCGCAGATCGCCCCGCACCCCGTGTCCGTACCCGAGCTGGTGGTGCGGGAGAGCTCGGGTCCCCCGTCCGCCCGCGACTGAGATCTCGGTACCGCCGTCCTGAACCCCCCGTTCGTGAAAGGCACTTGAGGTACGTGATGAAGACAAGAGCTCTCCCCGCCCTGGCCCTGATATGCACCGTCGGCCTGGCCGCCACCGCGTGCAGTGACCCCTCCGCCGGTGATTCCGGCGACTCCGGTACGGACGCGAAGCAGTCGGCCGTCGACCCGACCGCCCGGCTGGACGGCGTGAAGCTGACCATGTGGACCGCGCAGAACACGGTCAACGCACCGAAGCAGGTCGTCGACGCCTTCGAGAAGGCCACCGGCGCCGAGGTCGAGACCCAGGCGATCCCGGACCTCTACGAGCAGAACGTGCCGACCAAGCTCGCCTCCGGCGACCGGCCGGACCTGATGTTCTGGCAGCCGTCCATCTCCACGCTGCCCTTCATCCAGCCCCAGCAGAACCTGCTCACCCTCGACGGGGAGGAGTGGGTCTCCAAGCTCGGCACCACCGAGCGGTCCCTCGGAGTCATCGACGGCAAGCGGTACGCGGCGATCGTCACCAGCCCCGCCATGCTCGGCGTCTACTACAACAAGGACGTCTTCCGGCAGGCGGGACTGGCCGAGAAGGACTTCCCCAAGTCGTACGACGACCTGCTGGCCCTCGGCCGCACCGTCACCGACAAGACCGACGCGGCCGGCTTCTACGAGGCCGGCGGCGACCAGTGGCCCCTGCAGTGGCAGATGCAGGTCCAGCTCACCGACCTCGACAAGCAGTGGTGGGCCGACCTGAACCAGAACAAGAAGAAGTGGACCGACCCGGTCGTCGTCGGCGCGATCAAGAAGTACAAGGAGAAGCTGCTCGACGCCGGGCTCGCGCAGAAGAACTACAAGACCGGCACCTTCACCGGGCAGGCCGACTCCCTCTGGAAGGGCGAGGCCGGCATGGTCCTCAACGTCACCTCCTTCCAGAGCCAGTTGCAGGCCAAGTACTCCACCGCCGAGATCGACCAGAAGATCGGCTGGTTCCCGGTCGCCAACTCCTCGGCCACCGGCCTGTACTCGCCCGACCAGACCAACGGCGTGGTCGCCTTCAAGACCGGCGACGAGAAACGGCAGAACGCCGCCCGGCAGTTCCTCGCCTTCTGGCTCGGCCCGAACTACGCCGACTACATCAAGGCGATGAAGATCCCGTCCGTGCAGCCGTCCGTGCCCACCCCCGACGGACTCCCGCAGGCGTCCAAGGACCAGGTCGCGGCCCTGCCCAAGGCCATCGGCGTCTTCCAGGCCAAGGCGATCGTCGCCCCCGACACGCACCTCTACCTCGCCGACATGCTCTACGGCAAGAAGAGCCCGCAGCAGGTCGCCCAGGCGATCCAGGACCAGTTCGCGCAGGTGGCCAAGGCCCAGGGCGCGACCGGCTTCTAGACGACACGGGGCTTTCGATGGCGGACACAGCCATACGTACGCGCAAGCAGGCATCCACGACAGGCGAACCCCGGCGGGTGGGACGGCTCCCGCGCGCCGCCGTGCACCACCCCTGGTGGTTCGCGCTCCCCGCGATCGTCGTCTTCGCGGGCTTCTTCCTGGTGCCCAACCTGCTCAACTTCTACTACCCGTTCACCAACTGGTCCTCGTACCACGCGGACATCGCCTTCACCGGCCTCGACAACTTCAAGACCATCGCCGACGACGGCTCCCTGCTGCGCGCGATCCGTACGACCCTGCTGTACGCCCTGCTGGCCGCGCTGTTCCAGAACGGCTTCGGGCTCGTACTCGCCCTGCTGCTGGAGGCCGACACCCGCTTCAACCGGTTCTTCCGCACCGTGTTCTTCCTGCCCGTGCTCATCTCCGCGCTCGCCACCGGATACGTCTTCCAGGCCCTCCTCGACCAGGACGGCGCCGTCAACTCCGTCCTGGGCACGGACATTCCGTGGCTGGGCTCGACGACCTGGACGCTGGTCCTGGTCACCCTCATCCACGGCTGGAAGTGGATGGGCCTGGCCATGCTGATCTACCTGGCCGGCCTCAAGGGCATCCCCGGCGAGATGCTGGAGGCCGCGAAGTGCGACGGCGCCGGGCCCTGGCGGACCTTCTGGTCGGTGCGCTGGCCGATGCTCGCACCGGCCGTCACCTTCAACGTCACCACGGCGCTGATCGGCTCGATGAACACCTTCGACATCGTGCAGGCCACCACCGGCGGCGGTCCCGCCGCCTCCACGGAGGTCTTCAACATCTACATGTTCCGCGTATTCGGACAAGGGCTGTACGCCCAAGCCTCCACGATGAGTTTGGTGCTCTTCCTCATCGTGGTGGCCTTGGCGATTCCGCTTGTCTTCGGCTTGCGTCGAAGGGAGCAACTGCTTTGAACCCTCCTCCTCGCGGACGAGGAGGATTCCTGGCTCACGCTGCTCGGTCGCTCAACGAGCGACGGAGACTCACACGATCAGCACCAGCCGGGTTGGAACCAGCCCGGTCCCCGAAAGAAGGGAGGTTGATGTGCTGGCTTGGTTCTCGCGCAACACGTCGATAAGCCTACCAACTGTCGGCCCACGTCTGTGGCGCATCGGTCGCCCCACTCTGATCGTGGCCATCGCTGCCCTGGCCGTTGGCGTACCCCTGTGGCTGGTCGCCGTCACCTCCGCCAAGCCGCAGGCGGAGGCCATCAAACCGAACCTCGACCCGCCGGGGCACTGGCAGGCCGGCAGCAACTACGCGGACGCCATCGGCCAGGGCGAGATGCTGCGCGGCTTCGTCAACTCGCTGCTCGTCGTGCTGCCTTCGGTGATCCTCGTCCTGATCCTCGGCGCGGGCGCCGCCTGGGTCTTCGCCCGCCGCAAGTCCAAGCTCGTCTCGGCCGCGTACGCGCTGTGCATCAGCGGACTGCTGCTGCCGCCCGCCGTCATCACCATCGTGATGGAACTGCGGCAGCTCGGGCTCTCCAACACCCGGCCCGGGATGATCGCCGTCTACACCGGGATGTACCTGTCCACGTCGATCTTCTTCATGACCGGCTTCATCCGCGCCATCCCCTTCGAGCTGGAGGAGGCCGCGCGGATCGACGGGGCGCGGCCGGCGCGGATCTTCCTGCGGATCATCCTGCCGCTGCTCAGGCCCGTGATCGCCACCGCGACGATCATGGTGATGCTCTACGCCTGGAGCGACATCTTCTACGCCTTCTTCGTCCTCGGCGGCGGAGAAAGGGCGACCCTGCCGCTCAACCTCTACAAGGTCGCCAGCGCCCAGCTCTACCTCAACAACTGGCATCTCGTCTTCGCGTACGTCGTGGTGATGAGCCTGCCCATGGTCGCCGTCTTCCTCGTCGGCCAGCGAAAGATCGTGTCCGGAATCACCAGTGGAGCCGTCAAGTGACCGGAGGTCCAACCGCGTGATCACCCCCACCCGCACAAGATCCCGTCTCGGAACAGTGTTCGTCACGACCGCACTCGGAGTCGCCGCCATGGCAGGCACCCTGCCCGCAGCGGGGTCCGCGGCAGCAGCCGCCGACCCGCAGCGGCTCACCGTCGACCTGGGCGCCTCCGAAGGTCCGGTGATGCTCGGTGCCAACGGCGCGCTGTACGGGCTCAGCGACGACGGCGTGCCCAGTGACGCCGCCCTGGAGCCCCTGAAGATCACCAGCATCTCGCAGAAGCCGGAGGGCGGCGCCCAGCACCCCAACGGCGACGCGCTCACCGTCTCCAAGTCGTTCTTCCGTAACGGCGGCGGCGAGATCAACGTGATGATGCAGGACATCTACGCCAAGTGGCCCTACGAGGACCTCGGCATCGACGACTACCTCCCCAAGGTCGACAAGATCGTCAAGGAGGTCTCGGCCGACCCGAACAGCGACCGCTTCGTCTACATCCCGTTCAACGAGCCCGACCGGATCTGGTACAACCTCGGTACTTCCAACCAGGCGCAGTACGAGGCCAACCGCGACCGGTTCTTCAAGGACTGGAAGACGGTCTACCAGCGGATCCGCGCGATCGACCCCGACGCGCGGATCGCCGGCCCCAACGAGGCCGGCTACCACACCCGCCTGCTGACCGACTTCCTCACCTTCGCCAAGCGGGAGAACGTCCTGCCCCAGGTGATGACCTGGCACGAACTGAGCTCCGGTTCACTGCGCGACTTCCAGGGCAACTACGACAACTACCGCTCGATCGAACGCGAGTTGGGCATCGCACCACTCAAGATCAACATCGACGAGTACGCCAACCGGCGTGACCTGTCCGTACCCGGACAGCTCGTGCAGTGGGTCTCGATGTTCGAGCGGAACAAGGTGTACGCCAACCAGGCCTACTGGGACGCCGCCGGGAACATGGACGGCAACGTCGTCCGGTCCAACATCCCCAACGGCGGCTGGTGGCTGTTCCGTTGGTACGCCGGGATGACCGGTGACACCGTCAAGGTGACCCCGCCGCAGGCCAACACCATCGACACCCTCCAGGGACTCGCCTCCCTCGACCGCTCGCGCCGCCAGGCCCAGGTCCTGCTCGGCGGCTCCGCAGGCGACTCCGACGTCGTCGTCCAGAACGTCCCCCGGTCCCTCTTCGGCCGCACGGTCACCGCGACCGTCGCCGAGGCGGCCTGGTCCGGCTACGAAGGACAGCACGCCACGCCGCGCGTCCTCGCCCGTACGAAGGTGAAGGTGGCGGCCGACGGCACGGTGACCGTCCCGCTGCGCGGCCTGCACAAGATGTCCGCGTACCGGATCGTCCTCACCCCCGGCGGCTCCGGCACCCCGACCGCGGCCTCCGTCCCCTGGTCGGCGTCGTACGAGGCCGAGAACGCCGCCATCACCGGCGGCCAGGTGTACACCCAGGGCACGGTCAGCAACGCCAACGGCTACGCGGCCTCCGGGACGAAGGACGTCGGCTCGCTCAACCAGGCCTCCAGCAAGGTCGACTTCACCGTGACGGTGCCCGAGGACGGGACCTACGACCTGGCGATCCTGTACGGCAACCAGTCCGGCGCCCCCTCCACACAGAAGCTGTCGGTCGACGGCGGCGCCCCGGTCACCGTCACCTACCCGTCCACCGAGAACTGGACCTACCGCGCCAAGAAGGACGTCAGCCTCGACCTGCCGGCCGGCACCCACACGCTGACGCTGGCCAAGGGCGACGCAGAAGTCACCCTGGACCGCGTCGACCTGACCGCCCGTACCGCCAAGCCCTCCGCGTCGTACGAGGCCACCCTCGCCGACATCAGCGGCAACCCGTCGTACGACTACTCCTCGTCGGCCGGCGTGGGCACCGGCGCCCTCGTCCTGCGCAAGGGCGACCAGGCCGTCTTCGACGTGTACGCCCCGCGCGACGGCTACTTCACCGTGGTGCCGCGCACCTCGGCGCCGGTACGGCTCACCCTGCACGGCGAGACGGTGTCGGCGGCGCCGGGCCGGCCGCTGCGGCTGTACCTGGTCGCGGGCAACAACCGGGTCGCGATGACGGCCGCCCACGCCTCCGTACGCTCCCTCGACGTCTCGGGCGAGGGCTCGACCTCCGGCACGCTCTCCTACGAGGGCGCCTCGGCCACCCTCGCGGGCGGGGCGAAGCTCGTCGACTCCGCCCACGCCTCCGCCGGTTCCTTCATAGGCATGCTGGGCAACAGCGCAGCCAGCAAGGCCGAGTTCACGGTGGACGCGCCCAGGTCCGGCCGCTACCTGCTGGTCGTCCACTACGCGCACAACGACCGGCGCGACAACGGCCACGCCTACAACACGGACATCATGTCCCGCACGGCCGACATCACCGTGGGGAACGCGGCACCCCGGAAGGTCACGTTCAAGAACACCTGGAGCATCGACGACTACTGGACGCTGGGCGTCCCCGTCGACCTCAAGAAGGGCTCCAGCAGCGTGACCTTCGGGAACGCGAGCGCCTGGGCCCCGAACATCGACCGGATCGAACTGGGCCGGATCATCGGCTAGGCACGGTCCGTCCGTACACGGCGGTGGCCCCGACTGCTCCTCGGTCGGGGCCACCGCCGTGTGCGGGCCGGAGTGTGGCGGGGGCCAGAAAAAGGGTTGGCGCGCGTGCTCGCGTGTCCCTATTCTGGCGGAGCTTCGCGCGGTGGCCGTCGGCCGCCGCCGTCAGTCGTTCAGGAACGGGAGGTGTGACCGATGGCTGTCTTCGAGATGGGCGCTGCCCTCATCCAGAAGTTCATCAAGTCCACCTCCGTGGCCGCCGGCTGACACGACTCCTCAACTCCGCGCGTCCGTGACGCGCGTGCCGGGGCCGCCCTTGTGAAGGGTTTCCCTTGACTTCCAGCGCAGCTTCATCCGCTTCATCGACTTCTTCTGCCTTCTCCGCGCTCGCTCCCTACGGCTGGGACGACACATGGGCGGACGAGTTCGCCCCCCACGAGCCCGAAGGGCTGCTGCCCGGGCGGGTGATCCGGGTCGACCGCGGGCAGTGCGACGTGGTCACCGCCGACGGGATCGTCCGCGCGGACACCGCGTTCGTCACCCCGAACGACCCGATGCGGGTCGTGTGCACGGGCGACTGGGTCGCCGTCGAACCCGCGGGCAACCCGCGCTACGTACGCGCGTATCTGCCACGCCGTACGGCCTTCGTGCGCTCCACCTCCTCCCAGCGGTCCGAAGGGCAGATCCTCGCGGCCAACGTCGACCATGCGATCGTCGCCGTGTCGCTGGCCGTCGAACTCGATCTCGGGCGCATCGAACGGTTCCTCGCGCTGGCGTGGGAGTCCGGGGCGCAGCCCGTGGTCGTGCTGACCAAGGCGGACCTCGTGCCGGACGCGGCGACGCTCGGGCATCTCGTCGAGGACGTCGAGACGACCGCGCCGGGTGTGCCGGTGCTGCCGGTCAGCGCCGTGGACGGGGCCGGGCTGGACGTTCTGGTCGCCGTCGTGAGTGGCGGTACGTCCGTGCTGCTCGGCCAGTCCGGTGCAGGCAAGTCCACGCTCGCGAACGCGCTGCTCGGCGAGGACGTCATGGACGTACAGGCCACCCGGGACGCGGACGGCAAGGGACGTCACACCACGACCACCCGCAACCTGCTCGCCCTGCCCGGCGGCGGTGCCCTCATCGACACGCCGGGGCTCCGGGGCGTCGGCCTGTGGGACGCCGAGAGCGGGGTCGGACAGGTCTTCTCCGAGATCGAGGAGCTGGCGGCGCGCTGCCGGTTCCACGACTGCGCACACGAGAGCGAACCGGGGTGCGCGGTGCTGGCGGCCATCGAGGACGGCGTGCTGCCCGAGCGGCGGCTGGACAGCTACCGCAAGCTCATCCGGGAGAACCAGCGGATCGTCGCCAAGACCGACGCGCGACTGCGCGCGGAGATCAAACGGGACTGGAAGCGGAAGGGAGCGCAGGGGAAGGCGGCGATGGAGGCGAAGAGGGGGCGCTGGGCGTAAGGAGACGGGCGCCGGGCGCCCTAAGGGGCGCTAAGGGGCAGCTCGGCGTCCGATTTCCGCCAGCCGCGGTCCTGGTCCTGGCCCACACTGGATGACGTGATGGACGAGGACACCAGGTACGAGGCGGTCCGCAGCCGGGACGGGCGGTTCGACGGCGAGTTCTTCTTCGCCGTCGAGACGACCGGCATCTACTGCCGGCCCAGCTGCCCGGCCGTGACGCCGAAGCGGCACAACGTCCGCTTCTTCGCGACGGCCGCCGCCGCGCAGGGCTCCGGGTTCCGGGCCTGCCGGCGGTGCCGGCCGGACGCCGTGCCCGGCTCCGCCGAGTGGAACGTACGGGCGGACGTGGTGGGCCGGGCGATGCGGCTGATCGGCGACGGTGTCGTCGACCGGGAGGGTGTCGCCGGGCTCGCCGCCCGGCTCGGGTACAGCGCCCGGCAGGTCCAGCGGCAGCTCACCGCCGAGCTCGGCGCCGGGCCCGTCGCCCTCGCCCGGGCCCAGCGGGCGCACACCGCACGCGTCCTGCTCCAGACCACCGACCTGCCGATCACCCAGATCGCGTTCGCGTCCGGCTTCGCCAGCGTGCGGCAGTTCAACGAGACCATGCGGGAGGTGTACGCCTCGACGCCCAGCGAGCTGCGGGCCGCCGCTCCGTACGGCGGCCGGGCAGCCCGCCGTACGGCCACCCCGGACGCCGGGATCCCGCTGCGGCTCGCGCACCGGGGGCCGTACCAGTCCACGGCCGTCTTCGACCTGCTGGCGGCCGAGGCGGTGGCGGGTGTGGAGGAGGTCGGCGGGCCGCGCGGGCGGCGCACGTACCGCCGTACCCTGCGCCTGCCGCACGGCACCGGGATCGTCGCCGTCGACGAGCGGCCGGGCGCCGCGAGGTCCGCGTCGGGTGCCCATCCGGGCGGCTGGCTGGACGCCCGCCTCCATCTCACCGGCCCCCGCGACCTGACCACCGCCGTACAGCGGCTGCGACGGCTCCTCGACCTCGACGCCGACCCGTACGCCGTCGACGAACGGCTCGGCTCCGACGTACGGCTCGCCCCGCTGGTCGCCGCCCGGCCGGGGCTGCGGTCGCCGGGCGCCGCCGACCCGGAGGAGCTCGCGGTGCGGGTCCTGGTGGGGCGGGCCGAGGCGGAGCGGCTGGTCCAGCGGTACGGCAAGACGCTGGACGCCCCCTGCGGCAGCCTCACCCACCTGTTCCCCGAACCGGCCGTCCTCGCCGGTGCCGAACCCGACGGCACCCTGGGCGCCCTCACCACCGCTCTGGCCGATGGCGCCGTGCGCCTGGACCCGGGCGCCGACCGTGACGACGCCGAGGCGGCCCTGCTCGCCCTGCCCGGCCTGGACGCCCGTACCGTCGCCGCCGTCCGCACCCGGGCCCTGGGCGACCCGGACGTCGCCCCACCCGGCTCGGACATCCCCGACACCTGGCGCCCCTGGCGCTCATACGCCTTGCAACACCTGCGTGCAGCAGGGGAGTTGGAGTACTGATGACCGCCGACACGATGACCGCCGACACGCATTACGCCACGCTGGACAGCCCGGTCGGGCAACTCCTCCTCACCGCCGACCCGAGCGGCGTGCTGACCTCGCTCTCCGTCCCCGGCCAGAAGAACGGCCGTACCGTCCAGGAGGGGTGGCGCCACGACCCGGATCTCTTCCGCGAGGCCGGGGAGCAGCTCACCGCCTACTTCGCCGGTGAACTCAAGGAGTTCAGCCTGGAGTTGCGCGGCGAGGGCACCACCTTCCGCGAGCAGGTCTGGGCCGCCCTCGACACCGTCCCCTACGGCGCGACCACGACGTACGGCGAGATCGCCGCCCGCATCGGCGCCTCCAGGGCCGCCGTACGGGCCGTCGGCGGCGCGATCGGCGCCAACCCGCTGCTGATCCTGCGGCCCTGCCACCGGGTGATCGGGGCGGACGGGTCACTCACGGGGTACGCGGGCGGGCTGGAGCGCAAGACGAGGCTGCTCGCTCTCGAAGGGCGTCCCTCGGTGGGACAGGGCTGGGGCTAGGCGTCGTCCTCCAGTCCCCAGCTGTGGATCCGCCGCGGATGGATGCGGATGACCTCCTCGCTGAAGTGCGGGCCCAAGTCGTGCGGGCCGGTGAGAAGTTCGGCCTCGCCGCGGATGTCGATGCCGCGCACCTTCCACGGCTTCAAGCTGAGGATGTCGTCGACGACCAGGGCGACCTTCGGGTTCTTCAGCAGGTTGCGCCACTTCTTGGTGCGGCCCATCGCGTAGCCGCCGACCAGGATGGTCCCGTCGGGTCGCGGATGGAAGCCGACCGGGTTGGCCTGGGGCTGGCCGTGCGGGTCGACGGTGGCCAGTCGTCCCAGGCGCTGGGACGTGAGGTACGCGCGCTCGGCCTCGCTGAATTCGGTCATGGCAGTCAGCCAAGCACTCCGGGCCCGCCCGGCGCATCGGATCCTCGTCCTGGTTCCAGGGACCTACGACGGCCGCGGCGCCGCCGTGAGGTGTTCACGGCGGACGCCGGACTCAGCCCCACAGCACCGCCCCCAGCCACGCCCCCATGATCAGCAGGCAGGTGAACAACTCCGTCAGCACGCTGGAGCCGCCCGAGCGCATCGCCGTCCGCAGGGCCGCCATCGCCTCGCCGTGGCGGCCGAGCCGGAGCCGTTCGTACAGGTAGATGCCGCCTATGAAGCCGAGGATCGCGCCGAGGACGGGGATCAAGAAGAAGCCGGCGAACGCCCCCACGCCGGCGTACACACCCATGCGCGCGGTCGCGCCGCTCGCCCGCAGCCGTCGGGGCGGCAGTGCCCAGCGCACCACCTGGGAGAGGAACAGGGCGACGGTGGCGCACACCAGGACGGCCCAGGAGAGCGGCTGCGGATCCTTCAGCGCCCACCACATGACCGCGGCCCACACCAGCCAGGATCCCGGCACACCGGGCACCAGCACTCCGCCCACACCCAGCAGAATGACCAGGCCGACCAGCAGGAGGTCCACCACGCCCATCTGTCCAGAGTGCCGGAGGACGGGCGAAGACGCAGGTCAGCGAGGCCGACCAGGGCCGCTCACGGGCCGCTGACCAGGCCTGTTCCCGCGCCCGGTGCCGGACGGTTCTGAGGCCGAGGTCGAGCTGTTCGGCGACGCTCGCGGCGGTCAGCCCGGCGACGTGTTGCGTATGACCGTTCGACGACTCGCTCGACACGCCGTTCGAGGGGTGGTACGGCGCCGGATTTTCCGGATGCCCCGTTTTCATACCGCTCCCGCGGTGGACAATTAGGGGCATGAGCCAGCAGGGGGGAAAGCCCAGCGGTCACGAGGACGACTGGTGGGGGCAGCTGTACGACGACACCACCGAGGACACGGGCCCCACGGCCACGCCCGACTCACTGGACGACCGCTTCGCCTCGGCGGCGGGGACGGTGGAGGGACGCGCCGCCGCTCGGGGCGGCACCGAGGGCGGGATCCCGGCGCCACGTCCCGGTACGGCGGGCGTCGCGGAGGACGCGGTTCCGGCGCCGCAGTCGGGTGCCGGTGATGTCCCTGAGGATGGGCTTCCCGCGCTGCGGTCGGGTGTCGGTGACGCTCCGGAGGGTGCGGTTTCTGCGCTGCGGTCGGGTGTCGGTGACTCCTCGGAAGGTGGGGATTCTGCGCCGGCGTCCGGTGTCGGTGACGCCTCGGACGGCGAGGTTCCCGCGCCGCGATCCGGTGGCGCCGGGCCGGTGGACGTGCCGCGGCACTCGGAGTTCGCGGGGCAGCGCGCTCCGTGGGAGCCGCCGCCCGATCTGCCCACAGGGCCCGCGACCTTCCCGCCCGGACCGAAGCCGCCAGGATTCGCCGAGCAGCCGCCACCGTGGGGACGCGCGGCGCCAGGGTCAGGATCCCCTGGCCGCGCCTCCACGGAGACCCCCACGACGACCTTCCCTAGCTCACGGACGCCCCCGGACCCACCACCCCGGCCCTCGTCCGCACCCCCTCCGCCGCCTCCGCCCTTCGGTCCCCCTCCGCCCACACCTCCCCCCGCACGGGGGCACACCGAGGCCGCTGTGCGGGGCGTCGACGACGAGCCGGAGCAGGGAGGACTACGGGGCACCGCCGGCCCAGTTCCGCAGCGTGCCGCCGCCCCTTGGGAGCCGCCACGCCCCGCCGCCCCCTCCGGCGCGCCCGGCGTCGACGTCGGGCCCGAGCAGGGCGGATGGCCTGACGCATCCGCCGGAGACGGGGCAGCCGCCCAGCCCGCCGAGGGGGAGGGCGGCCCGGTCGGTCCTGATGGTCGGCCTGCGTCGGTCGCGGGTCCTGCGGAGGCGGAGGACGCCCCGGGCTCGGCAGACCGCGTGCCGCGGCGGCCTGCATGGGAGCCGGATGCCGTTGGATCTGACGGTCGGCCCGGGCCGACCGCGGGCCCCGCTGACGCGGCCGACGCCCCGAGCTCGGCGGGCCTCGCGCCGCAGGAGGTCCCCTGGGGGCCGCCCCCAACCGGCACATCCGCTCCGCCTCAGGGTGCCCCCCTCGCCTCGTCCGCCGCCGCGGTGGACGCCCGGAGCACCGGCTCCGACGCAGATTCGCAGGCCGATCCGCCCAGCTCTCGTACTCCCACCCGGGTCGACCTTCCCGCGCTCCCGCTCGACCCCGTCGGCTATGTGGGCTCCGGGCCGCCCACCTACGAGGCCGAGCCCACCGCGTTGCCGCCGGCGGATCCCGACGACCTCGACGATCTGGTGGCGGACACCGTGCTGGACGGGGCCCGGTACGGGGCCTCCACGTTGCGGGCGGCCTCCGTGCGGGGGGACTCCGCGCGGTTCCGGGGTGAGCCGCGGCGGGATGCGCTGCTCACCGCCCGTTTCGGGACCGGGGAGCACGCGCTCGTCCTCGTCGCGATGGCGACCGGTGCGCGCGCCACGCCGGGTGCGCACCGTGCGGCAGCCGAGGCGTGTCACTGGATCGGTCGGGCGGTGGGGCGCAGTCACGCCCGGCTCGCCGAGGACATAAGGGCGGGTCGGCGCGGCGACCTGAAGTCGGGTCTGCACCGCCTCACCGACCGCAGCCTCGGGAAACTCCGCGCCAGCGCCGCCGAGCAGGGCATCGAACCGGAGGAGTACGCCGCCGCCCTGCGCTGTCTGCTCCTGCCCGCCGACCCCGAGTGCCGTACGCGCGTCTTCTTCGGCGTCGGCGCGGGCGGACTGTTCCGGCTGCGCGACGGCGAGTGGCAGGACATCGAACCGCGGGTCTTCGACGTCCCCGGCGAGCCGGTCGTCGGCTTCGGCTCACTGCCCGCCGAGACCCCCGAGGGCGACCGCCTCACCATGGACCTCGGCATCCCGACACCCCCGAGCCCGTACGAACCCGCCCCCGAGCCGCCCCGCGAACCCTTCCGCTTCCGCGCCTCCATTGCCCGTCCGGGTGACACGCTCCTGATGTGCACCGGCGGCCTCGCCGAGCCGCTGCGCGGCGAACCCGAGCTGTGCGGATATCTCACCGGCCGATGGTCCGGCCCCACCCCGCCCGGCCTCGCCGAGTTCCTCGCCGACGCCCAGGTCAGGGTCAAGGGGTACGCGGACGACCGTACGGCGGCCGCCGTGTGGGAGGCCTGACCCTCTGCCTCAGTCGGTCCTCTCCACCCACTGGCGCGAGACGTCGTACCAGTAGCGCGGCAGCCCCTTGATGCTGCTGGTCCGGAACGGGCGGCCGTCGTCGTCGATGCGGACCGTGCCGGTACGGCCCTGGGAGGACCAGTCCAGCTCCAGGTACCAGCGGCAGTCACAGCCCTCGGTCTTCGCGGTGACCAGCAGGACCTCGGGGTCCTCGGCGGACACGCGGTACGGCAGGCGCATGGCGGGGATCGGGGTGCCCGTGTCGTTGCCCGCGACGGGGCGGGCGATGGGGCGGTCGATGTCCAGGTCGACGTCGAAGTAGCGGGGGGTGACGGCTCCGCCGCAGCCCTGGTCCATGGAGTAGGCGGCGCCGGGGGCGGGGTCGGTGCGGCCGACGACCCGTACCCGCAGGGCCTCCAGGACCACGGCCGTGGAGGTCCGGCCCTGCACCGAGATCCGTACGTTCGTGTCACGCCCGTGCACCGCGTTCTGGGTGCCGGCCCAGGTGCCGGCGTCCTGCGGGGCGGGCGGCGGGGGAACCTCGGCGGGCGGCTTCGCGATGACGTAGTCGTGGCCGCAGCCCAGCGCCCAGACCTGGGAGTCGGCGGTCCAGGTGAGGGGGACGGAGGGAGCGCCTGAGCCGTCCTGCTTGTGGCTTCCCGAGGGGCTGCGGCTCTGCGTGGGGTCTTTGGAGGGCTGCGACTCGGTGCCTTCGGTGCCCTTGGCCGAGGGGGAGCCGGAGGTGGTGGCGGAGGGGCTCGGTGAGGTGGCCGTGGAGTGGGGGCGGCCCGGGGTACCCGGCGCGGTCGTACCGGACGGGCCGCGCGAGGACTGCGCGGAGTCGTCCGCCTCCGGCGAACCGGACGGCAGTGCCGAGATGCTGCCCAGCGTGACGACCAGCACCGCCGCGACGGCCGCGGACACCAAGGTGCGTCGACGGCGGTACCAGGGGTGGCGGAGGGTGGGAGCGGGAGCTTCACTCGCCGGAGGCTCGGGCCCGTTGTCAGTAGACCCGGGCTCGCCGTCCGCGGAGCCGACCTCGGTGTCCGCGGCGGCCTCCGCCGGCTCGGTCTCCGCTGCCGCCGCCTCCGCTGCCGCCGCCTCCGCCGCCCGCGGCCGTTGCCGTGCCGCCACCGCCGGCAGCCACAGCCGGTGCAGCTCCAGCCGCTCCTCCGCCGTCGCCCCGCACAGGGCCGCGAACCGTTCCACGGGGGCGAAGTCCTGGGGGACCGCCTCGCCGGCGCAGTAGCGGTGCAGCGTAGAGGTGTTCATGTTCAGGCGGCGGGCGAGCGAACCGTAACTCCGGTCCGTCCGTTCCTTCAGCCGCGTCAGCAGCGCCGCGAACTCGCCGACCTCGTCCCGTGGTACCGACACCGTTCCCCCGTCCGTCCCGGATCCGTATCCCAGGCACTCCATATACCTGCACGTCAGAAGGGCTGGGACGGTTCCACCATGGCGAATCGGCCGTCCCCTGTTGCGCCCGTCTGCTGTGACCGCTGATGCTCTTGGTGTCGCACCGACGACCGCCGGACCGACCATCCGGCGTCCTGGCGGCGCATTCCACATCCACGCACTCGTTCACGGGGGACACCCATGCCCAAGCGCATCCGAGCAGGCGCGCTCACCGTACTGGCTATCACGGGCGTCACGCTCGGCGCAGCACTCGCCGTACAGGCCGATGCCCAACCGGCACCGGCCGCGGCGACGAAGACCGCCACGACCAAGGCGGTTGCGGTGAAGACAGCCGCCGCGCCCGGATTCCTCGCGGCCGCGGAACTCCCCCCGCACCCCACGTCCTCCTGGACCGCCGGCAAGGTCACCGACGGCGTCCCGGACGAGCTGCGGCTCTGTCTGGAGGAGGCGCTCCTCGCCTACGACTCCCGGTACCGCGCCTTCCACACGGACCTCGACACCAACGCCCGGCAGCTCACGGTGGTCGTCGGCTCCGCCGCGAAGGCCAAGGCGCTCGCCACGCGTCTGAACAAGGAGATCCGCTCCTGCGCGACGCGCGTCGAGAAGGCCGCCCCGGAGACGGAGGCCGCGTACAAGGCCTACGGCACCCTGCCCGTCGAGGAGGGCGCCGGCGTGCACGGCTTGCACACCGTCACGTCGTGGGGTGCCTCGGACATCCGGCTCCTCTCCGTCGGGCGGGACGGCCGGGCCGTCACCGTCGTGGAGTGGGCGCAGTTGGGCGGCTTCGGTGACGCGCCGGTGAAGGCATTCAAGAAGACGACCACCACGGCGGTGAACAAGCTCTACTGACCGCACGACCGCCGCAGACCGGGGCCGCCCTCCCGCACGGGGGTCGGGCGGGCGGCCCCCGGCGTCGCCGGGACAGCACAGCGCCTCACGCCGGCCGTGGCCGCAGCGTGAGGATCTGGAACGGCCGCAGCTCGAAAACCAGGGGGGATTCGTGCAGCGGCCGTTCCAGAAGGTCGGTCACCTCGGCCCGGGACACGGCGAAACCGGGCGTCAGCTCGGCCCGCGCCCGCACGCAGGGGCAGGTTCAGGGCCAGCCTCTCCGCGACCGCGACCGCGACCGCGTCCCCGGCGCCCGCGCCCGGCAGCAGCGCGTACGTGAACCGGTGGGTGCCGAGGTCGGTCTCGGGATCGGGGCTGTGCGGGGCGCGCAGCAGCGTCAGCCGTACGGTCGTGCCCAGGCCGCCGGGGTGCGGGGTGAGGAACCAGCGGATTCCGGCCAGTTTCGCGAGCTGGGGGAACGCTGCCGTGTAACCGAAGGAGTCCGGCAGCCAGATCTCCTCCGTGTCCACGCCGAGTTCCTCGGCGAAGAACCGCTTGCCGTGCACGATCCCCAGATGTGCGGCTGGGGCTCCTTCACCCAGGCGTACTGCTGGGCCTGCGAGCAGGCGAACACCAGCTCGGGGTAGTCGGCGGCGAGCGCGGTGACGTTGGCGAAGGTGCGCGCGGCCTTGCGGACCGTCTCGCGCAGCGGCCACAGCCGCGCCGAGTCGATGTGGGGGTGCCCGGCCGCCGAGATACGGTGGGCGCTCGCCGACGCGGGGCGGGACAGCACGTCCGTCAGGGCGGCCCGGGCGGCACCCGCCGTACCGGAGACGTCGTGCAGGTCGAGGGCGTCCAGCATGTCCTCCAGCGCGCGCAGGACCTCGTGCCGGCGGGGCCGGTCCATGGGCAGCTCGTGCATCAGCTCCGACAGCACCTCGGCGTCGAGGACCAACTGCCACACTTGTTCGTCGAGTACGGCGAGGTCGGCAGGGCGGAATCGGTAGATGGGCCCATCGCCGGCGGTCAGGACGTCGCCCAGCCGCGTAGGCTCGAAGCCGTGCAGGACGGCCGGATTGGCGGCCGCCTCCAGGAGCAGACGCACCCTTCGCCTCCGCTCGCCGGGGACGCGACCGGGAGGTGGCGGTTGCGCGGGTGAATCCCTTTCAGGGGGGCACGCCCGCCGTGTCGTACGGCAGCCCTTCCGCCTGGAAGCCGGGTCCCTCGCCCGTGAACCCGGGGTCGATCACGGCCTCGACGCGCCGGCCCGCCCACTCCTTGGGCACCCGGCCCTCCAACCGGAACCAGCTCGTCGACCAGGGCTTTCCCCACACCATGCCGGTCGTGAACGGCTCGTGGGCGGCCTGCACGGCCTGGTCCACCGGCACCGGTTCGCCCGGCACGTGCCACACGGACAGGACCAGCGGCACGCGCGCCGCGTACCGGGCGGGCCGCACGAACTGGCGCAGGGCGCGTTCCAGGCGGGCTTCCACCAGTGTTCGGTCGTCGTGCACGACGGCTCCTCGGCGGCTCGGAGGGCTCGGTCCAGGAGTCATCCACGCGGCCGGGAGCACCGCACCCGTGGTGGCGCAGGGCCCCGAATATGGCCGAACACCTGGTCGTTGACGATTCGACATGACTGTCAGGTGCCCCACGGGGCATGGATCCTCGTGAACGTGTTCGAGCAGGAGGGGAACCGACATCGGCACGCGGGCGGGGGTCATGAAGAGGCAGGCACGAGGAGGCGGTCCCATCGCGACAGGGGCCTTCTCGGCGGACACAGTGGAGGACAAGGCCGACAGCGCCATGGAAGAGGCGCGGGCGCCGCAGCTCAAACGCAGGCTGCGGCGGGCGGACCTGGGGGCGGTGCCCGAGTCGCGCAAAGCACTGCGCGAGCTGTTACGGCACTGGGGCAGGCCCGGACGGGCAGAGGTTGCGGAACTGCTGACCAGCGAACTCGTCACCAACGCGATCATCCACACCGACCACGACGCGCTGTTGACGGCCACCGTCGGACCGCGTGGCCTGAGGGTGG
The DNA here is from genome assembly GCF_059026085.1 of Streptomyces sp. a15. Lineage (NCBI taxonomy): Bacteria > Bacillati > Actinomycetota > Actinomycetes > Kitasatosporales > Streptomycetaceae > Streptomyces > Streptomyces sp. A15. Next base: position 3,660 of record NZ_JBWLKM010000031.1, on the reverse strand, counting down.
AGGTGCGGGACTTCGTGTCCCGCAGACCGAGACTGCGCGTACCGAACGCCGACGACGGTACGCACGGCCGGGGCCTGGTCCTCGTGCAGTCCCTCGCGGACGCGTGGGGCGTGCGGGTGCACGGGGTGGGGAAGGCGGTGTGGTTCGAGCTGGACGCGGGCGTCGCGTGAACCACGGTGCGAACCTGAGCTTCGGGATCGACCGAACCTGAGCTTCGGGGTCAATCGAAACGGGGCGGGGTGCGGCTCGTGTGAGCCGCACCCCGCCCCGTTTGCGCGTTGCTTCTAGCCGAACTGCTGCTCAAGGTCCTTGAGCTTGCGCTCCAGGGAGTCCAGACGCGGCAGGGCCATTGTGTCGTCCTCCGCGGTGAGGTCGACGGTGATGGGGTCAGAACCGCTGCGGACGGGCTCGAGGGAGGGCCGCTGGCGTACGGGCAGTTGCTCCGGCGATATGGCAGGCTCCGCGGAAGCCCGGTCCGACGGCCCGCGCTCCAGGGTCGCCTGCGCCTCCAACTGCCGGCCACGGCCGACGAATCCGCGGTGGCCCCGGCTGATCGCCTTGAGCTGCGCGCGCTCGACCCGCTCCTTGTCGCGGCGCCGCATGCGGGCCGCTTCCTTCTCGCGCTTGTCCTCGCGGACCTCGTCGACCGCCTCGTCCAGGCTGCGCACGCCCTCCAGGAGCATCAGCGACCACGCCTTGTACGTCTCGCGCGGGGCCCGCATCCAGCGGACGGCGCGGATCTGCGGCAGCGGACGCGGCACCAGGCCCTGCTCGCGCAGGGCGGCCCGGCGGGTCTGCTTCAGCGCGCGGTCGAACAGCACGGCCGCCGACATCGACATGCCGGCGAAGAACTGCGGGGCGCCCGCGTGGTCGATGCCCCTGGGCGCGTGCACCCAGTTGAACCAGGCCGCCGCGCCGGCGAACGTCCATACGAGTATCCGGGAGCCGAGCGCCGCGTCACCGTGGCTGGCCTCGCGCACCGCGAGCACGGAGCAGAACATCGCCGCACCGTCGAGGCCGAACGGGACCAGGTACTCCCAGCCGCCGGACAGGTTGAGGTTCTGCTGGCCGAAGCCGACCAGGCCGTGGAAGGAGAGAGCGGCCGCCACCGCCGCACAGCAGAACAGCAGCACGTAGGAGGCGGTGCCGTATATGGCCTCCTTGCGCCTGCGGCGCTCCTCGCTGCGCTCCCACGAGTCGTCCGCGCTCGCGTCCTTCCCCGAGGTGCGCTTGCCACGCGCGAGCACCGCAACCGCCGCCAGCATGCCCAGGAGCAGTACGGCGCCCGGAAGCAACCAGTTCAGCGATATGTCGGTCAGTCTCATCTGGGGTCCCTTGCATTGGGATAGGGCGTAACGCCCGCCATAGTGGCCCAATCCCAACGGCCCTCAGGCGTTTTCGGGGCAAGAGGCCGCCAAGGAAGTGCAAGGGGATGCCCAGGGCGGCGTTCTGCTCGAACTGCCGCGTGAGGGGCGGGAGTTGAGTTCGAATAAGACTACCCGTACGGGTGGTTCCACGGAAAGTTCCTGCGAGGTGTGAGGAAGTTGTGAATTGCCTGTAACCGGGCGGGCGTCTCAGTCGCGAGTGATCCTACGGGACGGGTGATTCCGTCCTGAGCTGAGGGTGCCTCAACTGGCCGCGGCCGCCGTCAGCTTGGCAATCCGCTCCGTGTCGCAGGTGCGCGGGCAGGTGACGCAGGTGTCCTCGGGCTCCAGTGTGTAGAACATGCAGCAGCTCGCCCGGTCCCGGGTGGGCAGCGGCTCGCCGTTCGGTCCGGTCAGCAGGCGGAAGGCCGCCGAGCCGACGTACGGCTTGGTCGATCCCGGCAGCAGGAGCTCCAGCTCGCGCTCGGCCCGACGCTGCTCGCTCTCGCCGAGCAGTTCGGCGACGTACCAGAGGCCCTCGACGATCTCGTCCGTCACCATGCCCCACAGGGCGCGGCCGCGGCGGCGCATGCGCGGTCCGAACCCGGCCAGCACCGGTTCCATGTGCTCGGCGACGGCCGCCCGCACCTCGGCCCGCAGCGCCTCCTCGTCGGGGACGACACGGGCGCCGGGCAGCGTCGCGGCTGGGTCGTCCGGCAGGCAGGCGAAGGGGCCGGGGCGTACGGCGAAGGACATGGGGCCCTGGGTGCGGTCGTACGAGACATGCCTCACGGGGAAGCGCGGGACCCGGCGGGCCAGGAACCACGGCGCGGTGATCAGGAGGCAGGCGGGCCAGGCGTACCGGTGCAGGCCGAAGCTGGCGATCACGTCCGGGCGGCCGGGGCGGCCGTGGTCCCGCCGTACCTGTGCGTCGTCCCAGGCCAGGAATCCTTCGAGGCCGGGGCCGCCCTCTGCGAGCTCGGTGGCGTTGACCCAGCCGCCTCCCTTCGGGGCCTGGTCGTCGGGGGTCAGTTCCGTGACCGTCAGCCCCGGGAGGACGTCGGTGACGCGTGCGTAGGCGTCTGCGACGGCCGAGCGGGGGGCGGGTGACGGGGCGGGCATATGGGACCACCGATTCGCGATCGCTTGTAGGTAAGGCTTACCTTACCCGGACCTCCGGCATTTGAACTGTCGGGTTATGCCCTAATCTGCTTGACGGACGAGTAACAACCCGCCGTAATGACCCGAAGTACCGACACGTCCGGAGGAGGACCCCGTGATGCAGGGTGCGCAGGGCTCCGCCGAAATGGGGGCGGGGGCCGGGGCGGGGGCTGGGGCTGGGGCCGGGGCCGGGAAGCCTCCGGTGAGTGCGGTCAGGGTGCCGCCGCAGCCCAGGGCCGCGGACGTGGACCGGGAGCGGGGCACCGCCCCCGGCGCCGTCCGCGGTGAACACACCCACAGCGAGACGCCCATCCCGCGGCCGCGCCCCGCCGTCCAGCGGTCCTCCGTGCGCGGGCAGATCCTCGACGCCCTGCGCACCTCGCTGGTCGCGGGCGAGCTCAGGCCCGGCGAGGTCTACTCCGCGCCGGCGCTCGGTGACCGCTTCGGCGTCTCCGCGACGCCCGTTCGGGAGGCGATGCAGCAGCTCGCGCTGGAGGGCGCCGTCGAGGTCGTTCCCAACCGGGGGTTCCGGGTGGTCGAGCGCGGCAGGCGTGAGCTGGGGGAGCTGGCCGAGGTCCGGTCCCTCATCGAGGTGCCGGTGATGCTGCGCCTCGCCCGCACCGTGCCGGTCGAACGCTGGGCCGAGCTGCGACCGCTCGCCGAGGCGACCGTCCGCGCCGCGGCCTCCGGCTGCCGGGCGACCTACGCGGAGTCCGACCGCGCCTTCCACCGCGCGATGCTCGGACTGTCCGGCAACGAGCAGCTGGTCCAGATCGCCGAGGACCTCCACCGCCGCGCCCAGTGGCCCCTGGTCGGCGGACCTAGCTCGCGGGGGCGGGCGGCTGAGCTGGTGGCGGACGCGGCCGAACACATGGCGTTGTTGGACGCGTTGATGGCGGGGGATGTGGGCGTGGTGCGGTCGCTGGTGGGGGAGCACTTCGCGGGGGCGGGGGCGGGGGCTCGCTGAGGGTGGGGCGGGGGATGCCTGCGGCGGCCTGTGCGGGTGGGGTGGGGGTGCGCGTAGCGCCTTGCGTTGGGTGGGGGTCGGGGCCGTGTCGGGGGGTGTCCGTCCTCGGAACGGCGCGGAATCGGTTTCTCACCAACGTGCCGGTGTTGACGCGCCAACCGCTGCGGG